>JBIPLY010000009.1:0-25949 GCA_044369385.1 Acetobacteraceae bacterium | reverse complement strand
TCTGGGCGCTGGTGATCGTCTATCCCACCTTCCTGGTGCCCGTCGTCACCTGGCTGATGAGCGGCTATTTCCGCACCATCCCCGCGGAGCTTGAGGAATGCAGCCGCATCGACGGGCTGACCCGGCTGGGCGCCATGATCCGCATCGCCCTGCCGCTGGCCCGGCCGGGCATTCTCTCGGCCGGCATCTTCTCGTTCACCCTGTCCTGGAACGAGTTCATCTATGCCCTGACCCTGGTGACCGCCAGCAGCGAGCGGACCATCCCGGTCGGCGTGCTGGTCCAGCTCACCCGGGCCGATGTCTATTTCTGGGGCCCGCTGATGGCCGGGGCCCTGCTCGGCTCGGTGCCGGTGGCGTTGGTCTATTCGTTCTTCGTCGACCAGTACGCCTCCGGCCTGACCGCGGGCGGGGTGAAGGGATGATCCTGACAATCCGGTGACATTCCTTCACACAGAAGGTTGTCATCGCCGGCAGACGTGCTATGCGCACCCCATTGGCCCGCACGGCTCCTGCTTGCGGCCAGCCCGGATGAGGTGACCCCGATGCTCCAGCCGGCCCCGCCGCGCCGCGCCACCCGGAAGACCGCCTGACCCGATGGACGCGCCGGGCCGTTCCCTGCTGCGCCTTGCCGGGCTGGCGCTGTTCGTGTTCCTGGTGATCGCCTTCACCGGCTTCATCCTGATCAAGCTCGGTGCCGCACCTAGCCTGATCCTGCTCGCCGGCCCCTCGGCCTCGCCGGACGACCAGATTCTGCTGGCGACCGAATACGGCCTCACCCAGCCCGCCGTGGTGCAGTTCATCCGCTTCACCATCCGCATCCTCGGCCTGGAATTCGGCAAGTCCTGGTTCACCGGCGAGGACGTGTTCGACGAGATGTTCGCCCGCCTGCCCGCCACCATCGAGCTGATGCTGTACGCGCTGATGCTCGGCGTGCTGATCGGCGTCCCGGCCGGCATCGCCGCCGCCTTCGGCCACCACCGCGCCGAGGACCGCACCGTGCGCTTCGCCGGCCTGGTGGGCGAGGCGATGCCCGCCTTCCTGCTGGGCCTGCTGCTGCTGTTTGTGTTCTTCCGCGTGCTGGACATCGCGCCGGCCCCCAGCGGGCGGATCAGCGTGGTGCTCTCCCCGCCGCCGCCGGTCACCGGCAGCTTCTTCCTCGATGCCGTGCTGGTCCAGGATTCGATCGCCGCCCGCTCCGCCCTGGCCCAGCTCATCCTGCCGGTGGTCACGCTGGCCCTGCTGATCGCCGCATCCCTGGCGCTGCAGGTCCGCGCGGCGATGCTGGCGCAGATCCAAACCCCGCATTTCGCCTATGCCCGCGCCCAGGGCATGTCGCGCGACATGCTCACCGGCATCGCCCTGCGCGGCGCCGGCCCGTCGATCGGCGGCTCGCTCAGCCACCAGATCGCCGCCCTGCTGGGCACCACGGCGGTGGTCGAACAGGTGTTCTCCTGGGGCGGCATCGGCCAGTACGGGCTCGACGCGATGGCCCGGGCCGATTTCGCTGTGGTCCAGGGCTTCGTCGTGCTCTGCGCCCTGTTCGCCATGCTGATCCACCTGATCCACCGGCTGGTGCGCATGGCCATCCGGCTGCGGATCCGCCCGGTATGATCCCGCGGACCCTGCGCGCCGCCGCCGGACGCCTGCGCCGCAGCCCCGGGGGCGCGATCGGCGCGCTGCTGATCGCCGGCTTCGCGGCCGCCGCCCTGGCGCGCCCGCTGCTCTGGCCGCACGATCCCCTGGCCGGCGATCCCGCCCTGATGCTCGCCGCCCCCTCGCTGATCCACCCGCTGGGCACCGACGCGCAGGGCCGCGACATGGCCGCGCGGATTCTCGATGGCGCCCGCCTCGCCCTGGCCGTCCCGCTCGGCGCGGTTGCCTTGGGCATCGCGCTCGGCACCCCGTTCGGCCTGCTGGCGGGCATGGCCGGCGGCATGGCCGACCGCTTCCTGCGCCGGCTGCAACTGGCGCTGGGCTTCATCCCGCCGCTGATCCTGGCGCTCGCGCTGGTCGCCGCCATGGGCCCCTCCGGCCGGCACATGATCATCGCCATCGGCGTGCTGGAAACCCTCGCCTTCGCCCGCGCCATGCGCGACGAGATCCGCGCCATGCACGACAGCGGCTTCATCCAGGCCGCGCGCGCCACCGGCAACACGCTGCCGCGCCTGATCCTGGTGCATCTGCTGCCCAACACCTTCGCCGCGGTGGCCAGCGAGATCCCGCGCCGTGCGGCCGGCGCGCTGGGCACGCTGGCGGTGATGGGCTTCGTCGGCGTCGGGGTGTTCCCGGACAGCACCGAGTGGGGCGCCCTGGTCCGGGCCGGGATGGAGCCGATGTTCGCCGGCCAGTGGTGGCTGGCGCTCTTCCCCGGCCTGGCGCTGCTGGCGCTGGGCTTCGCGCTGCGCCTGCTGGCCGCGGCGATCGACGACACCGCCCGCCGCCGCACCGCTGCCGCCCCAGGCCCCGCCGCCCCAGGCCCCTCCTCCCCGGCTCCCGCCGCCATGCTGGGTGTGCGCTGATGCTGCTCGATGTCCAGGACCTGCGCGCCGAGATCGCCCCGCCCCGCGCCGCGGCCCTGCCCGGCGGGCCATCACCGCTGGCCGGCGTTTCCTTCCGCGTCGTCAAGGGCCGCATCCTCGGCCTGATCGGCGAGCACGGCGCCGGCAAGTCGCTGACCGCCAGCGCCATCCTCGGCCTGCTGCGCGCGCCGGCCCGCGTCACCGGCGGGCGCGCCCTGTTCGAGGGCCAGGACCTGCTGCGCATGTCCGAGGCCGACCTCACCCGCGTCCGCGGCGCGCGCATCGGCTTCGTCGGGCAGTCCGGCTACGCCACGCTGGACCCTTCGGCGCGCGTCGGCGCCCAGCTTGTCCGCGCCCAGGGCATCCACCGCGCCGCCGTGCGCGCCGAGGCCGCCTGGCGCGCCGAGACGATCATGTCCTCGATGGGCATCGCCGAGCCGCGGCTGCGCGCGGATGCCTGGCCGCACGAGCTGTCGCCCGGCACGGTGCAGCGCGTGGTGATCGCGCTGGCGCTCATCAACGAGCCGCAGCTGCTGATCGCCGACGAACCCACCGGCGGGCTGGACATCACCACCCAGGTGCAGATCCTCGACCTGCTCCATCTCGAACTGCGCCGCCGGCGCATCGGGGGCGTGATCATCACCCGCGACCTCGGCGTCGTCGCCCAGTACTGCGACGACATCGCGGTGATGTTCGCCGGGCAGGTGGTGGAACAGGGCCCGGTGACGCAGGTGCTGCGCGCGCCCGCGCATCCCTTCACCCGCGCGCTGGTCGCCACCATGCCCGAACGCCTGACGCTGCCGCAGGGCCATATCCCGCCCGCGCCGCTTCCCCCGGCCAGCCAGGGCTGCCCGTTCCGCCCGCGCTGCGACCAGGCCGCCGACATCTGCGCCACCCCCCCGCCGCTGGTCGGCGCCGGGGTCCAGGCGGCGCGCTGCCACTTCGCCCGCATCGGTCCGGCCGCACAGCCTTCGGCCCCGCAACCTTCGGCAGGTGCGGCATGAGCGCGGTGGCCGAACTGCGGCGCGCGACCGCCCTGCTGGGCCCGCGCCACGCCCGCATCCTGGCGCTGAACCGCGTCGATCTGGTGCTGGAGGCCGGCGAGATCCTCGGCCTGGTCGGCGAGTCCGGCGGCGGCAAGACCACGCTGGCACTCGCCCTGTTGCGCCTGCTGCCGCTCGAGTCCGGCGCCGTGCTGCTGGAAGGTCAGGACATCACCGGCCTGTCCGAACGCCGCCTGCGCCGGTTGCGTGGGCGCATGACCATGGTGTTCCGCAACCCCTATGCGGTGCTCAACCCGCGCATGACCGCCGCCGAGCTGATCGAGGAGCCGCTGCGCCTGCACGGCCACCCCACCCTCGGCCGCGCCCGGTTCGGCCGTCCGAGCATGGGCCGGGCGGAACGCCGCGCCGCCGTTGCCGCTCTTGCCGCCCGCTTCGGCCTGTCCGCCGAGGAGCTGGCCCGCCATCCCGGCGAACTCGCCATCGACCGGCTCCAGCTCGTCGCCCTGGCCCGCGCCGTCGCCCCCGGCCCGAGCCTGCTGGTGCTCGACGAGCCCACCCGCGACCTCGACACCGCCGCGGCCGCCGCCTTTCTCGGTCATCTCGACGCGCTGCGCGACCAGCCGGGGATCGGCGCCGAGGACAGTGGCTCAGCGCCGGAGATGGCGATCCTGCTGCTCGGCCACGACATCGCCGCTGTGCAGCCGATCGCCGATCGCGTCGGCGTGCTCTATCTCGGCGAGATCGTCGAAGAGGGCGCCACCGAGGACCTGCTGCGCGACCCGCTGCACCCCTATACGCAGTCGCTGCTCTCCGCCCACCTGCCCGGGGAGGCCGTGCGCCGCGGCCGCCGCATCCGGCTGCGCGGCGAACCCCCGACGCTGGAAGAGCGCACCCCCGGCTGCGGCTTCGCGCCGCGCTGCCCGATCGCCGAGACCCGCTGCCGCAGCGGCGCCCCCACCCCGAACCAGGTGACCCCGGATCGCCGCGTCGCCTGCCTGCGCGTCCTCGAAGGCACCAGCCGCATCCCGCTCTCGCGCTGATCCGCCCCTGCCGGGCGCGCCCGTCACACCAGGTGGCAGGACACCATCTGCCCGCCACCGAGATCGCGCAGCGCCGGCTCATCGCTGCGGCACCGCTCGATCGCCAGCGGGCAACGGGTGTGGAACCGGCAGCCCGGCGGCGGGCGGAGCGCGCTGGGCACCTCGCCAGTGACGGCGATCTGCGGGCGGTTGGCCTCGATCTCCGGGTCCGGGATCGGCACCGCGGCCAGCAGCGCCTGCGTGTAGGGATGCTGCGGGCGCTTGTACAGCGTCTCGCGATCGGCGATCTCCACGATCCGGCCGAGATACATCACCGCGATCCGGTCGCTGATGTGCCGCACCACGGCCAGGTCATGCGCCACGAAGATGTAGGTCAGGCCCAGGCTCTGCTGCAGGTCCTGGAACAGGTTGACGATCTGCGCCTGGATCGACACGTCCAGCGCCGAGACCGGCTCGTCGCAGATCAGCAGCTCCGGCGACATCGACAGCGCGCGCGCCACCCCGATGCGCTGGCGCTGGCCGCCGGAGAATTCATGGATGTAGCGATCCGCCATGTCCGGCCGCAGCCCGACCAGCGCCAGCAGCTCGCGCGCCCGGTCGGTCCGCGCGGCGCGATTGGGCAACAGGTCGTGCACGATCATCGGCTCGGCGATCAGGTCGACCACCTTCATGCGCGGATTGAGCGAGCCGAACGGGTCCTGATAGACCATCTGCATCCGCTTGCGCACCGGGCGCATCGCCACCCGGTCGAAGCCGGTGATGTCCTGTCCGTCGAACACCACCTTTCCCGCGGTGATGTCCAGCATGCGCAGCACGGCCAGGCCGGTGGTCGACTTGCCGCAGCCGCTCTCGCCGACGAGCCCCAGCGTCTCGCCGCGCTTGAGGGTGAACGAAACCCCGTCCACCGCCTTCACCGACGCCACCTGGCGCTGCAGCACGGTGCCCGACATCACCGGGAAATGAACCTTCAGCCCCTCGACCGCCAGCAGCGGCGCATTCGTGTCAGGCATGTTCGCGAACCCCAGCCAGTGCATCGGCGGCGACGAAGCAGGCCTTGCGGTGCCCGCCGCCCACATCCTCCAGCACCGGGCGCGCCTGTCGGCAGCGCTCGGTCACCGACGAACACCGCGGCGCGAACGAACAGCCCGGCGGCAGCCGCGCGAGGTCGGGCGGCTGGCCCTCGATCGGCACCAGGCGATCGCCCAGCGCCCCATCCAGCCGCGGCACGCAGGCCATCAGCCCGCGGGTATAGGGGTGCTGCGGGTTCTTATAGATCTCCCGCGCCGTGCCGGTCTCCACCACCCGCCCGGCATACATCACGCTGACCCGGTCCGCGTAGCGCGCCACCACGCCCAGGTCATGGGTGATCAGGATCAGCGCCGCCCCGGTCTCGCGCGTCAGCTCCTTCAGCAGGGAGAGAATCTGCGACTGCACGGTGACGTCCAGTGCCGTCGTCGGCTCGTCGGCGATGATCAGCTTCGGCTCGCAGGCCAGCGCCATGGCGATCATCGCGCGCTGGCGCATGCCGCCGGAGAACTGGTGCGGATACGCCTCCACCCGCGCCTTCGCATCGGGAATGCGCACCCGCATCAGCAGCTCCCCCGCCCGCTCCAGCGCCGCCTTCCAGCTGGCGCCCCGGTGCAACGCCACCGGCTCGCCGACCTGCAGGCCGACGGTGAGCGAGGGGTTGAGCGAGGTCATCGGCTCCTGGAAGATCATGGCGATGCGGTCGCCGCGCACGTCGCGCATCTCGGCATCCGAGATCTTCATCAGATCCCGGCCCTCGAACATCACGCTGCCCGCGACGATCTCGCCCGGCGGGTTGGGGATCAGGCGCATCAGCGAGAGCGCGGTGACGCTCTTGCCCGATCCGCTCTCGCCCACGATCGCCAGCGTTTCGCCCGCATCGACATCGAACGACACGTCATCCACCGCCATCACCGACCCGCGATCCGTGCGGAAACGGGTGGTGAGGCCGCTGACTTCCAGGAGCTTGGCCACTCAGTACCCCATCTTCTTCTTGAGTTCCTGGTCGATCCAGATGCGCGCATAGACCGGGGCCGGCTTCACCGCGCCCACGCGCAGCTCGCCGTCGTAGTTCTTCACCCAGGGCCACCAGGCGGTGTAGCGGTATTGGATGGGCAGCCAGATGTACGGCGCGGCGTCCAGCACCTCGCGCGTCATCTCGCGGATGATCGCCTGGCGCTCGGTCTCGTTCTGGGTGGCGTAGGCTTTGTCCATCTTGGCGGTGTATTCCGGCGTGCTCCACATCGACGGCCCCCAGAGCTGCCCTGGCGTGAAGCTCTTGTGCAGGGTGCGGGTGGGGTTGGTGTGGCCGTTGGTCATGAAGTAGCCGGCGGCGTGCTTGCCCGTCGTCATGGCCGAGAGATAGGCGCCGTATTCCATCGGCTGGATCTCGAGCTTCACGCCCACCTGCTCCAGGTAGCCGGCGACCAGCGGCAGCAGCTCCATGTTGTCCGGCGAGCAGGAGCAGACCTGGACCTTGAAGCTGAAGCCGTTCGGATAGCCGGCCTCGCGCAGCAGCTGCTTGGCCTTGGTCGGGTTGTAGGTGAAGAGCTCCTTCACCGAATCCGGCATCTTATCCAGCGGCTCGAAGTAGCCGATGTAGTCAGGGTGCTGCGGATAGGCGAACAGCTCGGCATTGCCGCCGTAATATTCCTTGGCGATCTCCACCTGGTTCACCGCCAGGTTGAGGGCCCGGCGCACGCGGATGTCGTCGAACGGCTTGGTGTCCACGCGCATCGACAGGAACACGCCGGAATAGTTCAGCCATTTCGACCATTGCAGCTGCGGCGCGCTCTTCTTCAGGCTGTCCACCGCGGTCCAGCCGATCGACTCGAGGATGTCGATCTTGCCGGTGCGCAGCGCGGTGTGCTGCGTGGTCTCGTCGCGCATGATGCGATAGGTGACGCGGTCGACGAAGGGCAGCTTGTATTCGACGCCGTCAATCTTGTCCTTGTCCCAGTAGATCGGGTTCTTGGCGTAGGTCTGCGAATTGCCCTGCACGTAGTCGACCAGCTGGAACGGCCCGGTGCCGACGGCGTTCTTCCAGTTGCCGGCGCCGGCCTTGACCAGTTCATGCGGGTAGATGGCGGAATAGTAGCCCCAGCCGAAGCGGTAGTCCCAGTCGGCGTGATATTCCTTCATGAAGAAGGTGACGGCATGGCGGTCCGTCGCCTCGATCCGGTCGACGTAATAGTAGTAGTCCTTGAACGCCTTCGGGCTGCTCACCTGGCGGTTGAAGGTGGCCACCACGTCGTCAGAGACGAACTCGCGGCTGTCCATCACGCCGGCCTTGGCCGGCCACATGATGCCGCGGCGCAGCTTGATCTCGATGCGCAGCGGGTTCTGTTTCCACTCCCAGCTTTCGGCCAGCTCGCCGCGCAGCGCGTCTTCGGCCAACCAGGCATCGGGGCGGTAATTGTACTTGCCGCCACGACGGATCGACTTGTCCAGGTCGCCGGCGAACAGCGTCTCGAAATGCAGGTTGTCGTGGTTGGTCTTCCAGGCATAGTCGCCGGGATCGAACGACAGCGCGGAGATGGTCGACGAGACGGTGACGATCTCAAGGTTGCCGCCGTATTGCGGTTTCTGCGCGTTGGCCGGTCCTGCGGCGATGGCGAGCACGGCAGCCAACGGGGCGGCTGCCAGAAGGCGTCGTTTCATCAATCCCTCCCTAGGTTTCTTGTTGTTCATCGCCCGCCCCGCATGCGCGGATCGAGCAGGTCGCGCATCGCATCGCCCAGCACGTTGATGGCGTAAACCACCACGGTGATCGCAAGCCCGGGGGCCAGCACCAGCCAGGGCGCCATGTACATGTAGGTCCGGCCCGAGCCACTGAGCATGCCGCCCCAGGTCGGCGCCGGCGGCGGCACGCCGAAGCCGAGGAAGCTGAGCCCGGATTCCACCAGGATCACCGCGCCGACGCGGGTGGTGAACAGCACGATCACCGGCGGCAGGATGTTGGGCAGGATGTGCTGCAGCAGCACCCGCGGCGTGCCGGCGCCCATCGACTGGGCGGCATGCACGTACATGTTCTCCCGCACCGAAACCACGGCGCCGCGCACGATGCGGCTGCCGCCGATGCCGAAGGTCAGCCCCAGCACGAAGATCACCTGCCACATGCCCGGGCCGAGCACGGAGACGACGACGATCAGGATGATCAGCTCCGGAAAGCTCATCCAGGCATCGACCAGGCGCTGCATCACCAGGTCGATCTTGCCGCCGAGATAGCCGGTGATGATGCCGAGGAAGACCGAGATCACGGTGGCCAGGGTGGCCGCGGCAAAGCCGATGATGACCGAGAGCTGCGCGCCGTACAGGATGCGCGAGAGGATGTCGCGCCCGAGATGGTCGGTGCCCAGCCAGAATCGCGCCGATGGCGGCTTCAGCCGGTTGGCCGGGCTGATCTGGTTCAGCCCGAACGGGGCGAGCAGATCGGCGAAGATGCCGCAGAACAGGAAGATCAGCACCACGATCATGCCGACGGCGCCAAGCGGCTTCTCGCGGAACAAGCGGATGAAGAACGTGGCGAACGGCCCGCGCTGGGGCGCCAGCACCTCGGCCTGCGGTTGCACGGCGGCGCTCATCAGCGGTACCTCACCTTCGGGTCGAGCAGGCCGTAGCTGAGGTCGACGATCAGGTTGATCAGCACCACGGCGACGCCGACGATCAGGAACACGCCGGTGATCACCGGATAGTCGCGCCGGCCCACCGCCTCCAGCAGCATCAGCCCCATGCCGGGGATGACGAAGATCTGCTCCATGATGACGGTGCCGCCGATCAGGATCGGGGCCTGCAGGCCGATCAGCGTCACCACCGGGATCAGCGCGTTGCGCAGGGCGTGGCGGATGACCATGGTCTTCTCGCTCATGCCCTTGGCCCAGGCGGTGCGGATGTAATCCTGGCGCAGCACCTCCAGCATCATCGTGCGCGTCATGCGCATGGTGATGGCCGACAGCGAGGTGCCCAGGATGGCCGCCGGCAGGGCGAGCTGGAGGATGTTGCCCAGCGGGTCCTCGCTGAACGGCACGAACTTCACGTCCGGCGAGATGCCCCACCAGATCGCCGGGAACACCATCACG
This sequence comes from Acetobacteraceae bacterium, assembly GCA_044369385.1. Classification (GTDB taxonomy): domain Bacteria; phylum Pseudomonadota; class Alphaproteobacteria; order Acetobacterales; family Acetobacteraceae; genus CAMDGX01. The sequence continues at coordinate 16,281 of JBIPLY010000009.1, read as the reverse complement.
ATGGTCCCCAGCCAGAAGCCCGGCACCGCCAGCATCAGGATGGAGAAGCTGCGGCCGAGATAGTCGCCCCAGGTGTCCTGGCGGATCGCCGACCACACGCCGATCGGCACCGCCACGATCAGGGCCACGAACAACGCCATGAACCCGAGCTGGAAGGTGGTGGGCAGGCGCGCGCCGATTTCGCCGATCACGGACTGCTCCTGCCACAGCGAGGAGCCGAAATCGCCCTGCAGGATGCCACCGACCCAGCGGAAATACTGGATGTACATCGGCTGGTCGAGCCCGAGCGTGGCTTCAAGCTGCGCGCGGTCGGCCTTGCCGGCGCTGATGTCGTTCTGCGAGATCATCATGTCGATGATGTCGCCCGGGATCATCCGCACGGTGCTGAACACGATGACGCTGGCGAAGAACAGCGTGGGGATCAACGCCAGAAGTCGGCGAATCAGATAGGCCCGCATGCGAGCTGGTTTCCCTTGGACGTCGTTGTCGACATTGTGACCTGTGTCGGGCTGCGCGCCAAGGGGGGACTCGTCGGATGCGAAAATTCAGGCTAGGCAGTTGTCGACAACCGAGGAGCCGTCGCCTGTGAGCACCAGTCTCGAACAGAAAATCCCGACGATCGAAAGCATCGAGGAAGGGTTGGCCAGCCAGGGCTATATCAGCTCGCGCCAGATCGCCACCGCCCTGTTCCTGGCCGTGCGGCTGGGCAAGCCGATCCTGGTGGAGGGGCCGGCCGGCACCGGCAAGACCGAGCTGGCCAAGGCGACCGCGGGTTTCATGCAACTGCCGCTGATCCGCATGCAGTGCTACGAGGGGCTGGACGAATCCAAGGCGCTGTACGAGTGGAAATACGGCAAGCAGCTGCTGTACACTCAGATTTTGCGCGACAAGCTGGGCGAGCAGCTGCGCGAGGCCGCCACGCTGGATGAGGCGCTGATCAAGCTCGACGGCGTCGACGACATGTTCTTCTCCGAGCGCTTCCTGGAGCCGCGCCCGCTGTTGCGCGCGCTGCGCGAGCCGATCGGCTGCGTGCTGCTGGTCGACGAGGTCGACAAGGCCGACGAGGAGTTCGAATCGTTCCTGCTGGAGATCCTGTCGGATTACCAGGTCTCGATCCCGGAGCTGGGCACGCAATACGCCAAGGTCATCCCGATCGTGCTGCTGACCTCCAACAACACCCGCGACCTCGGCGATGCCATGAAGCGCCGCTGCCTGCACCTGCATATCGGCTACCCCGATGCGCGGCGCGAGGAGCGGATCGTGGGCACCCGCATCCCGCATGTGCAGCAGAATCTGCTGCGCCAGCTGGTGCATTTCGTCCAGAACCTGCGCACGCAGGACCTGCGCAAGCTGCCGTCGGTCAGCGAGACGATCGATTGGGCCCGCGCCCTGATCCTGCTCAACGCCGGCCAGCTTGAGCCGGAGGTGGTGCACGACACGCTGAATGTGTTGCTGAAATTCGAGGGCGACATGACCAGCGCCGGCAAGCTGGTGGGAGAGATGACGCACAAGGCGCTGCGCGAGACGCAGGGCGTGGCGGCGACGTAGCGCCGATGTCGGGCACCTCGCCGTTCGGGCGCCGCGCTGAGAAGGCGCAGTCGTCGGACATGATCCTGCGGCTGCTGCGCGTGGCGCGCGGGGCCGGGGTGCGCATCTCGGTGGCCGAGTCGATCGATGCGTTCGAATCGGCCAACGCGGTGGGCTTCGCCGACCGCCAGGCGCTGAAGGACGCGCTCACGCTGACCATCGCGAAGACGGTGGAAGAGAAGCAGATCTTCGAGCAGTGCTTCGAGACCTACTTCAAACGTGAGAACACCGCGCTGTCCGGCGATCTCGGCGCCAAGCTGGCCGCCCAGGCCCCGCCGCCCCCCGCCGAAGGCCAGCCGGGCGAAGGCGAGGCCCAGGGCATGGGCGGCGAGGGCGCGCAATCCGCCCTCGGCCGGATGCTGATGGACGGCGACCTCTCCGGCCTGGCCGCGGCGATGGAACGGGCGGCGGAGCAGGCCGGCGCCACCAACATCACACTGTTCACCCAGACCAACCTGTTCGCCCGCCGCATCCTGGACCGCATGGGCCTGCCGGAGCTGGAGCGCGAGATCGCCAAGCTGCGCGCCGAGGGCAATGCCGAGCTGGCCGATCGCCTGGCCAAGGCCCGCGCCGCCCTCGGCGAACAGGCCCGCGGCTACATGGAACGCCAGCTCGCGCTGTTCGCCCAGGGCACCACCCGCGAAATCCGCGAGGGCGCGCTGCGCCAGATCAACCTGTCCCAGCTCGACCGCCGCGACATCCAGCGCATGCGCCAGCTCATCCGCGAGATGGCCAAGAAGATCGCCGAACGCTACGGCCGCAAGCGCTACCGCGACCGCCGCGGCGTGCTGGACACCCGCCGCACCATGCGCCGCAACATGGTGTTCGACGGCGTGCCGTTCCGCACCGTCTGGAAGCGCGAACGCATCGACAAGCCGCGGGTGATGGCGCTGTGCGACGTCTCCGGCTCGGTCGCCAACGTCGCGCGCTTCCTGTTGATGTTCCTCTATTCGCTGAACGACGTGCTGGCCGACCTGCGCGGCTTCGCATTCTCCAGCCACCTGATCGAGGTCAGCGACATCCTCAAGCGCGAGAACAGCGACGACGCGGTGACCAAGATCATGGAAGCGGTCGGCTTCGGCTCCACCAACTACGGCAAGTCGCTGGAGGATTTCTGCGGCATGGCGCTGAAGGGCGTGAACCGCCAGACCACCGTGATCATGCTCGGCGACGCCCGCGGCAACCGCAACGAGCCGCGCATCCAGCTGATGGGCGACATCTTCAGCCGCGCCGGAAGGGTGATCTGGCTGAACCCGGAACCGCAGCCGCTCTGGGGCACCGGCGACAGCGACATGTGGCGATACGCGCCGTTCTGCAGCCAGATGATGACCTGCAACACCATCGCGCAGCTTGAGCGGGTGGTGGAGGAGATGCTGGCGAACGCGCGGAGTTAAGCAAGGGTCTTCTTTTTGTGAACAAAAAAAAGCAAAAAAACTTTATCCATTGGCACCCAGCCTCCCATGCTGGCGGACGGATAAAAGTTTTTTGCTTCTTTTTTTCAAAAAAGAAGACGCTTTCTTACCGCGGCCCCCCATCGAGCAAATCCATTCCACTGGGATCAAACCCCGCATTCGACCGCAACAACTGCTGCGTATAGGGATTGCTCACCTCCCCGGCCGCCAGCGCCGCCGCCGTCGTGGTCTCCACGATCAGCCCCCGGTTCATGACCGCGATGCGCTCGCACAGATGCGCGATCACCGCCAGGTCGTGGCTGACCATCAGCATCGTCAGCCCGTGCTCGCGGCGCAACCGGCTGAGCAGGTTGAGGATTTCGGCCTGCACCGACACATCCAGCGCCGAGGTCGGCTCGTCCAGCAACAGGATGCGCGGCTCCAGGATCAGCGCGCGGGCAATCGCGATGCGCTGGCGCTGCCCGCCGGACAGCTGGTGCGGATAGCGGAAGCGGTGCTGCGGACCCAGCCCCACCTCCTCCAGCGCGCGCGCCACCCGCCGGTCGGCATCGCCCAGGCGGTGGATGGCGATCGGCATCGACAGCGTCTGGTCGACGGTCTGGTTCGGGTGCAGCGAGCCGTACGGGTCCTGGAACACCATCTGCACCATCTTGCGCTGGGCGGTGGTGCGGCTGCGCCCCATGGTCTGGCCGGCGAGCAGCACGCGGCCCTCGGCATGGGCGATCAGCCCGGCGACGGCGCGCAGCACGGTCGACTTGCCGGAGCCGGACTCGCCCACCAGCCCAAAGGCCTCGCCCTCGGCCACCGACAGCGAGACATCCCGCGCCGCGTCGAAGCGCTTGGCTCCCTTGCCGTAGGCGACGGTGACCTGTTCGAGGAGAATGCTCACGCGCGGGTTTCCAGCGGGGCGACGATATCGTCCATCCAGGCCGGATCGCGCTGAAGCTGCGGCAACTCCTCGCGCCGCTGGCCGAGCTGGGGCAGGGCGGCGAGCAGCCCGCGGGTATAGGGATGCTGCGCGTCGGCCAGCCGCCCGGCATCGCAGATCTCCACCACCTGCCCGGCATACATCACCAGCACCCGGTCGCAGAACGAGGACACCAGGTGCAGGTTGTGGCTGATCAGGATCAGCCCCATGCCGCGCCCGCGCACCAGCTCGTCCATGATCGACAGCACCTGGCTCTGCACGGTGACATCGAGCGCGCTGGTCGGCTCGTCGGCGATCAGCAGTTCCGGCCCGGCGATCAGCATGGCGGCGATCATGATGCGCTGGCCCATGCCGCCGGACACCTGGTGCGGATACATGTCGTAGACCCGCTCGGGGTCGCGGATATGCACGGACTGGAGCATCTCCATCGCCGCCAGCCTCGCTTGGGCGCGCGTGCTGTTCAGATGGGTGCGATGGGTCTCGGCGATCTGCTCGCCCACCTTCATCACCGGGTCCAGCGAGTATTTCGGGTCCTGCAGCACCATGGCCATGCGCTTGCCGCGCAGCCGGCGCAGCTGGCGTTCGGACTGGCTGCGCAGGTCGATGTCGCCCAGCAGGAGCTCGTCGGCCGCGACGCGCGCCGGCGGGCGGACCAGCCCCATGATGGCACGCCCGGTGGTGGACTTGCCGGAGCCGGATTCGCCGACGATGCCCAGCCGCTCGCGCCCGACATGGAAGCTGACATTGCGCACGGCGCGGAAATCGCCGTCATCGCCGGGATAGGTGACCGACAGGTTGCGCACGCGCAGCAAGGGGGTGTCCATCGCGCTCACCCGCGCCCGGAGGCGACGTCGCGCAGCCCGTCGCCCAGCAGGTTGAAGCCCAGCGAGGTGACGAAGATCGCCAGCCCCGGGATGGTGGCCACCCACCACTGGTCCAGCAGCACCTCCCGCCCGGTGGACACCATCGCCCCCCATTCCGGCGAGGGCGGCTGCGCGCCGAGGCCCAGGAAGCCCAGCCCGGCGGCGGTCAGGATGATCCCCGCCATGTCCAGCGTGAGGCGGATGATCACCGACGGCAGGCACAGCGGCACGATCTGGGTGCCGATGATGCGCAGGTGGGAGGCGCCCTGCAGCTCCGCGGCCTGGATGAACTCGCTGCGCCGACGGGTCATCGTCTCCGCCCGCGCCAGGCGGGCATAGGGCGGCCAGGCGGTGAGCGCGATCGCGATCACCGCGTTCTCGATCCCCGGCCCCAGCGCCGCGGCGAAGGCCAGCGCCAGGACAAGCCGCGGAAAAGCCAGGAAGATATCGGTGAAGCGCATCAGCGCCGCATCGATCCAGCCGCCGAAATAGCCGGCCGGCAGCCCGATCACCAGCCCGATCGGCACCACGATCAGGCTGACCAGCACGACGATGGTCAGCGTGATGCGCGCCCCGAAAATCACGCGGGCCAGGATGTCGCGCCCCAGCTCGTCGGTGCCGAACGGATGCGCCCAGGAGGACGGTTGCAGCCGGTTCTCCAGCGTCTGGGTCAGCGCGCTGGCGGGATCGGCGATCACTGGCGCGAAAGCCGCCACCGCCAGCAGCAGCAGCACGATCATCAGCCCGACCATGCCCAGCGTGTTGCGCCGGAACGCCAGCCAGGCGCGGAACCAGCCGCCCAGGCGCGCCTGTCGCCGGCTGGAGGGCGCGGGATCGAGCAGCCAGGCCCGCAGTTGCATCAACCCTGGTCCCGCGCGCGTGGGTCGACCAGCGCATAGACGATGTCGGACAGCATATTGAGCATGATGTAGATGGCACCGATCAGCAGCGTGCCGCCCAAGACCGCATTCAGGTCGGCGGCGAACAGCGAGTTCTTCATGTAGAGGCCGAGGCCCGGCCAGGCGAAGACCGTCTCGGTCAGCACCGCGCCTTCCAGCAGGCTGCCGAAGGTCAACGCGATGACGGTGACCAGCTGCACCCAGATATTGCCCAGCGCATGCACCCAGATCACCCGCGCCGGCGACAACCCCTTGGCGAAGGCGGCCAGGATGTACTCCTGCTCCAGCTGCGCCAGCATGAAGCTGCGCGTCATCCGTGCGACATAGGCCAGCGACAGGAAGCCGAGGATGGAGGCCGGCAGCACCAGGTGGCCGAGCGCGTTGCGGAACACGTCATGTTCGCCCGCCATCAGCGAATCGATCAGCAGCATCCCGGTGACGGGCGCCACCATGTCGTCATAGGCAACGTTCAGCCGCCCCGGCCCCTCGACCCAGCCGAGCTTGGCGTAGAACAGCAGCAATCCGACCAGGCCGAGCCAGAACACCGGCATCGAATAGCCGGTCAGCGACAGGAAGCGCACCACCTGGTCGATCCAGCGCCCGCGATTGGTCGCCGCGATCACCCCGATCGGCACGCCCAGCAAGACGCCGATCACCAGCGCCAGGGCCGCCAGCTCGATGGTGGCGGGGAACACGCGCAGCAGGTCTTCCAACACCGGGCGGGCGGTCATCACCGACTTGCCGAAGTCGCCGGCGGCGATCTTGCCGAGGTACTGGGCGAACTGGACCACCACCGGCTGATCCAGGCCCAGCTCGCGATAGACGCGGTCATAGGTCTCCTGGCTCGCCTTGTCGCCGACGATGGCGATCACCGGATCGATCGGCATGAAGCGGCCGATGGCGAAGGTGACCGCGGTCAGGCCGAGGAAGGTGAGTGCCACCGAGAACAGCAGGGCCGCGACCCGGCGAAGGGGTGCGGCCAGCCGCCGCACCACCCCCGGTTCCGCCTGCCCTGCCCCGGGTGATGAGGCGGACATGATCCGGCCTGCTCAGGTCTTGGAGATCGTCCGGTAGAAGAACTGATCCTCGAACAACCCCTTCGGGTAGCCGGTCAGGTTGGAGCGCATGGCGATGACCCAGTTGTTCTGGAACATCCACACATACGGGCCTTCGTCGGTGACCTTCTTCTGCAGGTCGAAGTACATCTGTTCACGTCGCTTGCCGTCCAGCTCCTGGGCGGCTTTGCGCATCTCGGCGGTCAGCTCCGGGATGTGCCAGCTGGCGCGCCACGGGCCGGTGCGCGCCTTCGGCGGATCGCCCATGTCCTCGCCCTGGACGAAGAAGTCGGCGTTGGTGTGCGGGTCGAAGTAATCCGGCGCCCAGGAGATCACCGCCATCTGGAAGGTCCGGCCGCGGATCTCGCCGATCACCTGCCGCGCATCGCCCGAGGCGATGGTGACCTTGATGCCGCCCAGCGCCATGGTCGCCTGGATCGCCTGGGCGATCTGCGGGAAGGGGTTGTTGGTGTTGGCGGACAGCCGCACCTCGAACCCGTTGGGGAAGCCGGCCTCGGCCAGCAGCTTCTTGGCGCCGTCCACATCCAGCTTGAACGGGTTGTACGCCGTCGCGCCGAAATAGCCGATCGGCAGGAAGGTCTGGTGGACGAAGAAGCGGTCCTTCAGGAAGGTGTTGGCCATCGCCTGGTAGTCGACCAGCATCTTCACGGCGCGGCGGACGCGGACGTCGGCAAACGGGCCGTGCTTGAGGTTCATGATGGCGTAGAAGTTGTTGGCGCCGGCGAAGCTCTCGATGCGGATGTCCTTGTTGGACGCGATCGGGGTGAGCTGGTCCGGTGTCAGGCCGCGGGCGACGTCGACATCGCCCTTCTCCAGCAACAGCCGCTGCGAGCCGGGCTCCGGCACATGGCGAATGATGACCCGCCGCAGCTTCGGCGCGCCGAGGCGGAAATTCGGGTTCGCCTCCATCGTGACGCTCTCGTTCGGACGCCAGGCGACCAGGCGATAGGCGCCGGAGGAGGCGGAGTTGGTCTTCAGCCAGGCATTGCCCAGGTCGCCGTCCTTTTCGTTGGCCAGCGCCACCTTCGTGTCGACCACGGACGCCACGATCGAGGTCATCATGTTCAGCACCAGCGTCGGCGCGAAGGCCGCGGGCACCACCACCACCAGCGTGTCCGGGCTGGTCGCGCGCACCAGCTCCTTCACATTGTCCTTGTTCCAGCCGAACTGCGTCAGCAGGAAGGCCGAGGTCTTGTTCATGATCACCACGCGCTGCAGCGACCAGGCGCAGTCCTCCGCGGTGACCGGGTTGCCGGACATGAACTTCTGCCCGGCGCGGATCTTGAAGGTATAGGTCTTGCCGTCGGCGCCGACGGTCCAGGATTCGGCCACGCCGCCGACCATCTTGGACAGGTCGTCGGCCTCGTAGCGCAGGATGCGATCGTACAGGTTGGTGGTGACCTCGATCCCGGTCAGCTCATAGCATTCGCCGGGGTCCAGCGTGATAATGTCGTCGATCGCCTTGGCGACAACCAGCGCGTCGCGCGGGGTGGCAGCCTGCACATCGGTGCTCCAGCTCGCCAGCGGCGCCATTGCGGAAAATGCGGCCAGCGTCTGGCGACGCGTGAGCTTGAACATCGTCGGATCTCCTGTCTTCGACCTTACGGTCCTGCCATGTGGATCAGACACCAGCCTTGCGTGCCGTGCAAGCCGGATATTCGCCGGCGGGGGTCAGTCCAGCAGACCGCCGGGGCGGCCATCGCCGCGGTCGCTCTCGCGCCGGTCCAGCGGGCCGCGGGCCACCGGCGAAAGGCGGCGTGCGGCCACGGCGTCGGCAAGCTGGGCGTCGGCGAGCTGGGCATCACCAACGGGGGCGCCCGGGGAGCGGGCACGCGCCTCGTCAAAGCGCACCGTCGGCGTCCTGGCGGTGCAGGCGGCCAGCGACAGGTATGGCTTGGGGTCGACCGCGCGGCCGTTGATCCGCACCTCGAAATGCACATGCGCGGTGGTGGCGCGGCCGGTGCGGCCCACACTGCCCAGCAACTGCCCGGCCTGAACCTGCGCGCCCGGACGGATGCCGCGGGCGAAATCGGCCATGTGGGCATAGCGGGTGAGCACGCCGTTGCCGTGGTCGACATCCACCAGCAGGCCATAGGCATAGTAGCTGTGCGCGGCGACCACGGTGCCGGCGGCGGCGGCGCGCAGCGGGCTGCCATGCGGGGCAACCAGGTCGAGCCCGCTGTGATGCGCGGTGATCCCGCGCGAGACCTGCTTGAGTTGTCCGGCGGGCATCAGCAGCGATCCGCAGGCCAGGTCGGCGTGCGCGGGGGCCACAAACAGGGCCGTCGATGCCAGCGCCACCAGCATGGGGGCCATCATGGCCGCTGCGATGCGATACGGGTTCATGGCGCCCGGCTACCACGCATAGCTGGCTTGTGCAAACCGCGAATCACGCCTTCGTGTGGGCCGTTTTCCGCCCGGTCCGACAGCCGTCTGATTCTGCAACATAGTCGGTCATGAACAAATTTTCACGCCCAGCGCCCCCGTCGGGTCCACCGGCCGGCCATCCCGCACCCATTCGAAATGCAGATGCGTGCCCCGCGTCGTGCCGCTGCGCCCGACCCGGCCGAGCCGCGCGCCCAGCGCCACCTCCTTCCGCCCGCCGGCCAGCTCGGGGGTGACACTGCCGAGATGGGCATAGCGCGTGCGCGTCCCGTCCGCGTGCAAAAGCTCCACCACCAGCCCGCTGGCGCCGCTGCGCCGGACCGCCGCCACAAGCCCGGGGGCGGCGGCGCGCACCCAGGCCCCGGCCGGTGCCGGCAGGTCGACGCCGTTGTGCATCCGCCCGCCGCGCATCCCGAAGCCCGAGGACATGCACGCCACGCCCACCGGGTTCAGCAGCACCGGTTGGGCCGCCGCGGGGACGGCCCACAATGCCAGCAGCAGCCCGATCAGGTGTTGGTGGCCGGCTGGAAGGTGCCGATCGAATTGCCGCCGTCGCAGGACACCACCGCCCCGGTGATGTAGCTCGCGGCCTGGGAGGACAGGTACATCACCATCCCCGCCGCATCCCCCGGCTCCGAATTGCGCCCCAGCGGGATGCGCGCCGTCATCCGCTCCACATAATCGGGCGGCAGATACGAAAAATCGCTGCCCGGCGCGAAGCCCGGCTCCACCACGTTCACCCGGATCCTGTGCGGCGCCAGCTCCAGCGCCTGGCCCTTGGACAGCCGCTCCAGCGCGGTCTTGCTCATGCAATAGGTCACGCTGCCGGTGGGCATCTGGCGCGCGGCACCCGAGCCGATATTGACCACGCTGCCGGCCACGCCATGGGCGATCATCAGCCGCGCCATCGCCTGCACCACCAGGAACGGCGCGCGCACGTTCACATTCATGATGCGGTCGTATTCCGCCGGCTCCAGGTTGATCAGCACCCCGGTGCGCGGATAGACGCCGGCATTGTTCACCACGATGTCCGGCGCGCCCCAGCCGCGCTCCACCGTGGCGGCCAGGTCGCGGATCGATTCGAGCGATTCCAGGTTGGTGGTGTGGGTCAGCGTGGTCGCGGGATCCAACCCCAGCCGCGCGATCACCCCCGGCAGCATCTCGCCGCGCATGTCCGACAGGCACAGAAGCGCGCCCTGCCGCGCGAAGGCCGCCGCGATCCAGCCGCCATAGATGCCGGCCGCCCCGGTGACCACCACCCGCTTGCCCTCGAACTCGCCCTGGTAGTTCATCCGCCCGGTCCCTCGCATCGATTTCCCGCCGGTCTGGTAAAGCAAACTGCGGGCGCGGCAAATCTCCTGCTTGTGGCGCGTGCCGGTGTGACCGTACTGTGGCAGCCATGCTGATCTTTCTGGCCCGCCGCGCGCTGATCGCACTGCTCGTCACCCTGACGGTGCTGACCATCAGCTTCGCCCTCACCCGCCTGTCCGGCGACCTGGCCGTGGCCATCGCCGGGCCGCAGGCCAACGCGACCGACGTGGAGATCATCCGCAAGGCGTATGGGCTGGATCGGCCGATGATCGTGCAGTTCTTCGCCTGGGTGACCTCCGCGGCCCAGGGCGACCTGGGCCGGAGCTATTTCTACCATGACAGCGTCTCGAACCTGATCATGGCGCGGCTGCCGGTGACGCTGACGCTGGGCGTCGCCGGGCTGTCGATCGCGATCCTCACCGCGATCCCGCTCGGCATCCTCGCCGCCATGCGCGAGGGCAGCCTGCTGGATCGTGGCATCATGACGATTGCGGTGATCGGACAGGCGATGCCCAGCTTCTGGCTCGGCCTCACGCTCATCATCGTCTTCGGGCTGAAACTGTCCTGGCTGCCGATCTCGGGTGTCGAGACCTGGCACGGCTACATCCTGCCGGCCGTCGTGCTCTCCTTCTCCGCCATCCCCGCCCTGATGCGCCTGACCCGCAGCGGCATGGTCGACGCGCTGGCGTCGGACTACATCCGCACCGCCCGCGCCAAGGGCCTGTCGCGCGCCGCGATCGTGCTGAAGCACGCGCTGCGCAACGCGGCGATGCCGGTGGTGGCGATCTCCGCGGTGCAGCTCGGTTTCATGCTGTCCGGTTCGATCGTGATCGAAACCGTCTTCTCGCTCCACGGCGTCGGCTATCTGGGGTGGGAGGCGATCAGCAAGAACGACTTCCCGGTGGTGCAATCCGTCGTGCTGTTCCTGGCCACCATCTTCGTGCTGCTGACCCTGTTGGCCGACATGCTGAACGCCGTGCTCGATCCCCGGCTGCGCAGCCAGTGAGACCCGCGCCATGAAGCTGCCGTCCATCCGCACCTTGTCTGCCGTGCTGGGCACCGGCATCGTCGTCTTCGTGCTGGTCGCCGGCATCCTGGCCCCCTGGATCACGCCGTACGATCCGTTCCTGCACAACCTGGAAGCCCGGCTGATCCCGCCCTCTTTCATGGAGGGGGGGCGGCCGGAAAACTTCCTCGGCACCGACCAGCTCGGGCGCGACTATTTCTCCCGCCTGATCTACGGCGCGCGCATCTCGATGCTGATTGGCCTGGCCACCGTGGTCACCTCCGGCCTCATCGGCATCACCCTGGGCGTGATGGGCGGGTTCTTCGGCGGGCGGGTGGACGACGTGGTGATGTTCGCCATCACCTGCCGCCTGTCGATCCCGCTGATCCTGGTGGCGCTGGCCGTCGTCGGCCTGGTCGGGTCCTCGCTGACCGTCGTCGTGATGACCCTCGGCCTGCTGCTGTGGGACCGCTTCGCCGTGGTCGCCCGCACCACCACCATGCAGGTGCGAAACCTGGACTACGTCGCCGCCGCCTGGGCCGCCGGATGCTCGCGCTTCCATATCCTGTCGCGCGAAGTGCTGCCCAACATCGTCCACCATCTGGTGGTCGTCGCGACGCTGGAAATGGCGCTCGCCATCCTGCTGGAAGCCGCCCTCTCCTTCCTCGGCCTCGGCGTGCCGCCGCCCCTGCCGTCCTGGGGGCTGATGATCTCCGAAGCCAAGGAATACATGTTCTTCTCGCCCTGGGTCATCATGGTCCCAGGAATCGCCCTGTTCACCCTGGTCCTCGGCATCAACTTCATGGGCGACGGCCTGCGCGACCTGCTGGGAGCCACTCGCGATGTCTAGGGCTTGGGTGGGGGTAGGAAGAAAGGAAGGCCAGGGCTCTGCCCTGGACCCGCTGGGGCCTGAGGCCCCAGACCCCCATTCGTTTTCGCCTTCGGCGGGGAGGGGCCGTCCGTACGGTCCGAACCGCCTCGACGGCCCCTCCCCGCCGAAGGCGAAATGGATAAGGTCCAGGGGCTTGGCCCCTGGTGGGGTCTGGGGCAAAGCCCCAGCCTTGCCTTCCTTCCTGTCCCCCACCCACGCCCGAGGCATCGCATGAGTGCTCCTTTGCTGGATGTGCAGGGCCTTCGCGTGCGGTTTGGCAACGGGACGGAGGCGGTGAGGCGGATTTCGTTGCAGGTGGCGCGGGGGGAGACGCATTGCCTGGTCGGCGAGTCCGGGTGTGGCAAGTCGGTGACGTCATTGGCGGTGATGGGGTTGCTGGCGCGGGGGGCGGTTCGGACGGCGGATGCCATTCGGTTCGAGGGGCGGGAGATGGGCGGCCTGTCCGAGCGCGAGATGGGCAAGCTGCGCGGCGATTCGCTGGCGATGATTTTCCAGGAGCCGATGACGTCGCTGAACCCGGCCTATACCGTCGGCTCGCAGATGGCCGAGGTGTTCGTGCGCCATCGCGGGGCGTCGCGGGCGGCGGCGTTGGAGCGGGCGGCGTTTCTGTTGGGGCGGGTGGGGATCACGGCGCCGGGGATGCGCCTGGCGCAGTATCCGCACCAGTTGTCAGGCGGGTTGCGGCAGCGGGTGATGATCGCGATGGCGTTGATGTGCGAGCCGAAGCTGCTGATCGCCGACGAGCCGACGACGGCCTTGGATGTGACGGTGCAGGCGCAGATTCTGCGGCTGTTGCAGGAGCTGCAGGGGGAGCTGGGCTTGGGCATCCTGTTGATCACCCATGATTTGGGGATTGTGGCGCGCATGGCGCAGCGGGTGAGCGTCATGTATGCCGGCCGGGTGGTGGAGAGCGGGCCGGTGGCGGAGCTGTTCGGCCAGCCGACGCATCCCTACACCCATGGGCTGCTGGCCTGCGTGCCGGTGCCGGGCAAGGTCGGGCGGGGCGATCCACTGGGCAGCATTCCGGGCACGGTGCCGAAGATCGGGCCGGGATTTGCGGGCTGTGCGTTCCGCGAGCGCTGTGCGCAGGCGATGCCGCAATGCGCGGCCGGCGAGGTGCCCGCGCAGGAGAGGTTGGCGGGGCACCGCTATGCCTGCCATTTGCCGGCCGACTGGACTGCGAGGGCGGCGGCATGACGCCGGCGATCGAGGTTCGCAACGTCGAGAAAGTGTTCCGCCAGAGCACCGGCATGTTCTCTGCGCCAAGGATGGTGCGGGCGGTGGACGGGGTGTCGTTCGCAGTGCCGCAGGGCGGCTGTTTCGGCATTGTCGGCGAGTCCGGCTGCGGCAAGTCGACGCTGGCGCGGCTGATCCTGGGGCTGCATCCGGCGACCGGCGGCGACATTCTGGTCGATGGGCGGGCGCTGGGCGCGATGCCGCGGCGGGAGCGGGCGCGGCTGATCCAGCCGGTGTTCCAGGACCCGTTCTCCTCGCTCAATCCGCGGCGCAGCGTGGCGGAGATCGTCGGGTTGCCGTTGCAGGCCCAGGGGGTGGCGGCGGCCGAGCGGCGGGTGCGGGTGGGGGAGATGCTGGAGCGGGTTGGGCTGCGCGCGGAGCAGGGCGGGCGGCTGCCGGCGCAGTTGTCGGGCGGGCAGCGGCAGCGGGTGGCGATCGCGCGCGCGCTGGTGCTGCGGCCGCGCATCGTGGTGTGCGACGAGCCGACCAGCGCGCTGGATGTCTCGGTGCAGGCGCAGATCCTGAACCTGCTGGCGGAGCTGCGCCGCGACCTGGGGCTGACGCTGGTGTTCATCAGCCATAATCTCGCGGTGGTGGAGCATATCTGCGACGAGGTCGCGGTAATGTATCTCGGCCGGGTGGTGGAGCGGGCGGAGACCGACGCGCTGTTCCGCCAGCCGGCGCATCCCTATACGCGGGCGTTGCTGGCCTCGGTGCTGACGCCGGAGCCGGGCTTGGGGATTCCGGATGTGGGGCTGGGGGACAGCTATCCCGATCCCGCCAATATCCCGCCGGGCTGCCGGTTCCACCCGCGCTGCCCGGATGCGCAGGCGGCCTGCCGCAGCACGCAGCAGGCGGCGCGCAGCGTGGCGGGGCGGACAGTGGAATGCATGCTGGCGGAAACCGGTGCCGACCACATATAACGCCGTGTGCATAGACAAACCGGAGCCTTTCGCATGCGTCTGATCCTTTCCGTCGCGCTCGCCGCGATGTTTGCCGCCCCCGCGGTTGCCGCCGATGCCGAGGCGGGCGCGCGGGTGTTCCGCACCCAGTGCGGGGCGTGCCATGTGGTGGAGGCCGGCAAGAACCGGGTGGGGCCGAGCATGGCCGGGATCGTCGGGCGCATGTCCGGCACGGTGGAGGGGTTCCGCTATTCCGCCGCCAACAAGAGCGCCAACATCACCTGGACGCCGGAGGTGCTGGAGAAGTATCTGGCCAATCCGAAGGAGGTCGTGCCCGGCACCACCATGGCCTATGTCGGGCTGCGCAACGCCACCCAGCGCGCCGACCTGATCGCCTACATGGAGACGCTGAAGTAATGGGCTATCGGCTGCACACCGCCAACCGGAACTATTCCTCATGGTCGCTGCGGCCCTGGGTGCTGATGCGCGTGCTGGGGATCGGCTTCGAGGAGGAACAGCACCTGTTCGCGCCGGGGTCGAACCGGGCGGCGTTCCGGGCCTTCGCGCCGAACGGCACGGTGCCGTGCCTGCATGACGGGGACGCCGTGGTGTGGGATTCGCTGGCGATCGTGGAATACCTGGCGGAGCGGCATGGCGGGGTGTGGCCGGCGGATGCGGCAGCAAGGGCCTGGGCGCGCTGTGCGGCCGCCGAGATGCATGGCGGGTTTTCGGCGCTGCGCAATGCCTGTTCGATGAATTGCGGGTTGCGGGTGCGGCTGCATGCGATCGGGCCGGGGTTGGCGCAGGATATCGCCCGGATCGACGAGCTGTGGTGCGAGGGGCTGGCGCGGTTTGGCGGGCCGTTCCTGGGCGGGGCGGCGTTCACGGCGGTCGATGCGTTCTTCGCGCCG
This sequence comes from Acetobacteraceae bacterium, assembly GCA_044369385.1. GTDB lineage: Bacteria > Pseudomonadota > Alphaproteobacteria > Acetobacterales > Acetobacteraceae > CAMDGX01. The sequence continues at coordinate 873 of JBIPLY010000009.1, read as the reverse complement.
GTGGCGTTCCGGGCGCAGGGCTATGGGCTGGCGTTCAGCGCGCCGGCGGCGGGGTATGTGGCGCGGCTGCTGGCGTTGGCGCCGATGCGGGAATGGTATGACGCGGCGTTGTTGGAAACGGCGCGCGAGCCGGGGCATGAGGCGGAGGCGGCGGCGGCCGGGACCATCACGGCGGATCTGCGGGCGACAGCGGCCGACGCATGACCATGGCGTCGTCGCCGTCGGCGTAGTAGCGGCGGCGGCGGCCGACTTCCGCGAAGCCGCTTGCGGCGTAGAGCGCGCGGGCGGCGGTGTTGCGCAGGGCGACTTCCAGGAACAGGGCGGTGGCGCCTTGGGCGGCGACGATGTCGGCGGCTTCGGCCAGCAGGGCGCGGGCCAGGCCCTGGCGGCGGGCGTCCGGGTGGACCGCCAGGGTGAGGATTTCAGCTTCGTCGGCGGCGATGCGGGCCATCACCATCCCGCCACGCGGGTCGATCAGCGCCAGCACGCCGGGCAGGGCGAGTTGCAGCGCCATGGCATCGGCGCCCCAGCGTTCGCCGGGCGGGAAGGCGGCCTGGTGGATGGCGGCCAGGGCGGCGGCGTGGGCCGCAGTTGCAACGATGGGGGTGGCGATCACGTGGCGGGCGGGGGGCGCAGGCCGCCGGCGGGGAGTTTGGCTTCCGGCGGATCGATGTAGAGCGGCTGGGCCGGGGGGTGGCGGCCGGCGAGCAGGTGGCGGGCGGCGACGCGGGCCACCGCAATGGCGTCCGGCAGGCGGGCATCGGTCAGCATGACATCAGCGCCGCGGGCGGCCAGGCGGCTGGCGACGCTGATCGCGGCATCGCCGGCGATGGCGAGCTTGCCCGACGGGCGGGGCAGGGCGTTCAGCGCGAC
>JBIPLY010000542.1:0-2707 GCA_044369385.1 Acetobacteraceae bacterium | reverse complement strand
AAACCCGGCCCCGATCGCGCGCCCCAGCCCGCCGGCCCCCCCGGTCACCACGCACACCTTGCCCGCCAGCCCCAGCCATGCATCCGCCATCGCACCCTCCCGATTTTGCCCAACCGTGGCCCGACCGCGCGGGGCAGGCAACACGTTTCGCATTGTCCAAGCCGCCGCGATCCGTCACGCTGCGCCACCGCCACAGGGAGGCCGCCCATGACCGACCAGCTCGCCCCGCTGACCCAGCTCCAGATCGACCAGCGCGTCTTCGACCTCTACGACGAATACTGCCACGGCCGCATGGACCGCCGCAGCTTCATGGCGCAATGCGCCGCCATCGCCGGCGGCCTGGCCATGGCCCAGGCCCTGATCCCGAACTACGCCCGTGCCCAGACCGTCAGCTTCACCGACCCGCGCATCAAGGCGACCTACGTCACCTATGACAGCCCCGGCGGCAACGGCGAGCAGATGCGCGGCTACCTCGTTGCCCCCACCGCGCCGGGCCCGCACCCCGCCGTGCTGGTGATCCACGAGAACCGCGGCCTGAACCCCTATATCGAGGACGTCGCCCGCCGCGCCGCCACCGCCGGCTTTCTCGCCCTGGCCCCGGACGGCCTGCACTCCCTGGGCGGCTACCCCGGCAACGACGATGACGGCCGCGCCATGCAATCCGCCCTCGAACAGCCGAAGCTGCGCATCGACATGCTGAACAGCGCGAAGTTCCTCAAGGCCCATGCCGGCGCGAACGGCAAGCTCGGCGTCACCGGCTTCTGCTGGGGCGGCGGCACCAGCAACTGGCTCGCCGCCACCATGGGCGCCGACCTGCAGGCCGCCGTGCCGTTCTACGGTGCCGCCGCCGCCGCCAACACCGTGCCGAACATCACCGCCCCCCTGTTGATCCACATGGCCGAGAACGATGCCGGCATCAACGGCCAGTGGCCGGCCTACGAAGCCGCCCTGAAGGCCAACAACAAGCAATACGAAGCCCACATCTACGCCGGCACCCAGCACGGCTTCCACAACAACTCCACCCCGCGCTACCAGGAGGCCGCCGCCAAGCTCGCCTGGGACCGCACGGTGGCCCATTTCCGCAAGCATCTCGCCTGATCCGGCGCGGGCGGACATGATCGCCCCCGACAACCGGGGAACCGCCATGCCCGCCCGCACCGAACACGTCACCACCCGCGACGGCATCCGCCTCGCCACCGACATCACCCTGCCGCCCGGCCCCGGCCCCTTCCCCGTGGTGCTGAGCCGCACCCCCTACGGCCGCCACCTGCCCGGCGGGCGCGAAAACACCGCCGCCGACCCCGCCATCGCCCCCGCCGAAGCCTTCGCCGCGATCTTCACCGCCCGCGGCTACGCGATGGTCGTCCAGGACACCCGCGGCCGCTTCGGCAGCACCGGCGCCTTCGTCAAATACCTGACCGACGGCCCCGACGGCGAAGACACAATGCGCTGGCTCCGCGCCCAGCCCTGGTGCAACGGCCAGGTCGTCACCCTCGGCCTGTCCTATGGCGCCCACACCCAGGCGGCCCTCGGCTGCCTCGACCCGCCCGGCCTGCTCGCCCAGGTCCTCGATTGCGGCGGCTTCCTCGATGCCTGGCACCACGGCGTGCGCCAGAACGGCGCCTTCGAGCTGCGCCAGGCCAGCTGGGCCTACAAACAGGCCCTGCTCTCGCCGGAGGCCGAGGCCGACCCGGTGATGAAGGCCGCCCTCGAATCCGAGAACATCCACGACTGGTTCGACCTGCTGCGCCGCGGCATCGCCTGGAAGCCCGGCCACTCCCCCCTGCGCCACCACCCGGCCTACGAAGCCTACCTCTTCGACCAATGGCGCCACGGCCCGCGCGACGAATTCTGGACCCAGCTCGGCATCAGCACCCGCACCTGGCACGACCGCTACAGCCGCGCCACCGTCGTGCACCTCTCCGCCTGGTTCGACCCGTACACCCTCGGCGCCATCGGCAATTTCCTCGGCTTGCGCGCCCGCGGCCCCCAGCGCCTCATCCTCGGCCCCTGGACCCACGGCGAGCGCAGCCGCGCATTCTCCGGCGACGTCGATTTCGGCCCCGCCGCCCCGATCGACAGCTGGTGCGGCGACTGGCGCCAATACCGCCTGCGCCTGTTCGACCACGTGACGAAAGGCACCCCGGACAACGAACCCCCGGTCCGCCTCTTCGTCATGGGCGGCGGCAGCGGCCGGCGCACGCCCGAAGGCCGCCTCGACCACGGCGGCCACTGGATCACCGCCCAGGACTGGCCAATCCCAGGCACCGCGCCCACGCCCTACCACCTGCACGCCGACGGCACCTTGTCCGAAATGCCGCAGGAACCGGACACTACACCGCTCTCCTACGACTTCGACCCCGCCAACCCGGTCCCCACCATCGGCGGCAACCACTCCTCGCTCGATCCGCTCGCCATCCCCGGAAGCTGGGACCAGACCGAGACCGAAGCCTTCCTCGGCTGCCGCCCGCCGCACCTCCCGCTCGCCGCCCGCCCCGACGTGCTGGTGTTCCAGACCCCAAGGCTCGACCAGGAACGGACCATCGCCGGCCCGGTCGAGCTCGACCTCTTCGTCGCCACCGACGCCCCGGACACCGATTTCACCGCCAAGCTCATCGACGTCCACCCGCCCAGCCCCGACTACCCGCGCGGCTACGCCATGCTGCTCGCGGACTCCATCGTCCGCCTGCGCTACGTCGAAGACCCC
>JBIPLY010000624.1:0-2712 GCA_044369385.1 Acetobacteraceae bacterium | reverse complement strand
CTGCCGTCGTCGGGTCGGGGATCAGCGTCATGTCGGATTCGTTGATGGCCTTCCAGCCGGCGATCGACGAGCCGTCGAACATGAGGCCTTCCTCGAAGGTCTCCTCCGAGATCGTCTCGACCGCGTGGGCGAGGTGCTGCAGCTTGCCGCGCGGGTCCGTGAACCGCAGATCGACGTACTTGCAGCCGTTGTCCTTGATCTTCTTCAGAACGGTCTTGGGATCCGACATCGCCTTTTTCCTGTGGTTGCCCCGCTGACTGACGGGTGGGTTGAATCCGGAACTCTTTATTCGGGTCAGACCGCTTCGGCGCCGCGTTCGCCGGTGCGGATGCGGATGACCTCTTCGATCGTGGAAACGAAGATCTTGCCGTCGCCGATGCGGCCCGTGTGGGCGGCGCGCTGGATCGCCTCGATCGCGCGCTCGAGCAGCGAATCCTCGAGGACGACCTCGAGCTTCACCTTCGGCAGGAAGTCGACCACGTACTCGGCGCCGCGGTAGAGCTCGGTGTGGCCCTTCTGGCGGCCGAAGCCCTTCGCCTCGACCACGGTGATGCCCTTGAGGCCGATTTCGTTGAGCGCGTCCTTCACTTCGTCGAGCTTGAACGGCTTGATTATGGCTTCGATCTTTTTCATTGGCGCGTCACGGCTGCGATCGGGGTGCGGGCGGATCCAGGGAGGGCGTCGAGACCGTCCCTAGAAGCACGGGCCATGCCAGAACGCCCGTCGCGCGGCGTCCGGATTCGCCCGTCCGGAAGGCAGTTTATTGCACGATTTTTGACCAAGTCGCCCAATTATTGTGCGGCTTTCGGCGCCGGTCGGGCCGCGAGGGTCTTGCGGATCCGCTCCATGGCGAGGCGGATGTTCTCGACCGAATTCGCGTAGGAGAAGCGGAGATAACCGTCGCCGTAGCGGCCGAACGCGGTGCCCGAGAGCACGGCGACGCCGGCCTCGTCGAGCAACAGGTGTTCGAGTTCGCGGCTCGTGTAGCCCGTCCCCTCGATGTTGGGGAACGCGTAGAAGGCGCCGCCCGGTTCGACGCAGCGGAACCCCGGAACGGCGTTGAGCTCGTCGACGATGACGCGCCGGCGCTTGTCGAAGGCGGCGACCATCTCGCGAACGGCGTCCTGCGGGCCTTCGAGGGCCGCGATGCCGGCGAACTGCGCCGATGCGTTGACGCAGGAATGGCAGTTGATCGCCAGCCGCTCGGCCTGCGCCACGATCGACTGCGGCCACACCGAATAGCCGAGCCGCCAGCCGGTCATCGCGTAGGTCTTCGACCAGCCGTCGAGCAGGATCAGCCGGTCGGCGATCTCGGGGTAGTTCATCAACGACACGTGCGGCCGGCCGTCATAGGTCATCTGGCCGTAGATCTCGTCGGACATGATCGCGGCGTCGGGGAATTTCGCGAGCCCGGCGACAAGCCTGTCGACCTGGTCCTTGGGCGTTACGCCGCCGGTGGGGTTGGCCGGCGAATTGAGGATGATCAGCCGCGTGCGCGCGTTGACGCGCGCCAGAACGTCGTCGGCGTCGAAGGCGAAGCCGTTTTTCTCCAGCAGCGGCAGCGCCACCGGCGTGGCGCCGGAGTACTTGATGACGCTCTCGTAGATCGGGAAACCGGGATTCGGGTAGACGATCTCGGCCCCGGGTTCGCCGAACATCTCGATGGCGAAGAACATGGTGACCTTGCCGCCGGGCACGATCAGCACGCGGCCGGGATCGACGTCGACGCCGAGGCGGCGGTGCAGGTCGCGCGACACCGCTTCGCGCAGCGGCAGGATGCCGTTGGCCGGGGTGTAGCCGTGGTGGCCGTCGCGCAGCGCCTTGATGCCGGCCTCGACGATGTGCTCGGGCGTGCGGAAATCCGGCTGCCCGATGCTCAGGCTGACGATCGACTTGCCTTTGGCCTCCAGCGCCTTGGCGCGGGCCAGGACCTCGAACGCGGTTTCGGTGCCGAGGCGGCTCATGCGCCCGGCCAGCGTCAACGTCATCGGCATTCCTCCCCCGTCGTGACCGGGCAGGGGGTAGCACGCGCCCGCGCCCGGACGCAACGCGCCGGCCGCTTGCCCCGGGCGGGCGGGGCGTGTAAAACCGCGCCGGCTGTGGCGGCCGTAGCTCAGCTGGTAGAGCACCCGGTTGTGGTCCGGGTTGTCGCGGGTTCGAGCCCCGTCGGTCGCCCCAGCCCGGTTCTCCCCGCATTTGTCGCGGTACCCGCGGATTGCGTATGGTGGAGGCGATGCCGCCCCCCAAAGCGCCCTCTTACCCGAAAGTCGCACAGCTCGACCTCGAAAAGGCGATCGCCGCGCACGGCCGCATGCTGGCCAAGCAGACCGGCGGCAAGCGGCTGACGCTGCCCTTCCACACGCTCGAACGGCTGACTTTCGGCGCCAATCCCCTCTCGGAGGCCGAGTTCGTCGGCGCGCGCATGGCCGAGGCGGACTTCGCGGGCGCCAAACTCGAACGGGCGAACTTCTTCGGCGCCGACCTCACGCGCGCGAATCTCAAGGGCTGCGACCTGACGCGCGCCGACCTGCGCGGCGTGTCGATGCGCGGGGCCAATCTCGAAAGCGCGATGCTCAAGCAGGCCGACATCCGCGACGGCTTCATCATCGTGCCCGACGAGAACGGCAATTTCGACTTCGCCAAGGCGACCCAGCGTTCGGCGGAGATCGACGACGCGTCCTTCGCGCGGGCGAACCTGACCGAGGCGAAGGT
>JBIPLY010000541.1:0-2715 GCA_044369385.1 Acetobacteraceae bacterium | reverse complement strand
GCATCTACATCCTGGGCACCGACCTCCTGGGCCGCGACCTGTGGAGCCGGCTGGTGGTGGCAACAAGGGTGTCGCTGACCATCGGGCTGGTGGGCGTGACGATCTCGCTGTTCCTCGGCGTGCTGCTGGGCGGCATCTCGGCGGTTTATGGCGGCATGGTCGACACGGTGATCCAGCGCACCATCGAGGTGATCCGCTCGATGCCGACCATCCCGCTCTGGCTGGGGCTGGCGGCCGCCCTGCCGAACGACTGGAGCGTGCTGCAGATCTACTTCGCCATCACCATCATCATCTCCCTCCTGGCCTGGACCGACCTCGCCCGGGTGGTGCGCGGAAAATTCCTGGCGCTGAAGGAAGAGGACTTCGTGATGGCCGCCGAACTGGCCGGCGCGTCACAAGGCAGAATCATCTTCCGCCACATGCTGCCCAGCTTCGCCAGCCACATCATCGCCGCCGTCAGCCTGGCGCTTCCGGCCATGATCATCAGCGAGACGTCGCTGAGCTTCCTGGGCCTGGGCCTGCGCCCGCCGGCGATCTCCTGGGGCATCCTGTTGCAGGATGCGCAGAACATCCAGACGCTGGCGCTGGCGCCCTGGCTGCTGATCTCCGCCATCCCCGTGGTGGTGGTAATCCTGGCTTTCAACTTCCTCGGCGACGGCCTGCGCGATGCGGCGGACCCCTATGGCTGATCCCATCCTTTCTGTACGCGGACTGAAGACCCAGTTCTTCGGGCCGGAGGGCGTGGTACGCGCCGTCGACGGCGTCGATTTCGACGTGTTCGAGGGGCGCACCCTGGGCGTGGTCGGGGAAAGCGGCTGCGGCAAGAGCGTCACGGCGCGCTCCGTGCTGGGCATCGTCGACCGGCCCGGCCGGGTGGTGGGCGGGCAGATCATGCTGCGGCGCGCTTCGGGCGAGACGATCGACATCGCCGCCCTGTCCAACGAGGCGATGCGCAAGTTCCGCGGCCCGGAAATCGCGCTGGTGTTCCAGGAGCCGATGGCCAGCTTCAGCCAGCACTACACCATCGGCAACCAGATCGCCGAGGGCATCAAGCTGCACATGGGCCTGGACGATCGCGCCGCGACGAAGCGGGCGATCGAGCTCTTGGACATGGTCGGCGTGCCGCAGCCGTCGCGGCGGGTGGACGAGTATCCGTTCCAGCTCTCCGGCGGCCTGCGCCAGCGGGTGATGATCGCCATGGCGCTGTCCTGCGACCCGCGCGTCTTGATCGCCGACGAGCCGACCACGGCGCTGGATGTCACCACCCAGGCGCAGATCCTCGACCTGTTGCGCACGTTGCAGAAGGATCGCGGCCTGGCGATCATCCTGATCACCCATGACATGGGGGTGATCGCGGAGATGGCCCATGATGTCAGCGTGATGTATCTGGGCCGCGCCGTGGAGACCGGGCCGGTGCGGGAGATCTTCGAGGCGCCGCGCCATCCCTATACCCGCGCCCTGCTGCGCTCGATCCCGACCGTGCTGGCCAAGCCGCGCACACGGCTGCCGACCATCGCCGGATCGATCCCGCATCCCTTCAACCGGCCGCAGGGCTGCGCCTATCACCCGCGCTGTGCGGAGATCATCAACGCCACCTGCGAGGGGGCCGAACCGCCGGCGACCGATATGCCGGATGGCCGGCAGGTGCGGTGCTTCCTGCATGGCGGGATGGCGGAGGCGGCCCGATGAGCGAGACCATCCTGGAGGTCCGCGACCTCAAGAAACACTTCCCGATCCGCAAGGGGCTGCTGCGCCGCGTGGTGGGGCAGGTCAAGGCGGTTGACGGCGTGTCGTTCTCGATCCGCCGCGGCGAGACGCTGGCGCTGGTCGGCGAGAGCGGCTGCGGCAAGACCACGGCGGCGCGCTGCATCCTGCGCGCCTATGTGCCCAGCGGTGGATCGATCCGCTTCAAGGTCGAGGGGCGGGAGGTCGACCTCGCCGGGCTGAAGCGCGCCGAGTTGCGCCCGCTGCGGCGGCATATCCAGATGGTGTTCCAGGACCCCTATTCCTCGCTCAATCCGCGCATGGTGGTGGGCGACATCATCGGCGAGCCGATGCTGATCAACGGCATGACCGACACCGCGGCGCGCCGGCGCCGGGTGGAGGAGCTGATGGAGCTGGTCCAGCTTCCGCGCGCCTATTACAATCGCTTCCCGCATGCCTTCTCCGGCGGGCAGCGGCAGCGCATCGGCATCGCGCGGGCGCTGTCGCTGAACCCGTCGCTGATCGTGGCCGATGAGCCGGTCAGCGCGCTGGACGTCTCCGTGCAGGCGCAGATCCTGAACCTGATGCTGGATCTGCAGGACCAGTTGGGCTTGACCTATCTGTTCGTGGCGCATGACCTGTCCGTGGTGAAGCATGTCAGCGACCGGGTGGCGGTGATGTATGTCGGCCGGATCGTCGAGCTGGCCGAGACCGAGGCGTTGTTCGACCGGCCGCTGCATCCCTATACCGAGGCGCTGCTGTCCGCCGCGCCGACGCCGGTGCCGGGGGCGGTGAGCAACCGGATCGTGCTGGAGCGCGAGATCGCCGATCCCGCCAATCCGCCGCCGGGCTGCGCGTTTCATCCGCGCTGCCGGTATGCGACGGATGTGTGCCGCCAGGTGCTGCCGGAATTGCAGGAGGCGGAGCCGGGGCGGCTGGTGGCGTGTCATCGGGCGAAGGAGCTGGCGCTGATGGGGGTGGGCGCGGTGGAGCACGTGGTGGCCTGACGCC
>JBIPLY010000540.1:0-2716 GCA_044369385.1 Acetobacteraceae bacterium | reverse complement strand
ACACGGCGCCAGGTGTGAAAAGTTTTTCGGTTCTTTTTTTCAAAAAAGAACTGCTTTCTTCGGGACACCACACGCATGACCTCTTTGTCCGTGGCCGTCGACATTGGCGGCACTTTCACCGACGTGACCCTGCAGGACCCGGCGACCGGCCGCGCCTGGCGCGCCAAGACGCCGAGCATTCCGTCCGATCCGAGCCAGGCCTTCATCAATGGCGTGCGCCTGGCGCTGGAGGCGGCGGGGGCGCAGGCGCCGTCGATCGGGCGGGTGCTGCATGGCACGACGGTGGCGACCAACCTGATTCTGGAGGGCAAGGGCGCGCGCGCGGCGCTGGTGACCACGCAGGGGTTCCGCCATGTGCTGGAGATCGGGCGGCAGGACATTCCGCGGCGGGCGAATTTGTGGGCCTGGGTGAAGCCGGCGCGGCCGGTGCCGCCGTCGCGCATCCTGGAGGTGGTGGAGCGTGTCGGGCCGGGCGGCGAGGTGCTGCTGGCGCTGGACGAGGCGAGTGTGGCCGCGGCGGCGGAAGCGTGCCGGCGGCTGGGGGTGACGGCGGTCGCCGTGTGTTTGCTGCACAGCTTCGCCCATCCGGCGCATGAGCAGCGCGTGACGGAGCTGCTGCGTGCGGCGCTGCCGGGGGTGGCGGTGACCGCGTCGATCGACGTGCTGCCGGTGGTGCGCGAGTTCGAGCGGAGCCTGGCCACGATCCTGAACGCCAGCGTGATGCCGGCGGTCTCGACCTATGTCGCGCGGCTGGAACAGCGCCTGGCCGAGGATGGGGTGACGGCGCCGCTGCTGCTGATGCAATCCAATGGCGGGGTGGCCGGGGCGGGCACGATCCGGCGCGCGCCGGCGGTGACCGCGCTGTCCGGGCCGGCGGCCGGCGTGGTGGGCGCGCGGGAAGTGGCGCGGGCGGCGGGGGTGGCGGACATCATCACCGTGGATATCGGCGGCACCAGTGCCGATATCTGCCTGATCAAGGGCGGGCGCATCGGGCTGACGCAGCAGGGGCGAGTGGGCGAGTGGCCGTTGCCGCTGCCGATGGTGGACATGGTGACGGTGGGGGCCGGCGGCGGCTCGATCGCGCGGGTGCGCGATGGCGCCCTGACCGTCGGGCCGGGCAGCGCGGGGGCCGATCCCGGCCCGGCCTGCTACGCGCTGGGCGGGACCGAGGCGACGGTGACGGACGCGCATATCGTGCTGGGGCATTTGCCGCCGGAGTTGCTGGGCGGGCGGATGCGGCTGGATCCCGCGCTGGCGGAGCAGGCGGTGCGGGAGCGGGTGGCGGCGCCGCTGGGGCTCGATCTGCACACCGCGGCGCGCGGCATCCTGGCGATCGCCGACAGCAACATGGTGGGCGCGATCCGGGTGGTGTCGGTGGAGCGCGGGCATGATCCGCGCGCCTTCGCGCTGGTGCCGTTCGGCGGCGCCGGGCCGCTGCATGGCTGCGCGCTGGCCGATCTGCTGGGCATCACCACGGTGCTGGTGCCGCCGGCGCCGGGGGTGCTGTGCGCCGAGGGGCTGCTGGCGGCCGATCTGCGCACCGAGTTCCACCGCACGCTGGCCACCGCCGGGCTGCCGGACGATGCGGAGGCGGCTTCGGTGCTGGCCGGGCTGCACCGCGATGCCGAGGCCTGGTTTGCCGCCGAGCAGGTGGCCGCGGCCGACCGCGGGGCCGAGGAGGTGGCGCTGATGCGCTACGAGGGGCAGGGCGGCGAACTGGCGGTGGCGTGGGGCGGCAGCGTGGCGGCCGCGTTGGCCGGGTTCCGCGCGGCGCACCAGGAGCTGTACGGCTTCACCCTGGAGGCGCCGGTCGAGCTGGTGACGCTGCGGGTGGAGGCGGTGGGGCGGCTGCCGGCGCCGGTGCTGCCGCATCTGGCGCCCGCGCCGATGCCGGCGCCGCTGGCGGTGGCGGCGGTGCATTTCGCCGGGGGGACGCGGCCGACACCGATCCTGGCGCGCGATGCGCTGGGGGCCGGGACGGCGTTTGCCGGGCCGGCGATCCTGACCCAGCTCGACGCCACCACGCTGGTGCCGCCGGGCTGGACGGTGCGGGTGGATGCCTCCGGGGCGTTGCTGCTGACGCGCGGTGTTTAGAGCAATATCCGACCGGATGGAATCATCCGGTCGGAAGATTTGCGTTCTTGAACAAAGAGCTAATGCTCTGATACCAACCCGCCTAAAGACTGACACATGCCCATTCGCGTTGCGCGATTGATCTGATGCGCTGTGGGTCGTTGACCAAGAAACGCCATGCCTTTGCGCAGGCTTGGACGATGTCGTCGTATGTGTCCCAAATCTGGTGGCTGAGCTGGTTGCCGCGCAGATAGTCCCAAGCATTCTCCATCGGGTTCAGCTCTGTGGAGTAGGGCGGGATCAGCAGCAGGGAGAAGTTGCTCGGCAGCTTCAGGGCGCCACCGGTCTGGTGCCACCCGGCACCGTCGCAGAGCACGACGGCATGGGCGCCGTGCGCGACCTGGGTGCTGATCTCGGCCAGGTGAATGCCCATGGCCTCGCTGTTGGCCGCTGGCATGATGACGGCGGCACCGACAGCCCTGGCCGGGCACAGCGCGCCGAACAGGTGGACGGAATCGCGGCGGTTGTCGCGCACTGCACGTGGCCGCGATCCGCGCGGGGCCCAGATGTATTCCAGGCTTCCCTGCTGGCCGACCCTGGCTTCATCCTGGAACCAGATATCAACCGGCTTGCCCTCTGCCTG
>JBIPLY010000539.1:0-2718 GCA_044369385.1 Acetobacteraceae bacterium | reverse complement strand
AGGGGCAGCACCAGCGCCCATTCCAGCCACCGTCGGCCAGGAAACCGGAACACGGTCACCAGCCAAGCGGCACCTACACCCACCACCCCCGCCACCACGGAAGTCCCCAGCAGCAACTGCACGGTCTGCCACAACGCATCAGGGAGCACATGGCGCGCCAAGTGCTCCCATTCCGCGCCGCCGTCGCGCAGCGCAATCGCCAGCAGGCCCACCAGCGGCAGCAGCACCAGCGCGGCGGGCAGGGCGGCAAGAAGCAGGAGCCAGTGGTGCTGTCCGTGCCGCTGCATCAAACCCGCTGCCGCATGGCGCTATTTGTCGAAGCCGACGCGATCCACCATCATGCTCGCCTCGGCGCGTCGCTGCGCGATCTCCACCAGGCTGGTGGTATCGACGCGCAGGGTGCCGAGATGGGCGATCACAGGATGCAGGGGCACGTTCGGCAACAGCGGAAACTCGAAGTTCGCCTCCGCATAGACCTTCTGCGCTTCGGGCGAAAGCAGGAACTCGATCAGTTGCACGGCCCCGGCGCGGTTCGGCGCATGCTTGGCCACGGCCGCGCCAGACACGTTCACATGCGTTCCCCTGCCATCCGAGAAGGTCGGCAGGATCACCCGCACCGCCTCGGCCCAGCGCTTCTGCTCCGCCCCGCCGGCGCCCGACAGCATCAACCCCATGTAGTAGCTGTTCGTGACGCCCACATCGCAGATGCCCGCCATGATGTCGCGCGCCACCTCGCGGTCGCCGCCGCCCGGCTTGCGCGCCTGGTTCTTGCGCAACGCCGTCATGTAGCTCTCGGTCGCCGCGGCGCCGTGCTTGGCGATCATCGCGCTGAACAGGGCGGTGTTGTACGGATGGTTGCCGGCGCGCAAACAGACCTTGCCGGCCCATTTCGGATCGGCCAGTTGCTCATAGGTCATCGCGCTGTCCGCCACCCGCTCCTTGGCCACCAGGATCACGCGCGCCCGCAGCGACAGCGGCACCCAGTTCGACTGCGGATCGCGCATCGACGCCGGGACCGTCGCGGCGATCACGGCCGACCCCGTGGGCTGCGTCAGCCCCTTGCTGTCCAGGTCGACCAGGCTGCCCACATCCACGGTCATCAGCACATCGGCCGGCGAGCGCGCGCCCTCGGCGGCCACCCGCTCGGCGAGACCCGCGTTCATGAAGGCCGTGTTCACCTTGATGCCGGTGCGCGCGGTGAACGCCTCCAGCAGCGGCTGGATCAGCTTCGGCTCGCGCGTGGTGTAGAGGTTCACTTCTCCTGCGGCCCATGCCTGCCCGCCGGGTGCAGCGAGGGCGGCCAGGGCCAGGGCGGCGCCAGCCAGAAATCGGCTTCGGGGGAGAGTCATGGGGACCTCGAGGGCTGCAATTGCGAATGACTTGCATTTTTAACCGCAACCATGCCCCCCGCGCAAGGGGGCCTCTGATGCTCACCGCGTCGTGGTTCCAATCCCGTGATACCCAAAGCCGGCGGCTGCCATTGCTGCCGGGTCGAACACGTTGCGCAAGTCGACGACGATCCTTCCCGCCATCCGCGCGGCCAGATCTGACGGCGTCAAAGCGCGGAACTCGTCCCATTCGGTCACCAGGACCAGCGCATCCGCCCCTTCCAGCGCCGCCTGCGCCCCGGTGCAGAAGGTCACCCGGCTGGGCAGCAGCGGCCGCGCTGCCTCCATCCCTTGCGGGTCATACACCCGGACTGCCGCACCGTCCTCGACCAGCCGGGCCACGATCGGGATCGACGGCGAATCGCGCATGTCGTCAGTGTCCGGCTTGAAAGTCAGCCCCAGCACCGCGATCGTCCGTCCGCGCACCGACCCGCCACACGCCGTGATCACCCGCGCCGACATCCCTGCCTTGCGCGCGTCGTTCACCGCCACCACCGCCTCCACCAGCCGCGACGGCGCGCCGGCCTCCTGGGCGATGCGAACCAGCGCCAGCGTATCCTTCGGGAAGCAACTGCCGCCGAACCCCGGCCCTGGCTGCAGGAAGCGCGGCCCGATCCGGGCATCCAGCCCGATCGCGTGCGACACTTCCTTCACATTGGCGCCCAGCTTCTCGCACAGATCGGCCATCTCGTTGATGAAGGTCACCTTCATCGCCAGGAAGGAGTTGGCGGCGTACTTGATCAGCTCCGCCGTCTCGACGCCGGTCTGTACCAGGCTGCCCGGTCGTGCAGTCAGCGGCGCATAGAGCCGCGCCAAAACGGACCTGGCGCGCGCGGTGTCGGCGCCGACCACCACGCGGTCGGGTTCCATGAAATCGCGGATCGCGCTGCCCTCGCGCAGGAATTCGGGGTTGGAGGCGACATCAACCTCCAGCCCCGGCGCGACATCGGCGAAGATCGTGGCGATCCGCCGCCCGGTACCCACCGGCACGGTCGACTTGGTCACCACCACGGCATAGCCGGTCAGGCTGCGCGCCACCTGCTCGGCGGCGGCATAGACATAGGTGAGGTCGGCATGCCCGTCCCCGCGCCGCGTCGGCGTCCCGACGGCGATGAACACCGCATCCGCGCCGCGCACCGCTTCGGCCAGGTCATCGCCGAACGACAGGAAGCCTTTCGCCACCCCCTCGGCCACCAGTTCGGTAAGGCCGGGCTCATAGATCGGGATCCGCCCCTGGCGCAGCGCGGTCAGGCGGCCGGCGTCGGCCTCCACCACCGCCACGTGAGTCCCGAGGGCAGCAAAGCATGCCCCGGACACCAGGCACACATAT
>JBIPLY010000623.1:0-2720 GCA_044369385.1 Acetobacteraceae bacterium | reverse complement strand
GAGGCGTTCGGCTAGTCTCTGCTGCTGCGGGATCGGGAAGATGTTCGAGGTGTGCCACACCTTGTTCATCTGCGCGCCCACCTCCTTGACGAGGTGGGGGTGCGCGTGGCCGAGCCCGGTCACGGCGATGCCGCAGGCGAAGTCGAGATATCGCTTGCCGTCGGTTCCCCACAGATACGGGCCTTCGCCGCGCTCGAAGCCGACTTCGGCGCGCGCATAGGTCGGCATCACGGCAGGAAACGCTGTCGACACGGAAACAACTCCCTCGTTCGGGCGGCCGTACCCGGCCGCACGGGAAACGTCCAGTATCCGGGCGGGGGGGCGAATTGTCAAATGCGGGGGCGAATCCGCGTTGCTTTCCAGCGGCTTGGGATCAGACGAAGGCGCCGTCCGGCCGATAGACCTGGATCAGGACCAGCAGCTGTTCGACTGTCGCCCCGGTGCCGAGCGGCAGGATCACGCGCCACCAGCCGACATGCTCGCGCATCTCGCCGTAGACATCGAGCGGATGGTGGAAGAACAGTGGCATGCGTCGCGTCACGGCGTCGGCATAACCCCGTTCCCAGACGCGCGCGAGCGGGTCGGCGATTTCGGAAAGCCGCACTCCCGTGTACTCGCGCCGCATCACGCCCATCGTCGCCGTACCGAAGACCGCGAAACGGAAATCGCCGTCGAGCACCTCGACCAGATGGAGCCGGCCGAGCCACGGAACGAGTTCCTCGAAGAGCAGATCCCGGCGTGCCGGCCAGTGCCGGGCGCCCGCCTTCGCGCGCCACAGCGCGACGAGGTCACGCATGTGGGACGGAAGCTCCGCCTCCTCGATCTCGGCGATCATGCGCGAAGCTTGTAGCCGCTGCGGAACATCCGGAAGCAGAGAACCGCAAGGAACGCGTTGGCCGCGAGTAGTACTGCCGCACCGGTCCAGGGATGCGCGTCGGCGTGGCCGATGAAGCCGTAGCGGAACCCGTCGATCATGTAGAAGAACGGGTTGGCCAGCGCCATCAGGTGCCAAGGCTCGGGCAGCCGGTCGACCGTGTAGAAGGTCCCGGACAGGAAGGCGAGCGGCGTCACGACGAAGTTCGTCACCGCCGCGATGTGGTCGAATTTCTCCGACCAGACGCCGCCCGCGATGCCGAGCAGCGAAAGCAGCGCCGACGCCATGAACCCGTTGTAGACGATCCACCCGGCGCTGTGGACAGACAGCGGCACGAAAGGCAGCAGCGCCGCGGCGGTGACCAGCCCGACCACGAGGCCGCGCACGATGCCTCCGGCCGCGAAGCCGACGACGAGTTCGGCAGGCGACAGCGGCGGCATCAGCGAATCGACGATGTTGCCCTGGACCTTCGCGATGACGAGCGACGACGAGGTATTGGCGAAGGCGTTCTGCGTCATCGCCATCATGATGAGGCCGGGGGCGAGGAACTCGGCGAACGAAACGCCGGCCGCCCCCGCGACGTTCGGGCCGAGCGCCAGCACGAAGACGGCAAGAAACAGAAGAGTCGTGACGACCGGCGCGGCGATCGTCTGGGTGTGGACCTTCGCGAAGCGCCGTACCTCGCGCAGGACGAGGGTCTGCAGGCCGAGCCAGTTGACGGCGCCGTAGACGCGCGGCGGGGACGGGGGACGGGCGGGAGCCATTTCGCGGCGGACAATAGTGCGCCGGTCCCGGCCTCGCAATCGGCGCTTGGACATGGCATCTACGTGCGGATGGCACAGCGCCGCCCGCCCAAGCCGCCGACGCCCGAACGCCTCGAAAAAGCGGCGATCCGCTATCTCGAACGCTTCTCCGCCCCGGCAGAGGGCGTGCGCCGGGTGCTGATGCGCGCGGTCGAACGGGCGGTGCGCGCGGGTATCGCCGAGCGCGGACCGGCTTCGGCCGACGTCGACGCCGTCGTGGCGCGCCTGGTCGCACGCGGCCTGATCGACGACCGCGCGTTCGCGGAGGGGCGCGCCGCCAGTCTCGCGCGCCGCGGCTTGCCGGGCGGGCGCATCGCGCGCCGTCTGCAGGTCGCCGGCGTCGACGGCGACGCCGT
Source organism: Acetobacteraceae bacterium (assembly GCA_044369385.1). Classification (GTDB taxonomy): domain Bacteria; phylum Pseudomonadota; class Alphaproteobacteria; order Acetobacterales; family Acetobacteraceae; genus CAMDGX01. The sequence continues at coordinate 687 of JBIPLY010000623.1, read as the reverse complement.
GGCGGGCGCGCTCGACGAGCTCGCCAGGACGGGGGAGAATGATCGCGCCGCGGCGATCCGGTTCGCCAGGCGCAAGCGGCTCGGCCCGTTCGCCGACCCGGCGCGGCGGGCGGCCGCGCGCATGAAGCATCTCGCGGCGATGGCGCGCGCGGGCTTCGACGGCGACCTCGCCCGGCGCGTGATCGACGCCGCCGATCCGGACGACCTCGACGAGACGACCGTCGGCCGGTAGTTCGCACGCGGGCGTGGAACAAGATTGTCCGTTCGGATAGCCTCAGCTGCACACGATGATCGAGCCCGCCATCCCGCGCAACGAACAGAACCGGCTCGCGGCCCTGCGCGCGCTGGGCCTGCTCGATTCGCCGCCCGAACAGGCGTTCGACGCGATCGTCGACCTCGTCCGCAGGATGCTCGACGTGCCGATCGCCCTGATCTCGCTCGTCGATTCCGACCGTCAGTGGTTCAAGGCCGCGTGCGGCATCGGCGCCGGCCAGACGTCGCGATCGGTCTCGTTCTGCGCGCATGCGATCCATCAGCCGGAAATCTTCGTCGTTCCGGACGCGACCCAGGATCCTCGGTTCCACGACAATCCGCTCGTGACCGGCGAGCCGCATATCCGCTTCTACGCCGGCTTCCCGCTCGAGCTGCCGAGCGGGTACCGCATCGGCACGCTTTGCGCGCTCTCGC
>JBIPLY010000152.1:0-8873 GCA_044369385.1 Acetobacteraceae bacterium | reverse complement strand
GATCTGGCCGCCGGGGCGCAGCTTCACGTCCCAGGGGCCGGCGGGGGGCAGGTCGCGCAGCAGGCGGGCGCGCATGGCCGCCGCATCGGCGCGGATGCGGGCAGGGTCGCCGGCACCCTCTATCGCGGTGCGGATGGCGGCCTCGACGCGGGCGCGCAGCTTCGGCGGGCCGGCGATGACGCGGGCACGGGTCAGCGCCATGCGTTCCCAGGTCCAGGCGCCGCCCTCCGCGGCACCGGCCGCGCCGTGGTAGCGCTCGAAGGCGGCGAGCGAGACGGCGACCGGGCCCTTGTTGCCGGAGGGGCGCAGGCGCATGTCCACCGCATACATCGGGCCTTGTGCGTCAGGCGCGGTGACGGCGGCGACATAGGCGTGCACGGCGCGGATGAACCATTGGCTGGCCGGCAGCGGGCGGGCCGGTTCGCGGGCGGTGCTCTGGGTGGCGGCCTCCGCGTGGTCATAGACCAGCATCATGTCGAGGTCTGAGCCGGCCATCATCTCCCGCCCGCCGGCCTTGCCCATGATCACCAGGGCCAGGCCGCCGCCGCGCACCCGGCCGAAGCGGCGGGCGAAATCATCGAGCACCAGGGGCAGCAGGGCGGCCAGGGTGGCTTCGGCGAGCGCGCTGCGCAGCAGGCCGGCGGCATCCGCGTCCAGGCGGCCTTCCATGGTGGCGATGGCGAGCGCGAACTCCTCCTCGCGCACGGTGGCCCGCACGATCGAGATCGCGTCTTCCAGCACGCGGGCGTCGCCCAGGCGCAGGCGGACCATGCGGGCGTAGTCCGGGCTGGGGGCGGGATCGAGCAGGGATTCGAGCGCCGAGGGGGTTTGCGCCAGGTAGTCGGCCAGCACCGGGGCGGCGCCGAGGATGCCGGCGACGCGCGCCATCAGCGGGGGGTTGCGCTGGAACAGGGAGAGAAGCTGGACGCCGGCGGGCAGGCGGGCGACGAAGCTGTCCCAGCGCGCGAAGGCGGCGTCGGGCTGGGCCTGTCGCGCCAGGGCCGCGAGCAGGCCGGGCAGGATCTGGTCCATCAGCTCCTGGGCGCGGGGCGAGCGCAGCGCGCGGACGCGGCCGGATTTCCAGGCGCGGACGGCGGCGACGATGCGCTCGATCTCCTTGAAGCCGAGGCCGGACAGGCTGGCCAGCGTTTCGGGCGGGGCTTCGCCGACGCCGCGGAAATCGAGCGCCAGGCTGGAGGGCGCCAGTTCGGGGATCTGTTCGAAAACCGCGCCATAGGCGGTGCGCACGCGCGCCATGTGGCGGAGCTGGGCCATGGCGAAGGCGCGGGCATCGGGATAGGCCATGAAGGTGGCGAAGGCGTCGAACGCGTCGGCGCGATCGGGCAAGGCGTGGGTCTGCCGGTCATGGACCATCTGCACGCGGTGTTCGACGCGGCGCAGGAAGCGGTAAGCGGCGGCCAGCTCGCCGGCGGCGCGGCGCGGGATGTGGCCGGCGCGGACCAGGAGGCGCAGCGCGTCGATGGTGCGCAGCACGCGCAGGGTGGGGTCGCGGCCGCCCCAGACGAGTTGCAGCGACTGGGCGAGGAACTCGATCTCACGGATGCCGCCCTGGCCGAGCTTCACGTTGTGGCCGAGCAGGCGGGTGACGGGGTCGGATTCCGCGGATTCGCGAAAGCCCTTGTGGTCGTCGATGCGGCGCTTCATGGCGTGGATGTCGGCCACGGCGGCGAAATCGAGGTGGCGGCGCCAGACGAAGGGGCGGATGGCATCGAGGAAGGCGTGGCCGAGGGCGAGGTCGCCGGCCACCGGGCGGGCCTTGAGCATGGCCGCGCGCTCCCAGTTCTGGCCCATGCTCTCATAATAGGTGATGGCGGCGGGCAGCGAGATGCAGGACGGGGTGGCGGCGGGGTCCGGGCGCAGGCGCAGATCGGTGCGGAAGACGTAGCCGTCGGCGTCGCGCGCCTCCATCAGGGTCACAAGGCCGCGGGCCATGCGGGTGTAGAATGCAACGGCGGTGTCGCCGTGATAGACTCCGGCGGCTGGGTCATGGATGAGGATGACGTCGACATCGCTGGAATAGTTCAATTCGCGCGCGCCGAGCTTGCCCATGCCGAGCACGGTGAAGCCGCTGCCGCGGGCGGGGTCGGTGCGGTCCGGCAGGGTCAGTTCGCCCGCGTCGTGGGCCGCGCGCAGGAGATGCGCGACGGACAGCGACAGCCCGGCTTCGGCCAGCTCGGACAGCGCGGCGGTGACGCGGTCCAGCGGCCAGAGCCCGCCGATATCGGCCAGCGCCACCAGCAGGGCGACGGCGCGCTTGGCCGCGCGCAGGCGCGCGGCGAGCTGGGCGCGGGGCATGGTGGGGGGGATGGCGGCCAGGCCGGCCATGACCGTGGCGATGGTGGCATCCGGGCCGTGGCGCAGGGCGGCGCGCAGCAGGGCGGCCTCGCGGATGGCCAGGTCGGCGAGGAAGGGGGCGTTGCCGCCGATGGCCAGCAGCATGGCGCGCACGGGCGGGTCGCGGACCAGGCGGGCCTCGGCGCGGCCGAGTTCGGCGAAGCGTTCCACCAGGCGGTCGGCGGCGGCGGGGTCGGCGGGGGCGGGCCAGGTGCCGGCGCGCAGGGCGGGACCGGGCATCGGATCGGCCGTGGGGGCAGCGGTGATGTTGGGCATGGTGGCGGAGGCTGGCCATGCTGGGCGTGATCGGTCAAGCGGGGCGGCGGTTCGCGCGGCAGGTGCAGTGGGCCATGCGGGCGATGCTGTTCCTGGGCGTGCTGGGCGCGGCGGGGCTGGGCGGGCTGGCGTGGCGGCTGGAGCAGGGGCCGATGGCGGTGCCGTGGCTGGCCGCGAAGCTGGCGGAGATCGCCAATGCGCACCTGGCGCCGATGCGGCTGGAGGTGGGGGAGGCGGCGCTGGTCTGGGAGGGGTTCAGCGGCGGGGTGGACCGGCCGCTGGATATCCGGATGCGCGACCTGGTGGTGTTCGACGCCGCGGGGGGGCGGCTGGCGCAGGTGCCGCAGGTGGATGTGTCGCTGTCGCTGCGGGCGCTGCTGGGCGGGCGAATCGCGCCGCGCGGGCTGCTGGTGGAGGGGGCGCGGGCGCGGGTGGTGCGGCGCGCCGATGGCAGCCTGGCGATCGATCTGGCGGAGCTGGGGCCAGGTGCGGCGGGGGATGCGGCGGGGGATGCGGCGGGGGATGCGGCGCGGCCGGCGGCGTTCGGCTGGCTGTTCGATGCGCTGGCGCAGCCGCTGGGCACCGATGGCGGCGGGCGGGCGACGATGCTGAGCCAGTTGCGGCGGGTGCAGTTGCACAACGCCACGGTGGTGGTGCGCGACGAGGTGCTGGGCATCGACTGGCAGGTGCCGGCGCTGGAGCTGGATGTCCGCCGCCATGCCCAGGGGGGCGCGGAGGGATGGGCGGCGGTCAAGCTGGCGGTGGCGGACCGGGTGCTGTCGGCGCGCGGGCGGGTGGTGCTGGCGCCGGCAGCCGGGGGGGAAGCTGCGGCGGGGGTGGCCGTGGAGGCGACACTGGACGAGGTGGTGCCGGCCGAGTTCGCCGGGCTGGCGCCGGCCTTTGCCGCGCTGGCGGCGGTGGATGCGCCGGTGGCGCTGACCGCGACGGCGACGTTGGGGCCCGACCTGGTGCCGCGCGAGGGGCGGCTGCTGGCGCGGATGGCGGCCGGCGGGCTGCGTGTTGCGCGCGGGCGGATCCCGGTGCTGGCGGCCGAGGCGGTGATCGAGGGGACGCGCGAGGCGATGCGCCTGAAGCTGCGGCGGCTGGTGCTGCCGCGGGCGGCGGGCGAGACGGTGGTGACCGGGACGGCGCGGCTGTGGCCGGTGGCGGGGATGCTGGCGGGGGAGCTGGACCTGCGGCTGGACGCGGTGGGGTTCGCGGACCTGGCGACGCTGTGGCCGGACGGGGCGGGGGGGCCGGGGGCGAAGCCGTGGATCACCGGCAACATCACCGCCGGGATGGCGCGCGACCTGGTGGTGCGGATGCGGGTGATCGCCGCGCCGGACCTGTCGGACGGCGAGGTGACGCATCTGTCGGGCGCGCTGGAGGGGCGCGACATGGTGGTGCACTGGCTGCGCCCGGTGCCGCCGGCCGAGGGGGTGGCGGCACGGCTGACGTTCCAATCGGCCAATGAGATCGAGATCGCCATCCTGGGCGGGCGCCAGGGGGCGATCACGGTGCCGGGCGGGGCGGTGACGCTGACCGGGCTGGCGCAGCGCGACCAGTACATCAACATCGCGCTGGACCTGGCCGGGCCGGTGGCCGAGACGGTGGCGCTGTTGAACCACCCGCGCATCAACATCCTGAGCCGGCGGCCGGTGACGATGCGCAACCCGGCCGGGACGGTGGAGGGCAAGTTGTCGGTGCTGGCGCTGCCGCTGGAGAACGACGTCACCTTCGACGATGTGCGGCTGTCGGCCAAGGGGCGGATCGCGGGGCTGCACCTGGGCGGGATCGCGGCCGGGCACGACCTGAGCGAGGGGGTGGTGAGCTTCGAGGTGACCAACGACGCGCTGCGGGCGCAGGGCACCGGCAAGCTGGCCGGGATCGCGGCCCAGCTTGGGGTGGAGATGGATTTCACCGAGGGGCCGGCGAGCCAGGTGATCCAGCGGATCACGGTGGCCGGCACGGCGGAGGCGGGGCGGCTGGCGGCGCTGGGGCTGGATACGGCGGAGCTGGTGCTGGACGGGGCGGCGGGGCTGCGGCTGGAGATGGTCAGCCGGCGATCGGGGCGCGCGGACATCACCGTGCGGGCCGATCTGGCGCGGCTGGGGCTGCGGGCGGATCGGCTGCACTGGGGCAAGGCGGCGGGGCAGCGCGCCACGGCCGAGGCGGTGGTGGTGCTGGAGCGGGAGCGTTTCGCCGGCATCGAGCGGCTGCGCATCGAGGGCGAGGGGCTTTCGGTGCAGGCGGCGCTGGACTGGCCGGCGCGCGGGGTGCGGCGGGTGCGGGTGGCGCGGGCGCTGCTGGGGGCGACGGATGTGCAGGGCGAGATCGGGTGGCCCGCCGGGGACGGCGCGCCGTGGACGGTGCGGCTGTCCGGGCCGAGCCTGGACATCTCCGGCGAGATGGCGCGCCGGGACGGCGATGGCGGGCGGGGGCCGGCGTGGAATGCCGAGCTGCAGGTGGAGCGGCTGGTGCTGGGGCCGGGGCGGGTGCTGACAGGGGTGCGGGCGCGCAGCGACAATGACGGGCTGCTGACCCGCAGCGCGCGCGTGACAGGCCGGGCCGGGACGGGGGCGTTCGAGCTGTCGATCCTGCCGTCCGGCCTGGCGCGGCGGCGCAGCCTGACGGTCACGGCGCAGGATGCCGGGGCGCTGCTGTCGGCGCTGGACGTGATGGACGACCTGCGCGGCGGGCGGCTGTCGCTGAACGGGACCTTCGACGACAGCCGGGCCGACCACCTGCTGAGCGGGACCGCGGAGGTGGCCGAGTTCGGCGTGCGCAACGCCCCGGCGGTGGGCAAGCTGTTGCAGGCGATCACGGTGATCGGGGCGATCGAGGCGCTGAGCGGGCCGGATTTGCGCTTCACCCGCATGGTGGCGCCGTTCCGCCATTCCGGCGATGCGATCGAGCTGGTCGATGCGCGGGCGTTCAGCACCTCGCTGGGCATCACCGGCAAGGGGCGGATCGACCTGCGCCGGCGGCTGTTCGACCTGCAGGGCACGGTGGTGCCGGCCTATTTCCTCAATTCGCTGCTGGGGCGGGTGCCGCTGCTGGGCAAGCTGGTCAGCCCGGAGACCGGGGGCGGGCTGTTTGCCATGAACTACGGGGTGAAAGGGCCGTTCGACGACCCGTCGGTGTGGGTCAATCCGCTGTCGGCGGTGACGCCGGGCTTCCTGCGCGGGCTGTTCGGGGTCTTCGACGGGCCGTCCAACGGCGGCGGGGGGGGCGCGGCGGCGCCGGTGCCGGCGCCCATGATGCGCGACGGGGGGCAGCAATAATGGGGGTTGCGGGCGGGCCGGTTGCGTCGGACAGTCGCGGAATGGCACCGAATTCCGCTTCGCGACCTGATCTTCCGCCTGGCCTGCCCCCTGGCCTGCCCCCTGGCCTGCCCCCTGGCCTGGCTGGCATCAAGGCGATCCTGTTCGACACGTTCGGCTCCGTGGTGGACTGGCGCGGCAGCCTGATTGCCGACCTGTCGGGCTGGGCGGCCGAACGGGGCATCGGCGGGGACTGGGCCGGGCTGGTGGATGCCTGGCGGGCGGCCTATGCGCCGTCGATGGACCGGGTGCGGCGCGGCGAGCTGCCCTGGACGATCCTGGACGACCTGCACCGCAGCACGCTGGAGCGGCTGGTGGCGGAGTTCGGGATTGCCGGCTTGGACGCCGACGATCTGGACCACATCAACCGCGGCTGGCATCGGCTGAAGCCCTGGCCGGATGCGGTGGACGGGCTGACCCGGCTGCGGCGGCGCTACATCATCGGGCCGCTGTCCAACGGCAATGTCGCGCTGCTGGTCAACATGGCCAAGGCGGCCGGTATCCCGTGGGACATGGTGTGCTCCACCGAGCTGTTCGGCCACTACAAGCCGGATCCCGAGACCTATCTGGGCGCGGCGCGCCTCCTGGGGCTGCAGCCCGGGCAGGTGATGATGGCCGCGGCGCATAACGGCGACCTGGCCGCCGCGCGCGCCTGCGGGCTGCGCACCGCGTTCTGGCCGCGGGTGACGGAATACGGGCCGTTGCAGGTGCGCGATTTTTCCGCCACCTCGGATTGGGACATCGTGGCGGCGGATATCGGCGACCTGGCGACGCAGCTCGGGCTGTAGGCCCAAGTGAGCTTTCCGTTTGCCCGCCCGACGCGGGACATCAACCATGTGATCGCCTATGGCCAGTCGCTGTCCAGCGGCTGGGAGGGCTGGCCGGCGCTGTCGGTCACCCAGCCGCACGACGCGCTGATGCTCGGGCGCTCGGTGCGGCCGGAGGGCGAGACGGCGGCGGGCTGGCGCCCGGTGGGGGGCGGGGGGTTCCATCCGCTGGTCGCCACGGTGCAGGCGCGCGAGGGCGGCGCGCTGCTGACGCCGGCCGAGGTCGCCGCCCTGCCGCCGCGCCACCCCGCGCTGGGGGAGACGGTGCTGGAGGGCGCGCTGGGGTTCTGGCGCGCGCGGATGCTGGCGGATGATCCGGCGGCGGCGGGGCATTGGCTGTTGGCGAGCAGTTGCGGGGTGGGCGGGCGGTCGCTGGCGGCCCTGTCCAAGGGGGCGCGGCCGGAGCTGTTCCACCGGCTGCGCGAGTGTGCGGCGCTGGCGCGCGACACCGCGGCGCGGCAGGGCATGGGCTATGGCATCACCGCGCTGCTGTTCCTGCAGGGCGAGCATGATGCGCTGGGCGTGGGCGGCGGGGTGGCGGACCGGGCGGCGTATCGCGCGCTGCTGCGGCGCTGGCGGGCGGATGTGCTGGACGATGTGGTCCATGGGATCGCCGGGCAGGACCAGGCGCCGGCGGTGTTTCTGTACCAGACGGGCGGGCTTTATGCCGCCGACGACCATGCGGTGGCGATGGCGCAGCTGGACCTGGCGCTGGGCGATCCTGGTTTTGTCATGGTCGGGCCGGCCTATCCGGTTCCGGACAAGGGCGGGCACCTGGACCCGAACGGGTATCGCTGGCTGGGGGCGCAGTTCGGCAAGGTGATGCATCGGGTGCTGACGCTGGGCCAGGCCTGGCGGCCGCTGCATCCGGTGGCGGCGCAGCGGGAGGGTGCCGGGGTGCGGGTGCGGTTCCATGTGCCGGTGCCGCCGCTGGCCTGGGGGATGCCGTTTGCCGGGCAGCGGCCGGTTTCGCCGCGCGACGGGGGGTTCACGCTGGTCGACGATGACGGGGTGGTGCCGGTGACGGGGGTGGCGATCGAGGGCGACGACACGGTGGCGATCGGGATGGGGCGGGCGGCGGGGGCGGGGCTGCGGGTGCGCTATGCCGATCGCACGCGGTTCAACGGGCTGGGCGGGCTGCATGACAGCGACCCGACGCTGGCTGACGATGCCTATGCCTTTGCGCCCGGGGTGGGGCACCAGCCGGAAGCGGAGGTGGCGGGGTGGGTGGGGCGGCGCTATCCGCTGGTGAACTGGTGCGTGGCGTTCAATCTGCCGGTGGGCGGCTGATACAGGGCGGTAACGGCTGTTTACCCGGCGGTGACCGGCCGGGGGGCAGGATGGGGGGCATTCCGATGGGGGGCCCCGTGCGCGATATCCTGCCGAAGCCTGATCCGGCCGCCGTCGCCTCGCCCTCTGCGGCGGTGCCGCCGGAGGAGTATCCGGACGGGATGCGGGTGGCCGACCGGGTGCTGGCCGCGTTCAACCATGCCTGCCGGCTGTGGGACCTGGAGTCGGCGGAAGAGCTGCTGGGGGTGATGGAACGCATCCTGGAGCGGCGGGTGCGGCGGTTCGGCGGGGATCGGCGGCGCGAAGTGTTCACCGTCAACCATGCGCGTGAGCATCTGGAGTGGTTGAAGGCGAAGCAAGGGTAGGGTCTTCTTTTTGTGAACAAAAAGAAGCAAAAAAACTTTATCCGTTGGCACCCGTCTCTCCATGGGTGAGGCGGGTGCCAATGGGCAGAAGTTTTTTGGTTCTTTTTTTCAAAAAAGAACTGCTTGCTTGCTTGAAAGGCGGGCTGAAGTCCGCCCTACTTGGCGGTCTTCACTTGCCGGTGGTGTTTGCGGCCGACTGAGATTTTGATCCCCTCGGCGAGTTGCGCCGGGGCGAAGCTGTGCGCCTCGTCGGTGATGACGGTGTCGTTCACCCGCACCCCGCCGCCGCGGATCAGGCGGCGGGCTTCGGCGTTGCTGGCGGCCAGGCCGGCCAGGGCCAGCAGGCGGAAGGCGGGCAGGGCCTCGCCGATTTCGGCCTGCGGGATGGTGGCGGTGGGGATGTCGCCGGAGCCGGTGCCGGATTCGAAGACGGCGCG
>JBIPLY010000535.1:0-2727 GCA_044369385.1 Acetobacteraceae bacterium | reverse complement strand
CCCCGTTTCCGTTTTTCGACCCCCGATCGCCCACGGCCGACGCACGCCTTAATTGTTCCATTAACGTAACTACCAACGGCTTGCCACCCCTCCACCCCCGGCGCACACTTCGTCGCACCGGAGGGACCGCCCATGCCGCCGCAAGATGCCGAAGCGCTCCTCGCCCCGCTCGCCGCCGCCGAGGCCCGCGCCCGCGCCCATCACGAGTTCATCCCGCGGATCGAATGGCCCGCCGGCGTCACCATGGCGGTCAACGTCACCCTCGATTTCGACGCCATGCTGCTGCGCCGCCTGATGAACGAGCCGCCCACCCAGCTCGCCAAGGGCGAGTTCGGCGGCCGCGTCGGCATCTGGCGCATGATCGACCTGTTCGACCGCCTGGGCATCAAGGGCACCGTCTTCACCCCCGGCCGCATCGTGGAACTCTATCCCGACGCCCTGCGCCACGCCCACGCCGGCGGCCACGAGATCGCCGACCACATGTGGGAGCACCACGTCCCGAAAGACCCGGCCCTCGAACGCGACCACCTGCAAAAGGCCGCCGCCGCCCTCCGCACCATCACCGGCCGCAACCCGGTCGGCACCCGCTCCTGGCACAGCCAGCCCCTGCTGCTGGAAGAAGGCTTCCTCTACAACTCCCACGGCCACGCCCACCACCTGCCGCACTACCACCGCGACGAAAACGGCCGCCCCCTGCTCAACCTGCCGTTCCACTACGCCATCGACGACGCCATGTTCTACAGCTTCGCCTGGCTCGGCAGCCCGACCTCGGCCCAGCGCCTCAGCGACCCGGACCGCGTCGCGGAACTCTGGTGGGACGCCTTCTGGCAGCAGTACCAGCAGGGCGGCTACCTCAACATCTGCATGCACCCCTTCGTCTCCGGCCGCGCCCTGCGCACCGCGATGATGGAACGCCTGCTGCGCCGCATGATGGCCCTGCCGGGCGTCTGGTTCCCCACCTGCGAGGCCCTGGCCCGCCACGTCCGCGCCGCCCATCCGCCGCAGGGGGAATAGCGAAATGCCGTGGAAACAAGGCTATACCATCTCCGACGAAGTCGGCCTGAAAGACAGCGAACTCGCCTGGCCGAACGCCGCGCGCTGCGCCGTGCAGGTCACCGTCGACCTCAACATCGCCACCACCCCCGCCGGCATCACCGCCCAGGACCTCCAGTCCAGCGCCGGAGTCTTCGCCGCCACCGAGGGCCTGGCCCTGCTCCGCGCCATCCTCGCCCGCCACGCCATCCGCGCCACCATCGCCACCCCCGCCGTGCTCGCCCGGATCCGCCCGCACACCCTTCGCGCCCTGGCCGCCGACGGCCACGAGATCGCCGCCGGCGGCCTCATGGGCGAAGACGTCGCCACCCTCGACCGCACCGAGGAGCAATCCCGCCTGGCCACCACCACCGCCTGGCTCGCCGAGGCCACCGGCCAGGCCCCGCGCGGCTGGTTCGGCCTGCCGCGCCAATGCGACCCCTTCGGCGGCGGCACCGTCAGCGCGCACACCATCGACCTGCTGATCGACGCCGGATACGCGTATTTCGGCAATGGCCTGGCCGACGACATCCCGCATTACTGGGTCACCGACGCCGCCGCCCGCCGCGCCCTGCTGGCCCTGCCGTACTATTACCACTTCGACGACCAGTGGTTCTGCATGTTCCCGGCCCGCGGCACCGGCCTGGACCATACCGATTTCCTCGCCCGCAACTGGCGCGCCGAATTCGCCGCCCAATACGCCCGCGGCCGCCACTTCCACATGGTGCTGCACCCGCAGCACAGCGGCTGGGCCCACCGCGCCCAGATGCTCGACGACTTCCTGACCCATCTGCGCGCCCACCCCGGCCTGTGGATCGCCACTGGCAGCGACCTCGCCGTCCATTTTGCCGCCGTCCACCCGCCGCAAACCCATCTCCGCCTGGCCCCGAGCATCTGGACGGACCACCCCGGCAGCCTCAGTTGAGCAACGCCCACCAGCCGCGGCGCCGCCCCCGCACCGGCATGGCCCGCGTCTCCGGCATCGCCACAAGCACCAAAAGCACCGCCACCATCCCCACCGCCGCCAGCACCCAGAACGCCGCCGCCACCCCATACCAGGTCGCCACGACCCCGGCGACACTGGTCGACAGCGCCGCCCCCAGCGTCCCCGCCAGCCCCAGCACCCCCAGCGCCAGGGTATAGCGCCCGCTGTCGCGCGTCAGGTCCGCGGTGACCAGCGGCAGCATCACCCCGAACACCGCCGCGGCCACCCCCTCCAGCAACTGCACCGGCAGCAGCCAATACGGATCCTCCACCAGCGCGAACAACGCCGCGCGCAGCGGCAGCGAAGCGAAGCCGATCACCAGCAGCGGCCGCCGCCCGATCCGCTCTGCCAGCCGCCCCACCACCGGGGAGGCCAGCGCCACCAGCACCTGCGGCACGATCACGAACGCCGCGATCAGCAGCCCCGCCCGCAACCCCGCCCGCCGCGTCACCTCCGCCGCCGCCACCGCCAGCAGGGCGGCCGACGAGAAGTGGAACAGCGTCACACAGGCCCCGAACACCAGCAGCCGCCGGTCGCGCAGAAGGTCGCGCACGGAGCAATGGGCCTCGCAGGCATCGGGATGCGCATCTGCCGCTGGTGCGCGGCGGCGGCGGCGCGGATGCAGCGACCACAGCGCCCAGATCGCCGGAAGTGCCAGCAGGAAGGCCAGCACGAACACCGCCCGCTCCGAGACCAGGCTCGCCGCCAGC
>JBIPLY010000536.1:0-2727 GCA_044369385.1 Acetobacteraceae bacterium | reverse complement strand
TGCATCTGCCGCACGGTGATCACCACCTATGGCAGCGACATGGCGGTGGCCGCGACGCTGTTCCATCGCGACAGTGCGCCGGGCCGGGTGGGGCGGCAGATGCAGAGCTGGGTGCGGATGCCCGAAGGCTGGCGGGTGGTTGCCGCGCATCTGAGCGTGATCGACGGATGAGGCCGGTACTGCACGATTCTGCGCCAGATGCCGGGCGCCGTTTGATCTGGCGGGGCAATCGCCGCAAAAACAGGCATTCGATGCCGCTTTTCCCGTCGCCGCCGGCATGATCGCCGCCGAGCCCACTCCCTTTGATCTGCGCCCCGCGCAGGCGGCGCTGCTGATCATCGACATGCAGCGCGATTTCCTGGAGCCCGGCGGCTTCGGCGCGGCGCTGGGCAACGATGTCGGCGGGCTGCGCCGCGCGATCGCCCCGGCGCGGCGCGTGCTGGCGGCCTGGCGCGCGGCGGGGCTGATGGTGATCCACACGCGCGAGGGCCATCGCCCCGACCTGTCCGACCTGCCCGACAGCAAGCGCCGGCGCGGCGGCGGGGCGCTTGGCATCGGCGATCGCGGGCCGATGGGCCGCATCCTGGTGCGCGGTGAGCCGGGCCACGCCATCATCCCCGAACTGGCGCCGCAGGCCGGCGAGCCGGTGATCGACAAGCCGGGCAAGGGGGCCTTCTTCGCCACCGACCTCGGCGCCATCCTGGCGAACCGCGGCATCGCGCAGCTGGTGGTCGCCGGCGTCACCACGGAGGTCTGCGTCTCGACCACGGTGCGCGAGGCCAATGACCGCGGGCTGGACTGCCTGGTGCTGGCGGATTGCTGCGCCTCCTATTTCCCGGAGTTCCACGATGCGGCGCTGCGCATGATCGCCGCACAGGGCGGCATCTTCGGCTGGGTCGGGCAGTCGGCGCCGGTGATCGCGCGCCTGGCGGGGGGCTGACCCGCGCGCGGCACGCATCTTGCGTTGCCCCGGCCAATCAAACCGGGGCCGTCGAGCATGAAGCGTCGCACTTTCCTGTCCGCCTCCACCGCCGCCGGCGCTGCCCTGGCCGCGCCGGCCATCCGGCGTGCCGAGGCGCAGGCGCCCACGCGCAACGAGACCCTGATCCTGGTGCAGGAATACGGCCCGAACAGCCTGGACATGCAGGGCATCGGCTCCGCCCAGCCGGTCAACGGCGTGTCGCTGAACTGCTACGACACGCTGATCCGCTTCAAGCGCAAGGAATTCGCCGAGGGCATCACCGTCTTCGACCGCGACAACTACGAGCCCGGCCTGGCCGAAAGCTGGCAGGTCGCCAGCGACGGGATGAGCGCCACGTTCAAGCTGCGCGAGGCGAAATTCCACAGCGGCCGGCCGGTGCGCGCGGCGGACGTGAAATGGTCGATGGACCGCGCGGTGACCATCGGCGGCTTCGCCAGCACCCAGATGGCCGCCGGCAGCCTGGAGAAGCCGGACCAGTTCGTGGCGCTGGATGAGCGGACCTTCCGCATCGACTATCTGCGCCGCGACAAGCTGACCCTGCCGAACCTGGCCGTGACCATCCCCTTCGTGATCGACAGCGAAACCGCCAAGGCCAATGCCGGCGGCGACCCGCTGGCCAAGGACTACCTGAAGAACAACGTCGCCGGATCGGGCGCCTACAAGGTCGAGTCCTGGAAGCCCGGCACGGAGACGATCTATGTCCGCAACGACGACTGGGCCAGCGGCGAGCGGCCGAAGCTGCGCCGCATCATCGCGCGCGACATCCCCTCGCCGTCCACCCGCCGGGCGCTGATCGAGCGCGGCGACGCCGACATCTCCTATGGCCTGCCGCCCAAGGACTTCAAGGACCTGGCCGATGCCGGCCGCGTGCGGGTGGCCGCGGTGCCGGTGCCGAACGCGATCTGGTACGTGGCGCTGAACTCCGCCAACCCGCCGTTCAACGACGTGCGCATCCGCCAGGCGGTGGCATGGGCGGTGCCCTACGAGAAGATCATGCAGGCCGCGCTGTTCGGCCGCGGCACGCCGATGTGGGGCGGACCGAAGAGCATCGAGACCACGGGATGGCCGGTGCCGTCGCACTACTCCTACAACCTCGACCGGGCCCGCGCGTTGATCGCCGCGGCCACTGGCGGCGCGGGCTTCAGCACCAGCCTGGTGTTCGACGCCGGCAGCGCCACCATCGCCGAGCCGATGGCCGTGCTGGTCCAGGAGGCGCTGGGCGCGATCGGGATCAAGGTTGAGCTGAACAAGGTGCCGGGCGCGAATTTCCGCGGCGAGCTGAACAAGAAGACCGCGCCGATGGTGATCAACCGTTTCGGCGGCTGGCTGGACTACGCCGACTACTTCTTCTTCTGGAACTACCACGGCAACAACTCGATCTTCAACGTTGCCAGCTACCAGAACAAGGAGCTGGACGCGCTGATCGACGGTGCCCGCTTCACCGAGGACCCCGCCGATTACGCCGCCAAGATCAAGGCCATGCTGGAGATGGGCATGGACCAGATCCCGATGGTGCCGATCTGCCAGCCGTTCCACGACGTGGCGATGCAGAAATACATCGGCGGCTACCACTATGCCCCGCCGCGCGAGCCGGATTTCCGCTATCTCACCAAGGGCGCCTAGGTGTCGCTGCTATGGAGGTTGTCCCTCCGGAGCTGAGTTGGTTGGCTGTGGTTGCGAGGCCAACACCCAGCAACTCGGAGCCCCGGATGGACAGCCATGAGAATGCCCGAACCACGGCACGT
>JBIPLY010000534.1:0-2728 GCA_044369385.1 Acetobacteraceae bacterium | reverse complement strand
CCGGCGTGGCGGCCAGCAATGCGGCCAGCAGCAGGGTCGAAAACGTCATCATGCCGCAGCATAGCCGGGGCAGGGGGGCCGGCGGAACCTCAAACCGCGCGCCGCCGGTCGATGGCGGCACAGGCGGCCCCGGCGCCATAGGCCAGCGCCCCGAACAGCGGCGCCGCCGCCGGCCCGAAGCCGTCGGCCAGCGCGCCGGCCAGCACCGGCCCGAGCAATTGCCCCAGCCCCATCGCCGCGGTGGCGACGCTGAACGCCTGCGCATAGGCCGCCGCACTGCTGCGGCTGCGCGCGGCCGCGGTGATCAGCGCCGGAATGGCAGCAAACCCCAGCCCGGCCAGCACCGCCCCCAGCAGCGCCGCCCCGGCGCCTGGCAATGCGGCCACGGCCGCGCCCGCGGCGGACAGCGCCATAGCCCCGGCCAACACCAGCGGCGCCAGCCGCACCCGCCGCAGCACCACCAGCGTCAGCAGGCTGCCGGCCAGCGTTGCCGCCCCGGCCGTGGTCCAGGTCGCCGAAACCACCGCCACGCTCGCCCCCCCGGCCGCCAGCCTGGCCCCGGCGAACGTGGCATAGGCGATGTAGCCCAGTCCGAAGCAGCAATACGTCGCCACCAGCCAGGCCCAGCGATGGCTGGCCACCGCCCGCAGCGTGAACCCCGCCTCCCCCGGTGCCGCGGCCGGGCGGCCGGGGGCGGCGGGAAACCCCAGCGCCAGCACCAGCGCCACCAGCGCCGCCGCCGCGAACGCCCCGCGCCAATGCCCCGGCGCCAGCAGCCAGGGTGCCGCCAGCCCGCAACCCAGCAAGGCGGCGGCCATCCCGGCCCAGATCAGCACGCTGGCCCGCGCCCGCCCCGCCTCGCCGATGCCGCCCAGCACGGTGACCAGGATGGCGATCACCGCCCAGCCGCCGCCGATCCCGGTGGCCAACCGCCCGGCCCCCAGCACCCAAACCCCCGGCGCCGCCATGCACGCCAGCGCGCCCGCCACCACCAGCCAGTGCCCCAACCGCCCCAGCCCGCGCATCCCCAATCGCGGCGCCAGCACCGCCCCGCTCAGCGTGCCGGCCAGATACCCCCCCAGATGCACCGCATTCAGCACCCCCGCGGCCGCATAGCCCAGCCCGAGTTCCAGGCGCAGCGCCGGCAGCACCACGCCATAGCCGAACCGCGCCAGCCCGATATGCAGGCTGACCCCCAGCGCGCCCCACAGCAGCAATCCGACCGGGAGCCCCTCAGACCTCGGGCCCTCAGGCCTCGGGCGCATCGCCGGCCATGCCGAAGGCCTGCCAGCCGCCATCCACGTTCAGCACCGTGCCCGCGATGTAGCTGGCCGCCGGCGAGGCCAGGAAGAACACCGCCTCGGCCATCTCCTCCGGCGTCCCCAGCCGCCCCAGCGGCGCCCGCCGGGCGATGGCGGAGGTATCGACCTTGCCCTCCTGCTCCAGCTTCGCCATCAGCGGCGTGCGCACATAGCCGGGCGCGATCGCGTTCACCCGGATGCCGCCGCGGCCCCATTCGACGGCCATCGATCGCGTCATCGCATGGATCCCCGCCTTGGCCGCGCCATAGGCATTGCGCCGCGGCAGCCCGAGATTGCCGGCCATCGAGCCCAGGTTGACGATCGCCCCGCCCCCTTGCGCCAGCATCACCCGCGCCACCTCCCGGCTGGCCACGAAAGTCCCCTGCAGATGGATCGCCAGCAGCCGCATGAAGAACCCGGTGTCCTGCTCCAGCGTCGGCGCCATGCTGTCCGGGATGCCGGCATTGTTCACCAGCACGTCGATGCGCCCGAACCGCCCCGCCACCGCCGCCACCGCCGCCACCACCTGCGCTTCCTCGGCCACATCGCAGCCGAGCCCCAGATGCGCCGGCCCCGGATGCGCCGCCCCCAGCTCCGCCGCCCGCGCCGCCGCCGCCTCAGCGCGCAGATCGGCGATCGCCACCCGATACCCGCCCGCCGCGAACCGCCGCGCCACCGCCCAGCCGATCCCGTCCGCCCCGCCGGTGACCAGGGCGACAAGGCCGCTCATGCCTCAAATCCCGGGCGCGGCACCTGGCCCATGGTGATCTGCGCCAGCCCGCCATCGACGATCAGATCCTGCCCGGTGACGAAATCCGCCCGCGGCGAGGCCAAAAACAGCACCGCGTCGGCAATGTCCTGCGGCACCCCATAGCGCCGCGCCGGCACCAGCCGCGCCCGCGCATCGGCCGTGCCCTGGCCCTGGTAGAACGGCTCGGACATCGGCGTGCGCACCAGGCCGGGGCTGACGCAGTTGCTGCGCACCCCCATCGGCCCCCATTCCAGCGCCAGTTGCCGCGACAGCATCGCCACCGCCGCCTTGCCCGGCGAATAGGCCCCGGACTGCCCCTGCGGAAACGACGCCGCGATCGAGGCGATGCTGACCACCGCGCCGGACCGCCGCGCCAGCATCCCCGCCCCGAAGGCCTGCGCGCACAGCAGATAGCCGGTCAGGTTCACCGCCAGCATCCCGTTCCATTCCGAAAGCGGCAGCGTGGCCAGCGGCCCCGGCCGCAGGATGCCGGCATTGTTCACCAGCACGTCGGCCGCCCCCAGCCGGGCGGTCACCTCGGCCGCCGCCGCACGCACCGAAGCCTCGCTGGAGGTATCGCAGGCCAGCCCCAGCCCGCCGATCGCCGCCGCCGCCGCCTCCGCCGCCGCCCCATCGAGGTCCAGCAGCGCCACCCGCCCCCCCGCGGCGGCAAACC
>JBIPLY010000151.1:0-8890 GCA_044369385.1 Acetobacteraceae bacterium | reverse complement strand
GAGCTTTCGGCCGGCTACGCCATGGCGCATGGGACAGTTCCTAACTCAATGCTCAGAACGGCTCTTCGAGCCTTTTGGCGAGGTCTTCGATGTTCTCGGGCGGCCAGCCGGTGACGGTCATGCCCAGCGCGAGACCCATGGAGGACAGCACCTCCTTGATCTCGTTGAGCGACTTGCGGCCGAAGTTCGGCGTGCGCAGCATCTCCTGTTCGGATTTCTGCACCAGGTCGCCGATATAGACGATGTTGTCGTTCTTCAGGCAGTTGGCGCTGCGCACCGACAGCTCCAGCTCGTCCACCTTGCGCAGCAGGTTGCGGTTGAACGGCAGGTCGTCCTGCGGCTCTTCCAGGCGGGCGGCCTGCGGCTCGTCGAAGTTGATGAACAGCTTCAGCTGGTCCTGAAGGATGCGCGCGGCCACCGCCACGGCATCATCGGGCGCCACCGCGCCGTTGGTCTCCACCAGCAGCAGCAGCTTGTCATAGTCGGTGACCTGGCCGACGCGGGTGGGTTCCACGCGATACGACACGCGGCGCACCGGCGAGTAGATCGAGTCGATCGGAATCAGCCCGATCGGTGCGTCTTCCGGCCGGTTGGCCGCGGCGGCGACGTAGCCCTTGCCCATCTGCACGGTGAATTCCATGCCCAGCTTCACGCCGTCATCCAGCGTGCAGATCACCAAGTCGGGGTTCATCACCTCGATGTCGTGGCCGGTCTGGATCTGGCTGGCGCGCACTTCGCCCGGGCCGGTGGCCTGGAGCACCATGCGCTTCGGCCCGTCGCCGTGCATCCGCAGCGCGAGCTGCTTGATGTTCAGCACGATGTCGGTGACATCCTCACGCACGCCGGCGATGCTGCTGAACTCGTGCAGCACCCCGTCGATCTGCACCGCGGTCACCGCGGCGCCCTGCAGCGAGGACAGCAGGATGCGGCGCAGCGCGTTGCCCAGAGTCATGCCGAAGCCGCGCTCCAGCGGTTCGGCGATCACGGTTGCAACCCGGGAAGCCTCGGCGCCGTAATCGACGCCCAACTTCTCCGGCTTGATCAGCGAGTCCCAGTTCTTCTGCAAGACGGCGCTCAGTCTCATGTATCAATGCCCTGTTGGGTCGAACCCTCTGCGGAGGTTCCGCAATGGAAGGGAGCGGCACCGCCGGTGAACGGAGTGCGCCGCCAGACTCAGGCGAAGCGGGCGTGGCCCGCGCCGGTCAGACGCGGCGGCGCTTGCGCGGGCGGCAGCCATTGTGCGGGATCGGCGTCATGTCGCGGATCGCGCTGATCGAGAAGCCGACCGCCTGAAGGGCGCGCAGCGCGCTCTCGCGGCCCGAACCGGGGCCGGACACCTCGATCTCCAGGGTCTCCATGCCGTGCTCGCGCGCCTTCTTGCCCGCATCCTCGGCAGCGACCTGCGCGGCATAGGGGGTGGACTTCCGGCTGCCCTTGAAGCCCTGCGAGCCGGACGACGACCAGGCAATGGCGTTGCCCTGTGCATCGGTGATGGTGATCATCGTGTTGTTGAAGGTCGCCGCCACGTGGGCAACGCCCGACGTGATGTTCTTGCGTTCCTTCTTGCGCGTGCGGGTCGCAGCGGGCTTGGCCATCGGAGGTGATCCTGTTCAATCGAGTGCGGCGGGCCGACCCCAAAGCCGGGGGCTGGCCGCCGCGGAAGCGAAAACGGCGCGGAGCAAGCGAAAGGGGTGAAGCGGCGCGAGCGCCTACTTCGTGACCTTCTTCTTGCCGGCGATGGCCACCGCCTTGCCCTTGCGGGTGCGGGCGTTGGTGTGGGTGCGCTGGCCGCGCACCGGCAGGCCGCGACGATGACGCAGGCCGCGATAGCAGCCCAGGTCCATCAGCCGCTTGATGTTCATCGCCACTTCGCGGCGCAGGTCGCCCTCCACGCGATAGTCGCGATCGACCATCTCGCGGATGCGCAGCACTTCCTCGTCGGAAAGCTGGTTCACCCGCTTCTCGTCGGCAATGCCCAGCTTGGTGCAGATTTCCTGCGCCTTGGCCGGGCCGATGCCAAAGATATAACGCAGGCTGATGGTGACCCGCTTGTTGGTCGGGATATTCACGCCGGCAATACGCGCCACGCCGTCCACTCCTTCAACACCGGGCAGGCGCCCGATCCAGCCTTGATCCAAGCGGCTCTTCAGCCGCAAACCTTGGTCCCTGCGACCCCGGGCATTCCTGCCGCAGCGCCACAGCCTCCACCGCACGCATCACAAACAGCGACCGCCCGCTTCGTGGGGGTCGCCAAGGGCGCGCACTATAGCGGCGGGCCCCGGGGAGTCAACGCAGCCTGATCAAATCCGCGTGATCACGCCCGCTCCAGTCACGTCGCCGACGCAGTGCTGCCCCTCACCGAACCAAAGGATCGAGCAATGCCACCAGCTGCGCGGTGACCGCATCCGGCTCCGCCATGCCGTCCACCGCATGCAACCGCCCGTGGGCCGCGTAATGCGGCAGGATCGGCGCCGTCTGCTGGTGGTAGGCGGCCAGGCGGGCGCCCACCGTCTCGCGATTGTCATCGGCCCGCCGGGAGAACTCCGTTCCGCCGCAGCGGTCACAGATCCCGGCGATCTTCGGCGGCTGCAACACGTCGTTATAGCCCTCGCCGCAGGCCTTGCAGGTGTAGCGCCCGGCGATCCGCTCCACCAGCGCGTGGTCATCCACCTTCAGCTCCACCACGGCATCCAGCGGCATCGCCTTGGCCGCCAGCATGGCGTCCAGCGCCTCGGCCTGCGGCACGGTGCGCGGAAAGCCGTCCAGGATGAAGCCGCGCGCGCAATCGGGCCGCTCGATCCTCCCGGCCAGCATGCGGATCAGAATGTCGTCGGACACCAGCCCACCGGCAGCCATCACCGCGCGGGCCTGGAGCCCGACCTCGCTGCCGGCGGCCACCTCGGCACGCAGCATGTCGCCGGTCGAGATCTGTACCACGCCGTAGCGGTCCTGCAGGCGCTTGGCCTGCGTGCCCTTCCCGGCGCCGGGAGGGCCCAGCAGGATGAGTTTCACCGACCTCTTCCTTTCACACGGGCCTTGCGGATCAGCCCTTCGTACTGATGGGCGAGCAGATGCGACTGGACCTGGGTGACCGTGTCCATGGTCACCGAGACGATGATCATCACGCTGGTGCCGCCGAAGTAGAACGGCACGCCGTACTGGGCGATCAACACCTCGGGCAACAGACAGACGATGCAGAGGTAGACCGCGCCGATCGTGGTCAAGCGGGTCAGGATCGTGTCGAAATGGCTGGCCGTCGCGGTGCCGGGCCGGATGCCGGGCACGAAGCCGCCATGCTTCTTCAGGTTGTCCGCCGTCTCCTCCGGGTTGAAGACCACGGCGGTGTAGAAATAGGCGAAGAACACGATCATGCCGGCATAGGACAGCATGTACAGCGGCGTGCCATGGGCCAGCGCCGCGCCGATGCTGGAGAGCACGCCGGGCTCGCCGCCGGCCGAAAAGCCGGAGATCGTCGCCGGGATCAGCAGGATCGAACTGGCGAAGATCGGCGGGATCACGCCCGCGGTGTTGATCTTCAGCGGCATGTGCGTCGAGTCGCCGCCCATCATGCGGTTGCCGACCTGGCGCTTCGGATACTGGATCACGATGCGGCGCTGCGCGCGTTCGATGAAGACGATGACCATCACCACGCCGGCGGCGATGAACATGAAGGCGATGATGAAGAACGGGCTCAGCGCCCCGGTGCGGCCCAGCTCGAACAGCGAGGCCAGCGCACTGGGCAGGTTGGCCACGATGCCCGCCATGATGATCAGGCTGACGCCGTTGCCGATGCCGCGCGCGGTGATCTGCTCGCCGAGCCACATCAGGAACATGGTGCCGCCGACCAGCGAGACGACGCAGGACAGGCGGAAGAACATGCCGGGATCGATCACCGCCGCGCCGAAGCTGCCGCGCATGCCTTCCAGCCCGACGGCAATGCCGTAGCTCTGCACGATGGCGATCAGCACGGTCAGATAGCGGGTGTACTGGTTGATCCGCTTGCGGCCCTGCTCGCCCTCTTTCTTCAGCGCCTCCAGCGTGGGCACCGCCGCGGTCATCAGCTGCATGATGATGCTGGCGCTGATGTACGGCATGATGTTGAGCGCGAACACGGTCATGCGCCCCAGCGCGCCGCCCGAGAACATGTCGAACATGCCCAGGATGCCGCCGCCATGCTGGGCCAGCATCTCGCCCATCACCGACGCGTCCACGCCCGGCACCGGGATGTAGGTGCCGATGCGATAGACGATCAACGCGCCCAGGGTGAACCAGATGCGCTGCTTGAGTTCCGTCGCCTTGGAAAACGTGGAAAAGTTCAGGTTTGCCGCAAGCTGCTCGGCTGCCGACGCCATCGATCAATTCCCCATCATGCCAACGGCGCCAGCGGGTCCACCCGAGGCGCCGTCATGCACTACATAGCGCGCGACCCCGGGGGCAGGAAGCCCAGTCCCCGAGATCGTCCGGATCAAGCCGCCTCGGCCGCCGGCTTGGCCACCGTGGTGGTCACGCTGCCGCCGGCCGCCTCGACCGCCGCGATCGCCGTCGCCGACGCGCCGGAGACGGTGATATGCACCGCCCGGCCGATCTCGCCATTGGCCAGCAGCCGCACGCCGGTCACCTTGCCGCCGCGCACCAGGCCGGCCTTGGCCAGGACTTCCTCGGTGATCGGGGCCGCGCCGTCGATCCGGCTGGTCTCGATCGCCCGCGCCAGGGCGCCGAGGTTCACCGGGGCGTATTCCTTGCGGAAGATGTTCTTGAAGCCGCGCTTGGGCATCCGCCGGTAGATCGGGAGCTGACCGCCCTCGAACCCGTTCAGCGCCACGCCTTCACGCGCCTTCTGGCCCTTCACGCCCTTGCCAGAAGTCTTGCCCTTGCCGGAGCCGATGCCACGGCCGAGGCGCTTTGACTTCAGACGCGAGCCGGGATTGTCGCGCAGTTCATTCAGATTCATCGCAGTCTCCTTTGAGCCCTTTCGGACTCAGGACTCGTCGACCTTCACAAGGTGAGCCACCTTGCGAATCATGCCACGCACGGAGGGGGTATCCTCCAATTCGCGGCTACGGCGGATCTTGTTCAGGCCAAGCCCGATCAGAGTCTCCTTCTGGCCGGGCAGCCGCCCGGCGACGGAGGCGATCTGGGTGACCTTCACGGTCTTCTTCTTCTGCTCAGACATCCGCACCCTCCTGTGCCGGGGCGTCGCGCTTGCCCAGCAGATCGGAGACCTTCTTGCCGCGACGCTGCGCCACCGAACGGGGGCTGGCACAGCGCTGCAGTGCGTCGAAGGTCGCCTTGACCATGTTGTGCGGGTTGCGGCTGCCCAGGCTCTTGGCCACCACGTCGCCGATGCCCAGCGTTTCGAACACCGCGCGCATCGGCCCGCCGGCGATGATGCCAGTGCCGGCCGCGGCACTGCGCAGCACCACGGAGCCGGCGCCGAAATTGCCGGTCACGTCGTGATGCAGGGTGCGACCCTCCTTCATCGGCACGCGGATCATGCCGCGGCGCGCCCGCTCGGTGGCCTTGCGGATCGCCTCGGGCACTTCGCGCGCCTTGCCGGCGCCATAGCCGACGCGGCCCTTCTGATCGCCGACCACCACCAGCGCGGCGAAGGCGAACCGACGGCCGCCCTTCACCACCTTGGCGACGCGGTTGATGGTAACGAGCTTGTCGATGATGTCATCGCCGCCCTCGCCGCCGCCATGGTTGCGGTCCCGGTCCCGTCCGCCGCGGCCACCGCCGCCGCCTTCCCTGGGTTCACGTGCCATTGCTTCGCTTCCTCAGAAGGACAGACCGCCCTCACGGGCGGCTTCGGCCAGCGCTTTCACGCGGCCGTGGTACAGATAGGAACCGCGGTCAAACACCACGGCCGCGATCCCGGCGGCCAGCGCACGTTCGGCCACCAGCTTGCCGACGGCCGTCGCCGCATCCTTGTCCGCGCCGGTCTTGAGCTGCTCGCGCAGCCCGCGGTCCAGCGAAGAGGCGGCCGCAAGCGTGCGGCCCCCGGCATCGTCGATGACCTGGGCGTAGATGTGCTTGCCGGAGCGGAACACCGACAGGCGCGGACGCCCGGCGGCCTTGAGGCGCAGCTGGAAGCGCAGGCGAAGCCGCCGGCGCTGCTGCAGGTCCTTGTTGTCGGCGCTCACTTCTTCTTCCCTTCCTTGCGGAGGATCGCCTCGCCCTCGAACTTCACGCCCTTGCCCTTGTAGGGCTCCGGCGGACGCCAGGCGCGGATCTCGGCGCAGACCTGGCCCACCAGGCGCTTGTCCACGCCGGCAACCTTGATCGACGTCGGACGCTCGCAGGTCACCGTGATCCCCGGGGGGATCGCATAGACCACGTCATGCGAGAAGCCCAGGTTGATGACCAGGTTCGCCCCGTTGACCGCGGCGCGATAGCCGGTCCCGGTGATCTCCATCGACTTCGAGAAGCCGACCGAGACGCCCTTGACCATGTTCGCGACGTTGGCCCGCGTGGTGCCCCACATCATCCGCGCCGAGGCCGAGTTGCCGCGGGGCGCGATGGCCACCTTGTTGTCCTCGACCACCGCATCGACGTTGTCGGTGAGGTCCAGCTTGAGTTCGCCGAGCTTGCCCTTGGCGGTCAGCACGCGCCCAGCCAGCGCCACCTGAACGCCCGCCGGCAGTTCGACGGGGTATTTGCCTACCCGTGACATGCCACCCTCCTCAGAACACGCGGCAAAGGACTTCGCCGCCAACATTGGCAGCGCGAGCCTCGGCATCGCTCAGCACGCCACGTGGCGTCGACAGGATCGAAACGCCCAAGCCAGCATAGACGCGCGGCAGCTCCTGGATCTTGGAGTAGACGCGCCGGCCCGGCTTGGACACGCGGGTGATTTCCTTGATGACCGGCTCACCCTCGTTGTACTTCAGCTCGATGCGCAGCTGCGCCACGCCGGGGCGCAGCTCTTCGGCGGCAAAGCCGCGAATGAAGCCTTCGCGCTTCAGCGCATCCAGCACATTGGCCCGCAGGCGCGAGGCGGGCGACACGCAATTGGCGTGGCGCGCGCGCTGCGCATTGCGGATGCGGGTGAGCATGTCACCCAACGGATCTGACATTGACATGGATCGTCTCCTACCAGCTGGCCTTGACCATGCCGGGGATCTGCCCGGCGCTGGCCAGGTCGCGGAGTGCGATCCGGCAAAGCTTGAACTTGCGATAGTTGGCGCGCGCGCGGCCGGTCAGCTCGCAGCGCAGGCGCCAGCGGTTCTTGGCGCCGTTGCGCGGCAACTGCGCCAGCTTCAGCGTCGCCTCGAAGCGGTCCTCCACCGGCAGCGTGCGGTCCATGACCACCGCCTTCAGCGTCGCGCGCTTGCCCTTGTCGCGTGCGGCCATCCGAGCGCGCTTGGCGTTGCGGTTGACCTGGGATGTCTTGGCCATCCTGTCTTGTCCTCCGGAACCTGCCGGCCGAGCCGGTGGTTTTCCAAATCCTAGGCGTTACGTGATCAGCCCGGGCCGCGCCGCGATGGCCGCCCCTTGTCCCCCCACCGCCGCAGGCGGTGAGGGCCCCAACGCCTCAGGCGGCGAAGGGAATATCGAACTTCTTCAGCAGCGACTTCGCCTCGGCATCGGATTTCGCCGTGGTGACAAAGACGATGTCCATGCCGCGGATCTCGTCGACCTTGTCGTAGACGATCTCCGGGAACACGATCTGCTCCTTGAGCCCCATGGCGAAGTTGCCGCGCCCGTCGAACCCCTTGGTGCTGGGAATGCCGCGGAAATCGCGCACCCGCGGCAGGGCGATGGTCACCAGACGATCGAGAAACTCGTACATCCGGGTCTTGCGCAGCGTCACCTTGCAGCCGATCGGCAGGCCCTTGCGGATCTTGAAGCCGGCGATCGCCTTCTTCGCCACCGTCTTGACCGGCTTCTGGCCGCTGATCAGCGCCAGCTCGGACACCGCGGCGTCGAGCTTCTTCTGGTCGCCGGCGGCCTCGCCCACACCCATGTTGATGACGATCTTCTCCAGCTTCGGCACCTGCATCGGATTGCCGTAGCCGAACTCCGCCTGCATCGCCGCACGGACCTCGTCCATGTAGCGCTGCTGCATGCGCGGCATTTCGCCGGTGCCGTTGGTGACCTCGGCGGCGACCGCATAGGTCACTTCGCCGCGGGCCGCTCGCGCCTCAGCCTTCGTCGGCGGGGCCGCGCCGCGGCCACCACCACCCGTGGGCTTCTTGGCGCCGCCCTTGGCGCCACCTTTAGCCGGCGCCTTGGCGCCCTTCTTCGTTCCGCTCACCGCAATCTCCTCAGCTCTCGATCACGTTGCCGGTCGCCTTGGCAACGCGCACCTTGCGGCCGTCGTCAAGCACACGGAAGCCTACCTTGGTCGGCTGGTCCGTCTTGGGATCAACCAGCTTCAGGTTGGACAGGTGCAGGCTGGCCTCGACGCTTTCGATCCCGCCGGGGTTGCCCATGCCAGTCGGCTTGGTGTGCTTCTTGACCACGTTCACACCCTGAACCACCGCCCGGTTGGCCGCGGGCAGCACGCGCAGCACCTCGCCGCGCTTGCCGCGATCGGCGCCGGTCGTGACCAGCACGGTGTCGCCCTTCTTGATCCGAGCGGCCATTACAGCACCTCCGGCGCGAGCGAGATGATCTTCATGAACTTGCGCGCGCGCAGTTCGCGCACCACCGGCCCGAAGATGCGGGTGCCGATCGGCTCCTGCGACTTGTTGATCAGCACCGCCGCGTTGCGGTCGAAGCGGATCGCGCTGCCATCGGCGCGGCGCACCGGGAAGCTGGTGCGCACGATCACCGCCTGGTGCACGTCGCCCTTCTTCACCTTGCCGCGTGGGATGGCGTCCTTGATCGAGACGACGATCACGTCGCCGACCGAGGCTGTCTTGCGCTTCGAGCCGCCCAGCACCTT
>JBIPLY010000533.1:0-2732 GCA_044369385.1 Acetobacteraceae bacterium | reverse complement strand
AGATGCGCGGGCCGGTGGGCGATCCCTCGGCCCGGGCGCTGGCCTGGAGCAGATAGGGCAGCGCCAGCAGCAGCATCAGCGGGTCGCGCTGGCCGAAATCGGCTCCGGGCGCCAGCAGCACCAGCACCGGCATCGCCCCCAGGAACGCCGCCTCGCCCGGGCCGCGCGGGCGCACCACGCGGGTGCAGAGCCAGACGATCAGCACGCCCAGCGCCAGCATGGCGAGCTGGAAGGCGTGGATCGGCGCGATCCCGGTCCAGCGCGCCAGCAAAGCCGGGCCCAGGTTCAGGATGAAGATCAGCGGCGGGTTCACGTCGGTCATGTCGACATAGAGCCGTTCGCCGGCCAGCCAGCGCAGGCTGAAATCCAGCACCGCCGCCACGTCCTGGTTGAACGGCGGCAGCAGCACGAACGGGAGAAAGCCGAGCGCGGGCAGCGCCACGACCAGCGTGGCCAGGGTGGACCGGACGGGCGAAGGGGTCATGCAATCGGCTCGAAGCGCAACAGGGTCAGGGAGCCGGGCGGCAAGGCGAGCACGGCGCCGGGCGGGGCGGGGGGCAGGCGGGCGGTCTGCCAGGCGGTGGCCTGGCCCTCGCCGCCGTGCCACTGGGTGCCGGCGACGCGGCGCAGCGGGACGGGGAAGACGGGGGTGGCGTCGATCGGGCGGCCCGGCGCGCGGTTGACCACGGCCAGTTCCACGGCACCGCCGGGGGCGGCCACGGCGACGGCATCGATGGCGCCGACATCGGCATAGCCCGGGACGTTGCCCTTGGCGGGGACCGTGTAGCCGGGGCGGGTGAGGCTGACCGGCAACAGGGCCTTGCCGGCCAGGCTGGCCATGGCGGCGAAGGCGGCGTGCAGCGGGCGGGGCTGGACCGGGCCGCCGGCCTCGGCGCGCAGCATGCCGAAGCTGGAATTGTTGATCAGCGACCAGTTCGCCGCCGCGGTGACCTGCGGGGTGCGCATCATCTCCATCAGCATCAGCGCGGCGAAGATGGCGTTCTCGGCGGTGGCGATGCGGGGCGCGGGGGCGCCGCCGAAGAAGGTGGTGTACTCGCTGACCACGATCGGCATTGCGGGGCGGCCGTGGCGGGCGAGCTGGGCGCGGACCCCGGCGATGGTGTCGCGGAACGCCAGCGGGCCGGCCCAGACCAGTTCGTTCAGCCGCGCGTCGCGCCACAGCGTGTCGAACGGGGCGGCGAAATGCAGCGCGACGAAATCGATGGCGCCGATGCCGTCCTTCAGCACCGTCTCGTTCCACGCCATCAGGTGCGGCATCACGCCGTGCATCCAGGCCGCCTGCTGGAAGGCGCCCTCCAGCATGGCGCCGAGCTGGATCGCCGGATTGCGGGCGCGCATGGCCGCCGCGAAGGGGGCGAGATGGGCGGCATAGGCGGCGGCGGTCAGGTGGCCGCGTTCGCGCGGGGCGTAAAGCTCGTTGCCGATCTCCCACCACGGGGCGGCGATCGGGGCGGGGTGGCCGTTCCGGGCGCGGGCCTGGCTGGCGGGGTCGGTGAGGTAGGAGACCCAGTCCGCGGCTTCGTCCGGCCCGGCGGAGAGGTTGGCGGTGACGATCGCCTCCGTCTTCGTGCGGCTGGCGAGCGCCAGGAATTCGTCGCTGCCGAAGCGCGAGGGGATCGGGCGGAAATCGTAGCTGAGGCCGCCCGCGCGGCGATCGCGCGGGCCGGTGCCGTCGCGCCAGCGATAGGTGTTGGCCAGCGAGCCGCCGGGGAAGCGCAGCACCGAGATGCCGGCGCTCTCGATCGCCTCGAACAGGCCGGGGCGCCAGGATGTTCCGGGGCCGGGCAGCAGCACGCCGTCGCCGTCATGCTCCCATTGCAGGTTGGTGCCGAACAGGGCGCGCGGCACCGGGCGGCCGGGCCGGTCGGTGGCGACCGCGATGCGCGCGGCCTCGGCGGCGCGGGCGATGCGGGGGGCGGCCAGCGCGAGGGGCAGGCTCAGCAGGGCGCGGCGGGGCGTCATGCGGCGCGCGCTCCGGCGAGGATGGGCAGCCAGGCGCGGGCGGCGACCTCACGCGTGTACTCCGCCTGGAAGCGGGCGTGGCCGGCGGCGGCGAGGCGGGCGCGGCGGGCGGGGTCGGTCAGCAGGTCGATCAGGGCTTGCTCCCACGCCGCGTCGCTGTCGGGCAGCAGGCCGTCTTCTCCCGGTTGGATCATGGTGGCGTTCACGCCGACCGGGGCGGCGATGGCGGCCAGCCCCGCGCTCCAGTACTGCACGATCTTGAAGCCGCTCTTGCCGCGCTCATAGGCGCTGTCGGGCAGCGGCATGATGCCGATGGCGGCTTCCGGCAGGCGGGCCTCCTCGGCCGGGGACCACGGGCGGCGGTCGATGGTCAGGTGGGGGGAGGCGACCTCGGCGATGTCCGCGCCGCCGATCAGGCGTAGGACGAAGGGCGCGCGCGCGGCCACCCGTTCCAGCACCGGCAGCAGGGCGGCGACGTACCAGGCATTGCCGCTGTTGCCGATCCAGACCACCACAGGCAAGCGGGGCACCGGCGGGCCGGCGGCCGGCGGCAGCGGCGCGGGCGCGGCATAGGGGGTGGGGATCACGGTCGCCGCCGGCGCGTGGCGGGCGCAGTATTCGGCGACCAGCGGATTGCCGGCGACGACATGGCGGCTGGCGGCACAGATGCGGGCGATGCGATCGGCGCACCAGAACCGGCCGCGCTGGTTGATGCCGTTGGAGGGCGGCTCCCACAGCGCGTCGTCGAT
>JBIPLY010000532.1:0-2735 GCA_044369385.1 Acetobacteraceae bacterium | reverse complement strand
CAGATGGGGGCCGGGCCTGGACGACCGGGAGCGGATCTACGGCTTCCTGCCGGCAACCCAGGCGCCGCACGGGATGTTCGTCAGCGTCGGGCTGTTCGCGCCGGACATCCTGGCCGATCTCGATGTCGTCGCCTGGCAGGGGCTGGTGATGATGGGAATGGGCATGGTGGTCTCCCTTGTCCTGGCCTTCTTCGCCGGCGAACGCTTCATCCGCCGCCCCACCGCCGCCCTGCTGGACGCCGCAAGGCGCTGGTCCGAGGGCAACCTTCAGGCCCGCGCCCAGCCCCTGGAGGCGCCCAGTTCCGAATTCGGCCGCCTCGCCCGCGCCTTCAACCTGATGGCCGAGGCGCTGGGCCGGCGCCGCGCCGAGCTGGTCGAGCTGAACGCCACGCTGGAGGCGCGCGTGCGCGACCGCACCCGCGACCTGGAACAGAGCCGCAACCGCCTGCAGCACGAGATCGCCGAGCGCGAGCGCACCGAGGCCGAGCTGCACCAGGCGCACAAGCTCCAGGCCGTCGGCCAGCTCGCCGGCGGCATCGCGCATGACTTCAACAACCTGCTGACCGCCATCGTCGGCGCGCTCGACCTGGTGCGCCGCCGCCTGCCGCCGGAACAACAGGCGCTGCGCCCGCTGGTGGCCAATGCGCTGGAAGCCGCGCAGCGCGGCGCGCGCCTGACCTCCCAGCTGCTCGCCTTCTCCCGCCGCCAGCGGCTGCTGCCGGTGCCCACCGACCTCAACGTGCCCGTGCTGGCGCTGACCGGGCTGCTGGCCAGCACGCTGGGCCGCAACATCCGCATCGAGACCGACCTGGCCGCCGAGCTGTGGCCGGCGATGGTCGACCCGACGCAGGTGGAAGCGGTGATCCTGAACCTGGCGATCAACGGCCGCGACGCGATGAAGGACGGCGGCGTGCTGGCGATCCGAACCCGAAACCTGCACCTGGGATCCGACGATCCCGACCGCCATGCCGCCCCGCATGCTGTCCCCCCGGGCGACTATGTGGTGCTGGAAGTCGCCGATACCGGCGCCGGCATGAGCCCGGAAGTGAAGGAGCGCGCCTTCGAGCCGTTCTTCACCACCAAGCCGCAGGGCGAGGGCGGCGGGCTCGGCCTGTCGCAGGTCCACGGCCTGGCGCTGCAATCCGGCGGCGACGTGCGCATCGACAGCCGCCCGGGCTTCGGCACCACGGTGACCGTGCTGCTGCCGCGCGCCGGGTCCGGGCTCGCGCCGGTGCCCGCCAGCTCGGCCCTGCCGCCGCGGGTGCGGCTGCGGCCGCTGCGCGTGCTGGTGGTCGACGACGACCGCGCGGTGCGCGAGATGACCGGCGAAATGCTGGCCGAACGCGGCCACAGCGTGGTGCTGGCCGCCGACGGGGCCGCGGCGCTGGCGTTGCTCGACAGCCCGGCCGCCCATGCCCGGCCGTTCGACCTGCTGCTGGTCGATTATGTGATGCCCGGCATGAACGGCGTGGCGCTGATCCAGGCCGCCCAGGTGCTGCACCCCGCGCTGCGCGCCCTGCTGATCACCGGCAATGCCGAGACCGACACCGCCGAGGCGATCGACGCCGACCGGGTGATGCGCAAGCCCTTCACCATCGCCCAGCTGGAGGCGCGCATGGCCCGGCTGATGGACGGCGCGCGGGTGGCGCTGCCCCACTCGTCCTGACCCCGGCGTCGTCCTGATAGCGGCGTCGTCCTGACACCCGGGTCGTCCTGACATTCGACAAGCCGGCGGCGGATCGCCATGCTCGCCCGGCAAGCGGAGGCCGCGCCATGGACAATCCGATCGAACCGATGGTTGAGATCGCCGCCGGGCGCCTCCGCGGGGCGGTGATCGACGGCGTGCTGGCGTTCAAGTCGGTGCCATACGGCGCCGCCACCGCCGGTCCGGCGCGGTTCCGCCCGCCGCTGCCGCCCGCGCCCTGGGCCGGCGTGCGCGATGCCACGCAGTATGCCGGCCACGCGCCGCAGATGGGGCTGCGCCCGGCCTCCCGCCCCGAGCTGGCCGACCTCTACGGCATCGGCGACACCTCGCCGCCCAGCGAAGACTGCCTGACGGTCAATGTCTGGACCCCCGCCGTGGACGGCGCGAAGCGGCCGGTGATGGTCTGGCTGCATGGCGGCGCCTTCAGCTACGGCACCGGCAACGGCGACCGCACCCGCGGCAGCCGCCTGGCCCGGCGCGGCGATGTCGTCGTGGTCGGTGTCAACCACCGCCTCAACATCCTGGGCTTCCTCGACCTGTCATCGGCCGGCGGACCGGAGTTCGCGACCTCGGGCAATGCCGGGATGCTGGACATCGTCGCCGCCCTGGAATGGGTGCGCGACAATATTACCGCCTTTGGCGGCGACCCAGACTGCGTCACGGTGTTCGGCGAATCCGGCGGCGGGGGAAAGGTCTGCACCCTGATGGCGATGCCCGCCGCCCAGGGCCTGTTCCACCGCGCCGTGGTCCAGAGCGGCGCCGTGGTGCTGCATCGCACGCCGGAGCGGGCGGCGACGCTGACCGCGCTGGTGCTGCGCGAGCTGGGGGGCGGCGTGGACGCGCTGGCGGCGCTGCCCCTGGTGCGGCTGCTGGCCGCGATCGGCCCGGCGACCAAGGCGCTCGGCCCCTCGGCCCGGCCGCTGCTCGACCGCTATCCGTTCGGGCCGGTGGTGGACGGCCATGTCCTGCCGCGCCAGCCCTTCCACCCGGATGCCACCGCCCTGTCGGCCCACATCCCGCTGCTGATCGG
>JBIPLY010000531.1:0-2743 GCA_044369385.1 Acetobacteraceae bacterium | reverse complement strand
GGCGCCAGGCCCACGACCTGATCGGCCATCCGCGCCACCTCGCCGCGGATCGCCGAGACGCGCACCATCTGCATCACCACATCCGCGGGCCGCAGCACCGCCCCGGGGGCGATCCGCCGCACCGGCACCGGCACTTCGGCCATGGCATGCAGCGTGCCGGCCACGGATTGCCGCAGCGTCAGCATCCCCTCGCCGGACACCGAGACCACGGCGCGGAACCGCCCGCTGGCCCCGTCCAGCTCCATCTGTTCCACATCGACCCGCACCAGGGATTCCGCCGGCACCAGCGGCGCGGCATAGCCGGTGACCTCCAGCTCGCCGTCCTGGTCGCCGCCCACGCCGACCAGCGCGCCGCGCAGGGCCGCCAGCACCTCGTCGCGCGGCAGCAGCCGGCCCGGGCGCTCCAGCACCGCGCGCTCGCCGCCATTGGGCCGCCAGTCGACGCCGAACTGCCGCGCGATGGCCGCGGCCTGCGCCGCCTCCACCACAATCCGCGCCCCCGGCGCCGGCCCCGGGCCCAGCACCAGCTCGCTGCCTGAGACGAGCCCGTCGAACAGGTCGCCCAGCCGCACCACCGGGGCGGTCAGCGTGGTTACTGGCCTGAGGACCGCGGCCTGCGCCGGGATGGCGGCGGCCAGCATCAATGACAGGAGAATGCGCATCACATCACCGCAGGTTGGTCAGGGTCGCGAGCATCTGGTCGGATGTCGTGATCACCTTGCTGTTCATCTCATAGGCGCGCTGGGCGGTGATCAGGTTGGTGATCTCGCTGACCACGTTCACGTTGGAGGTCTCGACAAAGCCCTGCAGCACCGAGCCGAAGCCGGGTGCGGCCGGGTTGCCGGTGACCGGGTTGCCGCTGGCGGTGGTGGCAAGGAGCAGGTTGTCGCCCTGCGCATTCAGCCCCGCCGCATTGGGGAACACCGCGAGCTGGATCTGCCCGACCAGTGCGGGCGCCTGCTGCCCATCCAGTGTCACCTGCACCTGGCCGGAGGCGTTGATGGTCACGTCCGTTGCGTTGTTCGGCACGGTGACGCCCGGCTGCACCACGTAGCCGTCCGCGGTGACCAGCTGGCCCTCGGCGGACAGCGCGAAGGTGCCGTCGCGGGTATAGGCGGTCTCGCCGCTGGGCAGGGTGACCTGGAAGAAGCCGTTGCCGCGGATGGCCAGGTCGAAGGCGTTGGAGGTCTGCTGCAGGTTGCCCTGTTCGTTGATGCGGTAGATCGCCGCGGTCTTGACGCCCAGGCCCACCTGCGCGCCGGCCGGCACCACGGAGCCGGCGTCCGAGCTGTTGGAGCCGACCCGGCGCAGGTTCTGGTAGATCAGGTCCTGGAACTCGGCGCGCCGGCGCTTGAAGCCGGTGGTGGTCATGTTGGCGATGTTGTTGGAGATGACCTCGACATTGGTGGCCTGGGCCTGCATGCCGGTGCCGGCGATGTCCAGCGAGCGCATCGTCTCAGCTCCGCTTCTGGGTCAGCTTCTCGATGGCGGTCATCCGGCGGGTGCCGTCGGATTCCACCATCTTGCTGGTGAACTCGAACTCGCGCAGCTCGCGCATCATCCGGGTCAGCTCCACCACCGGGGAGATGTTGGACTGCTCGATGGCGCCCTGGATCATCTTCGGATTCTCCACCGCCACCGGCTCGCCCTCGTCCACGAACAGCCGCCCGCCCTCCGGCTTGAGCGCATAGGGGGTGGAGGGCCGCACCACCCCGATGCGCCCGATGCGGCCGTTCTCGCTGCTGATGGTGCCGTCGGCGCTGATGGCGACGGTGGTGTCGCGCGGCGTGAGTTCGATCTTCTGGCCGCGCGGGTCCAGCAGCGGAAAGCCGTCGCTGTTGACCAGGTTGCCCTCGGCGTTCAGCTCGAAATGCCCGGCCCGGGTCAGGCGCGGGCCGCGCGGGGTCTCGACGGTGAAGTAGCCGTCGCCGACCAGGGCCAGGTCGAAGGTGTTGGAGGTGTGGGTGATCGGCCCCGCCGCCTGGTCGCGGTAGCTGGTGCGGTCCTGGGTGAAGGCCACCACCTCTGCACCCGGCGGGATGTCGCGGCCGCGGTTGCGCACCAGGAAGTCGCTGAAGATCAGCCGCTCGGCGCGGTAGCCCGGGGTGTTGGCGTTGGCGATGTTGGAGGCGGTCACGTCCAGCGACCGCTGCTGGGCGGTCATGCGCGACAGCGCGATGTTGGTGATGTTCTGCATTCGAATGGCTCCTGCGGCGTGCCGGGATCGTCGCAGCCGGCTACGCAACTGCCGTGCCAGGCCCGGAAGTGTTGGAAATCAACGCCCGCTGCCGCAAGCAGCCGGGACTGCCCGGCACATTCGGCCGGGCAGGCAAGGCTTCGTTAACCCCACCCGGCCAAAACTGCCGCCGCGGCCAAACCCGGCCGGAAGCGAGAAAGGGGCGGTCATGACGGCTGCTGCGGCGACGGCCGCGCCCGGCGAGGATGCCGAAGGCGCGGCGCCCAAGAAGGGCGGCAAGAAGAAGCTGATCATCCTGCTGGCGATTCCGCTGCTGCTGGCCGGGATCGGCGCCGGGCTGTGGTTCAGCGGCATCGCGCCCAAGCTGCTGGGCATGGGTCCGAAGCCGGAGGCCGCCGAGGGCGCGGAGGGCGGCGAGGCGAAGGGCGGCGAGACGAAGGACGGCGAGGCCAAAGGCGGCGATGCCAAGGGCGCGGCCAAGGCGCCGCCGCGGCCGCCGGCGATCTTCATGGAAATGCCGGAGATCATCGCCAACCTGAATGCCGG
>JBIPLY010000150.1:0-8945 GCA_044369385.1 Acetobacteraceae bacterium | reverse complement strand
CACCCGGCCCAGCTCGTCGATCAGCCCATCGATGCGTGCGACCTCGGCATACAGCCCGTCGGTCGGCAGGTACATCACCGCGAACTCGACCGTGGCCGGCGGCAGGATGTATTTTTCCGAAATCTTCTTCGCCTCGCCGCGGATGCTGCGGGCCAGGTCGCGGCGGGCGGCGCGCTCGGCATCGGCATCGCCGGCGTCCTGGGCGCTCAGCAGCCGCTCGTAATCCTCCACCGGAAATTTGGCGTCGACGGCCAGGCGCGGGCGGTTGGCCCCGCGCATCGGCATGATGACGGCGAACTCCACCGCATCGTCGCTGCCCTGCCGCGGCTTCCAGTTGGTCTCATAGGCGCCGGGCGGCAGCACGTCGTCCAGCATCGCCCGCACCTGGGTCTCGCCCCAGCCGCCGCGGGTCTTGACGTTGCCGAACAGGCGCTTGAGGTCGCCGATC
Organism: Acetobacteraceae bacterium; assembly: GCA_044369385.1. Lineage (GTDB taxonomy): Bacteria > Pseudomonadota > Alphaproteobacteria > Acetobacterales > Acetobacteraceae > CAMDGX01. Next base: position 8,497 of record JBIPLY010000150.1, on the reverse strand, counting down.
TGCGCGCCCACGGCCTGCATCTCGCCCATCGCCTTCTGCACCTGGGCGAACTGCTCGGTGACGCGGGCGAAGCTGACGCTCATCTGCTGCTCGACGGATTTGGCGAGCTGCTCGTTCACCGCGCCCTGGATTTCCGCCAGCTTCTTCTCGTTGCCCTCGCGCAGCGCCAGCAGCGCTTGTTGCGTTTCGGCGCGCATGCCGCCGACTTCGGTGCGCAGGGCAATGGCGGCAGCCCCGCCCTGCTCGGCGGCGGCGACAAGCTGGGCGGTCACCGCGGCCTGGATCTCAGCCAGTTTCTTCTCGTTGCCCTCACGCAGGGCCAGCAGCGCCTGTTGCGTTTCGGCGCGCATGCCGCCGACCTCGGTGCGCAGCGTGCCCGCCGCCGTGCCGGCCTGTTCGGCCATGGCGTGCAGCCGTTCCTCCAGGCCGCGTTGGAACGCGCCCAGGCGCTGCTCGTTGGCCCCCCGCAGCGCCTCGATCGCCGTGCTGACCTCGGTGCGCAGCGCCCCGCCGCTGGCCACCACTGCGCGCTCGGTCTCGGACAGGGCGGCGCGCTGGGTGGCGGCGGCGGCGTCCAGCCCCAGTCGGGTCTGCTCGCCCAGCAGCTTGATCTGGTGCAGCACCGCGGCCTGTCGCAGCACCACGACCAGGGCCGCGAGTGCGGCCGCCAGCGCGCCCACCGCCGCGAGCACCGCCAAAATCGCCGGGTCCATGCCGCCTCCCTCGAATCGGCGGCCATCCTGCCACGAAACGCCGGCGCTGGTCAGGCGATCGCGCGCCGCGCCGACCGCTCCACCCACAGCCAGGAGATCAGGCCGGCGCCGAGAAAGCCCAGCATGGTCAGCGTCATCCCCAGCGGCCCGAAATGCGGATACAGCGCGGCCACGATCACCCCGGACAGCGCCATGCAGAGCATCTGCCCGCAGCCCATCAGCGCCGCCGTCACCCCGGCATGCTGCGGCACCGGCTCCAGGGCGGCGAAGTTGATGTTCGGCGTGGTCATCCCCCGGCACACCCCCACCAGCACCACGAAGGGGATGAACGTCTCCAGCCGCACCACCCCGGCCATCAGGAACAGGCTGGCCGCCAGCGCCGCCAGGGGCGCCAGCACCAGCCCGAACGCCAGCGGCCGCCCCGCCGGCACCCCGCGCCGCGCCAGCACCGAGTTGATCGTGGAGCCCAGCAGGATGCCCGACGAGGTGACCGCGAACAGCAGCCCGAACACCGCGGTCGAAACCTCCATCGTGCCCATCAGCACCAGCGGCGAGCCGGAGATGAAGGCGAACAGCCCGCCCGAGCCCAGCGTGTTGACCAGCACATAGCCCGTCGTCCGCCGATGGCGCAGCACCGCGCCGTAGCGCCCGATCAGGTCCAGCCGCGCGCCGGGCTCTGGCGGCCGGCTCTCCTCCAGCCCGAAATACACCGCCACCACCAGCCCGACCCCGGCCAGCCCCAGCACCAGATAGATCAGCTCCCAGGTGCCGACCAACAGCAGCAGCCCGCCCAGCGTCGGCGCGATGATCGGGGCGATGGTGATCACCATGCTGACCTGGCTCATCTTGATCCGCCCGGCCTGGCCGTCGAAGCAGTCGCGCACCACCGCCATCGCCAGGGTGGTGCCGCCGGCCGCCCCGATGCCCTCCAGCAGGCGGAACGCCAGCAGCTGATGGATGCTGCTGGCCGTGCTGCTCGCCAGCCCGGCGGCGGCATACAGCGCCATGCCCGCCAGCATCACCGGGCGCCGCCCGTAGCGGTCCGACAACGGCCCCATCACCAGCTGGCTGACGCCGAAGCCGGCCAGGAACAGCGAGAGAGTCATCGCCGCCTGTGCCGGGCTGGCGCCCAGCTCGCTCTGCAACAGCGTCAGCGCCGGCAGGCCCAGGTCGATCGACAGCGGCGGCAGCGCTGCCAGCGCACCGATCAGGAAGGTGAAGCCCAGGGAGTGCGGACGAAGCGCCATGACCTCTCTTTGTTTCCGATCGTGTCCAACAATCCCGATTTATTGCCGCTTGGCAATCAGGAGTCTCACGGAAAATGCGAATCTGCACCGGCCCGTTGCACCATTCGGTTACCGTTTCGCCCTTTCACGGAGCGACGAAAGCACGATCCGGGCGCGTGGAATAGGCTGCGCGGCGGCCCTACTTGCCGCGCCCCGGGGGGGTGCCGTCCGCGCCCGCCGCCGTACCCAGGAACTCCCGCACCCGCGCCGCCGCCTCCGACAGCCCCACCCGCTCCACCGCCACGCCGGCCGGAAACGCCGACAGCAGCCGTGTCGGCGTCGAGCGGTCCAGCAGCACGAAGGCGCCGCGGTCGCTGGCGGCGCGGATCAGCCGCCCGAACGCCTGGCGCAGCCGGAACCGCGCCATCCGCGCGTCGTACCCCGCCGTGTCCCCGCCCGACAGATGCACCCGCCGCTCCCGATGCAGGATGTCCGGGCGCGGCCAGGGGACCCGCTCGAACACCACCAGGCGCAGGGCGCGCCCGGGCACATCCACCCCGTCGCGCATCGCGTCGGTGCCCAGCAGGCAGGAATCCTCCTCGGTGCGGAACACATCCACCAGCGTGGCGTTGTCCATCGCATCGACATGCTGCGCCAGCATCGGGATGCCCGCCTCCTCCAGCGGTGCTGCGATGCGCGCATGCACCGCGCGCAGCCGGGCGATCGCGGTGAACAGCCCCAGCGCCCCGCCGCCGGACGCCAGGAACAGCGTGCGATACGCCGCCGCCAGAGCTGCGATGTCGCGCGAGTTCACGTCGGTGACCACGAAGGCGCGCGTCTGCGCCGCATAGTCGAATGGCGAGGCCACCGCCACGCGGATCGCCGGGCTGGGCAGATGCGTCGCCCCCACCCGCGCCTCGGCATCGGACCAGGCCGCCTCCATATCGTCCGCCCCGGCGTCACGAAGCGTGGCGGAGGTCACCAGCACCCCCTGCGCCGGGCGCGCCAGCGTGGCGGCAAACGGGATGGTCGGGTCCAGCCAGTGCCGGTGCAGCCCCACATCCCGGTCCTCGATGCCGCGCCGATCGAGCCGCAGGAACAGGATGTGCTGCGGCCGCTCTCCCGGTGCCGGCGGCACCTCGCCCACCGCGCCCAGCATCGCCTCCCACGCCGCCAGCGGATCGATCGCCCGGCGTTTGAGCGAGCGGCACGCCGCCTCGATCCGCCCGCGCGTCGCCTCGTCCAGCTCCTCCGCCTCGTCGTCCAGCCGCGCCAGCATCCGCGCCGCCAGCGTCTTCAGCGGGCCGGCGATCCGGCTCAGCGCCCGCGCCAGTGCCGCCGCCCGTTCCGGCAGGTCCGGGCCGGGCGGATACAGGTCGCATTCGATTGCGCCGCCCGAAGCTCCCTGGGGCGCCTCCCCATCCCCCTGCACCCGTGCCAGCACCTGGCGCCGCGCCGCGCGCAAGAATGCTTCGGTCGGGTTCTCCACCGCCCCCGCCACACTCGGCAGTTCCTCGCCCAGCCGCTCCGGCCAGCCCGGCGCCGGCAGCGCGCGCGCCGCCAGCAGGGCGGCCTCAAGCTGCGCCACCATCTTGTCGTCGGCGGCCACCAGGTCCTCCAGCCGCCGCCGCAGCCCCTTCGCCCGCGACCGCCCGCCCTCCGCCCCCAGCAGCCAGCGCCGCAGCTCCGCCGCCTCGCCGCCCGAGATCACCGCGGCGAACGCCCCGTCGGCGGCATCGAAGATGTGGTGCCCCTCGTCGAACACGTAGCGCCCCGGCACGGTGCCGTCGTCCAGCCCCCCCCACACCGCCTGCGCCATCACCAGCGCATGGTTCGCCACCACCAGGTCGGCGCCGCGCGCCCGGCGGATGGTGTGCTCCACGAAGCACTTCTTCCAATGCTCGCAGCCGGCATGGATGCACTCGCCGCGCCGGTCGGCGAGCCCGGCGGTATAGGCGGTGCCGAACAGGTCGGCGAACCAGCCCGGCAGGTCGCCGCCCTGGATATCCCCGTCGCTGGTCGCCATCGCCCAGCGCGCCACCAGCCCCAGCGGCACCGTGCCCGGATGCGCCGAGCCCTGCGCGCCGGACAGCACCGCGCCCAGCGCGTCCTGCAGGTTCAGCAGGCACAGGTAGTTCTCCCGCCCCTTGCGCACCACCACCAGCCGCCGGCGCTCGGCCGCATTCGGGTGCAGCCGCGCCATCTCCGCCTCCACCTGGCGCTGCAGGTGGCGGGTGAAGGTGCTGACCCACACGCTGCCCTTGTTGCGCTCCGCCCACAGGCTGGCCGGCGCGACATAGCCCAGCGTCTTGCCTGTCCCGGTCCCCGCCTCGGCCAGCACCAGGCGCGGATCGCCGCGCTGCTCGCGCGGTGCGAACGCCTCGGACACCGCGGCGGCATAGTCGCTCTGCCCCGGCCGCGCTTCCGCCCCCTCGCCCAGGATCGCCGCCAGGCGGGTGCGCGCCTCGTCCGGCGCGACGGCGGTGGCCGCGGGTGCCGGCGGCGGGGGAAGGTCCTCCCATTCCGGCAGCCGCTTCCACACCCGCAGCGGCTCGTCGGACGCCATCGCATCGGGCAACCCCAGCGCGGCCAGCACCGCCCCGGCCCAACCCCAGCCCGCCACCCCCATGCGCGCGGCCAACTGCGCCAGCGGGGCGGCCGCCGGCAGCCCGCGCAACTGCGCCAGCCGGCCCAGCAGGGCGGTGGCGATATCCGGCAGCAGCGCCGCCGCGTTCTCCAGCCCGGGCCCCGGCGGCGCCATGTCCAGCGCCAGCGCCAGCCCCCGCGGCGTCGGCGCCACCCCGCGCGCCGGCAGCACGAAGGCGAACAGCTCCAGCAGGTCCAGGCACGGCATCGCCCCCAGCCCCAGCCGCCCCAATGTCGCCGGCGCATGCACCAGCAGCGGCACCGCCCCGCGCAAGGCGCGCCCGGCCGCCCCGGCGGCGACCAGCTGCATCTCGCCATCCACGGTCAGGATCGCCGCCCGTGCGGCGCCGGACACCACGGCGGGCGAATCGGGCAAGGAAAAATCAGGAACCATGCCCGGGGTTATACGGCGGGGCACCGGCAGGGTTAAGGCAAGAGTCTTCTTTTTGTGAACAAAAAGAAGCAAAAAAACTTCATTCGTTTGCTGCGGTGCCGGCCATGCATCGCCGCGCCGAATGTCAGACCCCAGCGGGTGATATCTCGCAGCATGAAATGGAGAAAGTTTTTTTGCTTCTTTTTGTTCACAAAAAGAAGACGCTTCCTTTCCGCTGCTCCCTAAGGTTCCCCCCGCCGGGCAAATCCACTAGGTTCCGCCCCATGTCCGCCACCGCCCCCGTACCGACCCAATCCATCCCCCGCTCCTGGCCGTTCGAAGAGGCCCAGAAGCTGGTCGAGCGCATGGCGAAATCCGGCAAACCGCTGGCATTGTTCGAAACCGGCTACGGCCCCTCCGGCCTGCCGCATATCGGCACCTTCGGCGAGGTCGCGCGCACCTCCTGGGTGCGACGGGCCTACACCGAGCTCACCGGCCAGCCCAGCAAGCTGCTCGCCTTCAGCGACGACATGGACGGGCTGCGCAAGGTCCCGGACAATGTCCCGAACAAGGACATGCTGGCCGGCTATCTCGGCCGCCCGCTCACCCGCATCCCCGACCCCTTCGGCACCCATTCGAGCTTCGGCGCACACAACAACGCCCGGCTGCAAAGCTTCCTCGACAGCTTCGGCTTCGAGTACGAATTCGCCTCGTCCTCGGAATATTATGCCGCTGGCCGCTTCGACGGCGCATTGCGCGAAATCCTGCGCAAGCACGAACAGATCGTCGGCGTCATCCTGCCCACCCTCGGCCCGGACCGGCGCGCCACGTACTCGCCGATCCTGCCGGTGCACCCCGAAACCGGCATCGTCATGCAGGTGAAGCTGGACGTGCTGGACACGGAGGCCGGCCTGGTCGCATGGATCGACCCCGACACCGGCGCACGGTACGAAACCTGCGTGCTCGGCGGCGGCGGAAAATGCCAGTGGAAGGCCGACTGGGCGATGCGCTGGCACGCGCTCGGCGTCGATTACGAGATGTCCGGCAAGGACCTGATCGACAGCGTCCGCCTCTCCGGCGCGATCTGCCGCATCCTCGGCAGCACCCCCCCGGTCGGCTTCACCTATGAGCTGTTCCTCGACGAGCAGGCGCAGAAGATCAGCAAGTCCAAGGGCAACGGCCTTTCTGTCGAGGAATGGCTGCGCTACGCCCCGCCGGAATCGCTCAGCCAGTACATGTTCAACCAGCCGCAGCGCGCCAAGCGGCTCTATTTCGACGTCATCCCCAAGGCGGTCGACGAATACATCGCCAACGCCCTGAAGGGCCACACCCAGGCCGCGCACGAAAAGCCCGCCAACCCCGTCTGGCACATCCATGACGGCCGCATCCCGCAGGAGGCGCATTCGCCGCTCTCCTTCGCCATGCTGCTGAACCTGGCCAGCGTGGTGAACGCCGAGAACCCCGACATCCTCTGGGGTTTTATTCGCCGCTACAACCCGGGCGCCACGCCGGCCGACATGCCCCTGCTGGCGCGCCTGGTGGAGTATGCGCTCGCCTACTACCGCGACTTCGTCCGCCCGGCGAAACAGTACCGCGCGGCCACGGACATCGAGCGCGCCGCCCTTGCCGACCTCGCCGCCGAACTGGAAAAACTCGCCCCGGATACCGCGGCCGAGACGATCCAGGACGTGCTCTACGAGGTCGGAAAACGCCATCCGTTCCCCGAACTGCGCGCCTGGTTCGGCTGCCTCTATCAGGTCCTCCTCGGCCAACAGGAAGGCCCGCGCTTCGGCCAGTTCATCGCGCTGTACGGCATCGCCGAGACCATCGCCCTGATCGAGGCATCGCTCGCCCGCGCCGAGAAGTAGGGTGGCGATGCCGACCTGGCTGCGCCACCTGCCCGCCGTGCTGGGCCTGGCCCTGCTCGGCGGCGCGGTCTGGGTGGTGCAGCACGAGTTCCGCAGCCTCAGCCTGGAAGACATCCGGGCCGCCCTTGCCGCCATCCCCACCTCCCGGCTCTGGGCCGCCTTCGGCCTGACGCTCGCCGCCTATGCCATCCTGACCGTCTATGACTGGCTCGGCACCATCTATGCCGGCCGCGCCGTGGGCTACGGGCGCGCCGCCTTTGCCTCATTCTGTGCCTATACGCTGGCGCACAACATCGGCTTTGCCGCGGTCTCCGGCGCGGCGGTGCGCTACCGGCTCTATGCGCAATGGGGCCTGGCGCCCTTGCAGATCGGCAAGGTGGTGGCGTTCTGCTCGCTGACCTTCATCCTCGGCGGTCTGGTGCTGGGCGGCATCGTGCTGCTGGCCGATCCCTTCGTGCTGCCGGTGCTGGCCGACCGGCTGCCGAAGCCGCTGATGCACGGGATCGGCCTGCTGCTATTGGCCGGCGGCATCGCCTATGTCGCGCTGTGCGGCATCCTGCGCCGGGTGCGGGTGCGTGGCCATGTCGTCGACCTGCCGTCCTGGCCGATGGCGGTGGCGCAGACCCTGCTGGCCAGCATCGACATGGCGGTCACCGCGGCGATCCTGCATGCGCTGCTGCCGCCGATGCCCGGCCTGTCCTTTGTCGGCTTCGTCGGCATCTACGTCGCGGCCTACCTCGCCGGGCTGCTGGCCAACATTCCCGGCGGCATCGGCATCTTCGACACCGCCATCCTGCTCGGCCTGTCGCCCCATCTCGACGCGCCGAGCATCGTCGGCGGCATCGTGGTGTTCCGGCTGTTCTACTACATCGTGCCGCTGTTCCTGGCCGGCTCCCTGTTCGCCGGCAACGAGGTGCTGCTGCGCGGCCGCGGCCTGTTCGCCCGCACCGCCACCCTGCCGGCGGTGCAGACCCTGGCGCGCTGGAGCCCGCCGGAGTTCGCGGTTGCGGCCATTGCCGGGGCGGTGGCGCTGTGCGGCGCGCTGCTGCTGGCGCTGGGCGCGATCGACGCGCTGGGCGACTATTCCTGGCTCGGGCCGGATTGGCACCTGCCGGACTGGGCGCAGTCCCTGCTGGCCCCGGCCAGCGAATTCGTGCCCGGCCTGATCGGCGCGGCCCTGGTGGTGCTGTCCCTGGCGCTCACCCGCCGCGCCACCCTGGCCTGGGGCCTGACCATCGCCCTGCTGCTGCTGGGCGTCGCCTTCACCACCGCGCGCGGCGCCGACAGTTGGGTGCCGGCCGTGCTGCTGATCGCCGCGGGGCTGCTGGCGCCGTTCCGCCGGCTGTTCTATCGCCGCGCCCGGCTGTTCTCCGGCCCGCTGGACGCCTCGCGCGCCGCCGCCCCGCTGCTGCTGGCCGGCAGCGTGCTGATCCTGGCCACGTACGAGCCGCGCCTGACCCTGCTCGCCCATACCTCCTGGTGGCAGGTGGTGCTCTCGCCGGACCTGCCGAACACGGTGCGCGCCAGCGTGGCGCTGGCCGTGCTGGTCGGGTGCGCCGCCATCTGGCGCCTGGTGCGCCCCGGCCGGGTGGTGGCGCAGCCCTGGTCGCCGGCCACCGACGCCGCCCTGCGCGCCCTCGGCGGCACCTCGGTCCCACTGCCGGAGGCGCA
>JBIPLY010000530.1:0-2748 GCA_044369385.1 Acetobacteraceae bacterium | reverse complement strand
CGGGCTCCGAGGTGATGACGACCCGCGGCGGCATCCACAACTCGGTCACCCGCACCACGCCGAAGCCCACCCACATGATCGGCGGCTATGCCCAGCTCAGCTGGGGCTTCAACTACTACGGCACCATCGGCACCAACCGCGACGAGTTCGTCATCCTGCGCAAGATGGCGGTGGTCGACTGGATGGACGAACCGGTCGCGGCCATCAAGGAGACCGTGTGATGAAGGTCCGCGCCCAGATCGCCATGGTGCTCAACCTGGACAAGTGCATCGGCTGCCACACCTGCTCGGTCACCTGCAAGCAGGTCTGGACCACCCGCGAAGGCGTCGAATACGCCTGGTTCAACAATGTCGAGACCAAGCCCGGCATCGGCTATCCGAAGGAATGGGAGAACCAGCAGCGCTGGAAAGGCGGCTGGGCGCGCAAGCGCTCCGGCAAGATCGAACCGCGCATCGGCGGCCGGCTGCGCGTGCTGGCCAACATCTTCGCCAACCCCGACATGCCGGAGATCGACGACTACTACGAGCCCTTCACCTTCGACTACGCCCATCTGCAGAACGCGCCGGAATCGAAGGCGATGCCCACCGCCCGCCCGGTCTCGCTGATCACCGGCCAGCGGATGGAGAAGATCGAGTGGGGCCCGAACTGGGAGGAGATCCTGGGCGGCGAATTCGCCAAGCGCTCGCGCGACGCCAACTTCGCCGGGATCGAGAAGAAGGTCTACGGCGAGTTCGAACAGACCTTCATGATGTACCTGCCGCGGCTGTGCGAACACTGCCTGAACCCGGCCTGCGTCGCCGCCTGCCCCTCCGGCTCGATCTACAAGCGCGAGGAGGACGGCATCGTCCTGGTGGACCAGGACAAGTGCCGCGGCTGGCGCATGTGCGTCTCGGCCTGCCCGTACAAGAAGATCTACTACAACTGGCAGTCCGGCAAGGCCGAGAAGTGCACCTTCTGCTATCCGCGCATCGAGGCCGGCGAGCCCACCGTCTGTTCGGAGACCTGCGTGGGCCGCATCCGCTACCTCGGCGTCATGCTCTACGACGCCGACCGCATCGAGCATGCCGCCAGCGTCGAGCATGACGAGCACCTCTACCGCGCCCAGCTCGACATCTTCCTCGACCCCAACGACCCCGCCGTGATCGCCCAGGCGCGCGCCGACGGGGTGCCGGAGCTGTGGCTGGATGCCGCGCGCGCCTCGCCGGTCTACAAGATGGCGATCGAATGGGGCGTGGCCTTCCCGCTGCACCCGGAATACCGCACCCTGCCGATGGTCTGGTACATCCCGCCGCTGTCCCCGGTGCAGTCGGCGCACCAGGGCGGGTATATCGGCTGGGACGACAACGGCCTGCCGGATATCGGCAAGCTGCGCATCCCGGTGAAATACCTCGCCAACCTGCTCACCGCCGGCGCCGAGGCCCCGGTGCTGCTGGCGCTGCAGCGCATGATGGCGATGCGGATGCACATGCGCGCCCGCACGGTGGAGAACCGCATCGACACCGACATCCTCAAGGCGGTCGGCCTGACCGAGGCGCAGGTGGCGGAGATGTACAAGGTGATGGCGCTGGCCGACTACGAGGACCGCTTCGTCATCCCCTCGACCCACCGCGAATACGCCGAGAACACCTTCGATCTGAAGTCGTCCTGCGGCTTCAGCTTCGGCAATGGCTGCTCCACCACCGGCAGCGGGGCCGCCAACCTGTTCTCCACCCCGCGCACCTCCTCCGGCCACCAGGCGCCCAAGACCCTGGTGCGACGTATCGGCGCCCATCAGGACGGAGGCTGACCATGCGCATTTCGCTGCGCGCCCTGGCTGCATTGCTTGCCTATCCCACCGCTGACCAGCACGCCGCCCTGCCGGAGATCTGCGACGCGCTGGCCGCCGATCCCGTCCTGGCCCCGGCCCTGCCCGGGCTGCTGGCCCTGGCCGACCACCTGGAGACCGGCGACCTGCTGGACCGGCAGGAGGAATATGTCGGCCAGTTCGACCGCACCCGCAGCCTGTGCCTGAACCTGTTCGAGCACGTCCACGGCGACAGCCGCGAACGCGGCCCGGCGATGGTGGAGCTGCTGGGCATCTACGCCGCCGCCGGGCTGGAACCGGCCACCGGCGAGCTGCCGGACTACCTGCCGCTGCTGCTGGAACACGCCGCCGTCGCGCCGGAGGCCGGCATTCCCCTGCTGGCCAACGCGGCCCCGCTGATCGACCTGCTGCGCGCCCGCCTGGCCGAGCGCGCCAGCCCCTGGGCGCCGGTGCTGGCCGCCACGCTGCTGGTCGCCGGCCAGGTCGCCGCGGCCACGGTGCAGCCGGAGCCGGAACAGACCCTGGAGGACCTCGACCGCGAGTGGGAGGAGGGCCAGGTGCTGTTCGGCCCCGGCGCCGATCCCGAGGCCGATTGCGGCCCCGAAGCCCTGGCCGCAAAGCTGCGCGCCGCCCGCCGTGCCCCCAATCCGAACCCCCGCCGCCCGGTGATCCGGTACGCGGCCGCACAAGGGTGACCCCCATGTCCAGCTACATCAACCACCTGGTCTTCGGCCTTTATCCCTATGCCGCCGCCGTGGTGTTCCTGCTCGGCAGCCTGATCCGCTTCGAGCGCGAGCAGTACTCCTGGCGCAGCGGCTCCTCCCAGCTGCTGCGCCGCAAGCAGCTGATGGTCGGCAGCGTGCTGTTCCATGTCGGCATCCTGTTCCTGCTGGTCGGCCACACCGTCGGGCTGCTGACGCCGCACGCGGTCTACAGCCTGTTCG
>JBIPLY010000528.1:0-2754 GCA_044369385.1 Acetobacteraceae bacterium | reverse complement strand
GACCATCGGCTCGATGGTGAAGAACATCCCGGGCTCCAGCACCGCGCCGTCGCCGGGCCGGCCGAAATGCAGCACGTTCGGCGGCGCATGGAAGACGCGCCCGATGCCGTGGCCGCAGAAATCGCGCACCACGCTGAAGCGCTGGCTCTCCACATAGCTCTGGATCGCGTGCCCGATATCGCCGAACCGCGCCCCCGGCTTCACCGCCGCGATGCCGCGCATCAGGCTCTCATGCGTCACCTCGATCAGGTTGCGCGCCTTGGTGCTCGGCACGCCCGCGCAATACATGCGCGAGCTGTCGCCATACCAGCCGTCCAGGATCACGGTGACATCGATGTTCAGGATGTCGCCGGGCTCCAGCAGCCGCTCGCCGGGAATGCCGTGGCAGACCACATGGTTGATCGAGATGCAGATCGATTTCGGATAGCCGCGATAGTTGAGCGGCGCCGGCACCGCCCCGTGCGCCAGGATGAAGTCGTGGCAGATGCGGTCCAGCGCCTCGGTGGTGACGCCCGGGCGCACATGCGCGCCGATCATGTCCAGTGCCTCCGCCGCCAGCCGCCCCGCCGCGCGCATGCCCGCGAAATCCTGCGGGGCATGGATGGTGATGCGCCGCGAGTCGTTCCTGCCGTCCATCAAGCTCTCCTTGGGCGCGGCCCCGGGGCGCGCACTGGCCCCAAAATGCGCAACCGCCGCCATCGCCGCAAGTGTGACATACCGGATCAGCGCGCGGCGACATGCCCCGCTGCGATCTGCCCCGCTTCCGGCCGCACCAGCGAACAGGCCATCTTGCGCCGCCCCAGCGCCGCGCAGGCCGCCTGCGCCTCGCCCTGCGTCATGCCGCCCAGCAGCGCGCGGTGCATGGTCTTGCGCCCGGTCGCGACCTGCTCGATGCGCACATCGCCGTCATTGGCCACCCGCCGCGCCGCCGCGGCCGCCTGGCGCGCCGCCGCGTCGGTGGCGAAGCTGCCCACCTGCACCGCCCAGCGCGGCGGCGCCGGCCGCGCCCGCGCCAGCACCGCGGCGGACGCCGCCGGCGCCGCATGGGCCGCGGCCAACAGCACCGGCCCGCCCCGCGCCGGCGCGCGCGCCATCACCGGCACGTCCAGCTTCTCGAAGGCCTGGTCCAGCAGCGAAGCCATGTGAAGGTCGCGCTCGTAGCCGCGCGCGCCGCCCATCACCACGCCCACCAGCCGCACATTGCCGCGCACCGTGGAGGAAACCAGGTTGAAGCCCGAGGCATCGATATACCCGGTCTTGATCCCGTCCGTGCCCGGATAGGTCTCCAGCAGGTTGTTGTGGTTGCGCAGCATCTGGCCGCGGAAGCGGAACTGCTGGGTAGCGAAGTACTTGTATTCCTGCGGAAAATCGAACACCAGCCGCCGCCCCAGCGTCGCCATGTCGCGCGCCGTGGTCACCTGGCCCGCGTCCGGCAGGCCGGATGCGTTGCGGAACACCGTCTGGCGCATGCCCAGCGCGCGGGCGCGCAGCGTCATGATCCGCGCGAACCGGTCCTCGCTGCCGCCCAGCAGCTCGCCCAGTGCGGCGGCCGCATCGTTGGCGGAGCGCGTCACCAGCCCCAGGATCGCCTCCTCCACCGAAAGCCCGCTGCCGGCCGGCACGCCCAGCTTGGTCGGCGACATCGCCGCGGCATAGGCCGACATCGGCACCCGCTGGCTCAGCGTGATGCGCCGGTCGCGCAGCGCCTCGAACGTCATGTACAGCGTCATCATCTTGGTCAGGCTGGCGGGGTGGCGCAGCTCGTCCGGATTGACCGAGGAGATCACCCGCCCGGTGCGCGCCTCCATGATCAGCGAGCTGTAGCGCTCCGACCCGATCTGCGCCACGGCCACGCGCCAGGGCAGGGCCACGGCCGCCAACAGCAGCAGCACGGCGCCAACAGCCCACGCCATGCGGCGCGGTGGACACAGGCGATCAGCCATCGCAGAGCAGTCTCCCACCGGGTTCTGCCGTTCTACCGGCCGCGCGCCGCCCCTGTCCAGCAGGAAAGACAGGAATCGGAACAGCTTGCCGACCGAAGCTGCGGAACGATGCAGATCACGCGCGTGCCGGGCCGGCGCCCGGGCGTTTTGTGCGCTGCACCATTATTGCGTTTGTGCGCCGCACAATCCGCTTGACCCCCACCGGCCACCCTGCCATAAGCCGCCGCGTGCTGCACCGCAGCATAAAGCTTTGCCCTTACCCCAGACCACATGCCCCGGACCGCACACCGCCGCGCCGCATCAGGGCGGCCGAAGCGGGGCCGGACCCACAGGAGACCAGGCCGATGGCCAAGAAGCACGCCGCCCCGCTGATGGCGCCCGAAGCCGCCCCGGTCGCCATCGCCACCGAAACGCACCATAAAAAGGAAGAAGTCACCATGGACAAGACCGTCAAGACCGCCGAAGAGTTCGTCGCCTTCAGCCAGGGCAATGTCGAGGCGCTGATGAAGGCCAGCCAGATCTGGGCCGCCGGCGTGCAGGACCTGAACAAGACCTTCGCCGCCACCGCGCAGGCGCAGATGGAAGCCGCCATGGGCAGCTTCAAGGCGCTGGCCGGCGTGAAGTCGGTCAAGGAGGCGATGGAGCTGCAGACCAACCTGGCGCGCGCCTCGATGGAAACCGCGATGGCCGAGAGCGGCAAGATCACCGACGCCTCGATGAAGCTGGCCGAGCAGGCCATCGCCCCGATCGCCGCGCGCATGACGCTGGCGGTGGAGAAGTTCGGCCGCGTCGCCTGACGCGCCGAACCCGG
>JBIPLY010000149.1:0-8979 GCA_044369385.1 Acetobacteraceae bacterium | reverse complement strand
GGCGGCTACGACCTGAAGCCGCCCGCGGCGATGCTGCGCATGAAAAAGGACATGGGCGGCGCGGCGACCATCCTGGGCCTGGCCGCGATGATCATGGATGCCGATCTGCCGCTGCGCCTGGTGGTGCGCATCGGCTGCGTCGAGAACTCGGTCTCCGGCCATGCCATGCGCCCGTCTGACATCATCCGCACCCGCCGCGGCCTGACGGTGGAGATCGGCAACACCGATGCCGAAGGCCGCCTGGTGCTCTGCGACCTGTTGGCCGAGGCGTCCGACGAATCCCCCGCCCTGGTGGTGGATTGCGCCACGCTGACCGGCGCCGCCCGCGTCGCCGTCGGCCCCGACCTGCCGGCCTATTTCGCCACCGACGATGCCTGGGCCGCCGCGCTGGAACGCGCCGGGGCGGCGGTGCACGACCCGGTCTGGCGGCTGCCGCTGTGGGACGGCTACGACTCCTGGCTCGACAGCCCGGTGGCCGACCTGAACAACGTCTCGGCCAAGCCGATGGCCGGCGCGATCGTGGCGGCCCTGTTCATGCGCCGCTTCTTGGCCCCGGGCACGCCCTGGCTGCATTTCGACCTCTATGCCTGGAACGACGCCACCCGCCCTGGCCGCCCCGAGGGCGGCGAGGCCCAGGCGATGCGCGCCATCCGCGCGGCCATCCAAGCCCGGCTGTGTCCGGCGGGCTGAACCGCCGCCAAACCCGCCTCCCGCCGAACCGTCCCATTCCGAAAGGATACCTGCCATGGCTGTCGCCAACACCGCTCCCGAGAACCTCGTCGGCGTCCTGCGCGACACGGTTGTCGCCCTGGTTCGCCGCGACGGCCCGGATCTGTCCGCACGCCAGCTCGGCGTGTTCCTGACCTGCTACCTGCAGGAAGGCGCGCATACCGTGCGCGGCCTGGCTGCCGAGCTGAACGTGTCCAAGCCCGCGATCACCCGCGCGCTGGACCGGCTGGGCGAGCTGGACCTGGCGCGGCGCAAGGTCGATCCGCTGGACCGGCGCAGCGTGCTGGTGCAGCGCACGCTGAAGGGCACCGCCTTCCTGCGCGACCTGCGCGGCATCATGACCGAGGCGCAGGCCGCCGCGCGCAAGGCCCAGCCCGCCGCGCCGGCCGAGCCCGCCACCCGCAAGGCCGGGTGACCGCGCAACCCGGGCCTCGCATCGCGGGCCGCACCGTGTTCTGATCCGCGGATGACCAACCCGTACGATCCGGCCACCTCCGGCTACCCGCGCGACATGGTCGGCTACGGCCGAACCCCGCCAGACCCGCAATGGCCGGGCGGGGCGCTGCTGGCGCTGAACATCGTGGTGAACTACGAGGAAGGCGGCGAGGCCAGCATCCTGCACGGCGACCCGCAGTCGGTCGCCTTCCTCACCGAGCACATCACCGCCCCCACGGTCGGCAAGCGCGCGCCCACCGCCGAAAGCCTGTGGGAATACGGCAGCCGCGTCGGCTTCTGGCGCGTCTGGCGTGCGCTGACCCGCCGCGGCCTGGCCACCACCTGCTTCGGCGTCACCATGGCCATGGCGCGCAATCCGGAGGCGGTGGCGGCGATGAACGAGGCCGGCTGGGAGATCGCCAGCCACGGCCTGCGCTGGAACATCGAGCCGCCGGCCGACGAAGCCGGCGAACGCGCCGAGATCGCCCATACCCTGGCGCTGCACGAACAGCTCACCGGACAGAAGGCGCGCGGCTGGTACAACCGCAGCACCGCGCGCACCTTGCGCCTGATCAGCGAACACGGCGGGATCGAGTACTTCTCGGACAACTACGCCGACGACCTCCCCTTCTGGGCCGATGTCGGGGGCAAACCCGAACTCGTGCTGCCCTACACGCTGGAGGCGAACGACATGCGCTTCGCCGTGCCCGGCGGCTTCCCGGACGGCGACGCCTTCTTCACCTACCTGCGCGACAGCTTCGACGTGCTGTACCGCGACGGGCAGGAAGGCCGCCCGCGGATGATGAACCTCGGCCTGCACGGCCGCCTCGCCGGCCGCCCGGGCCGCACCGCCGCCCTGGAACGCTTCCTCGACTACGTGGGCAGCCACGACCGGGTCTGGGTGGCCACCCGCGCCGACATCGCCCGGCACTGGCGGACCCATTTCCCCCCGCCGGCCCGCATCCTGACCCGCGTTTAAACCGGCAGCACCACCGTCGCGCGCAGCCCGCCCGCGCGCCGGTTGACCAGGGTGACGTCGCCGCCATGGGCGCGCGCGATGTTGCGCGCGATCGGCAGGCCGAGCCCCATCCCCCCGGTCTCGCGGTTGCGGCTTTCCTCCAGCCGCTGGAACGGCAGGAACACGCGCTCCAGGTCCTCGGGCGGAATGCCCGGCCCGGCATCGTCGACATGCAGCGCCACCATGCTCCCCTGCGGCCCGCCCCGCGCCGGCTCCAGCGTCACATGCGCCGCCCCGCCGTAGTTCAGCGCATTGGCCACCAGGTTGGTCAGCGCCCGCTTCAGCGCCACCGGCCGCGCGGTCACCGTCAGATGGGCCGGGCCGTGATAGCCGATCGCGGCGGGGTCCAGGTCCGGGCGGGCATCGCCGGCCTCGCTCAGCACCGTGGCGGCCAGCGCGCCGAGATCGACGGCCACCGCCGGCTCGGTCAGCGTGGCGTCGCGCCCGAAGTCCAGCGTGGCGGCCACCATCGCCTGAAGGTCGTCCAGGTCCGCCAGCATCCGCCGGCGCTGCTCCTCGTCCTCCATGAACTCGGCGCGCAGCCGCAGCCGCGTGATCGGCGTGCGCAGGTCGTGGCCGATCGCGGTCAGCAGGAAGGTGCGGTCGTCCACGAAGCGGCGGATGCGCGCGGCCATGGTGTTGAACGCCGCCGCTGCCGTCGCCAGCTCCACCGGCCCGGCCTCCGGCAGCGGCGGCGCGTTCACATCGCGCCCCAGCGCCTCCGCCGCCGCCGCCAGCGTCGCCACCGGCTGGATCAGCCGCCGCACCGCCCATAGCGTCAGCGAGGCGGCGATCACCGACATCGCCGCGAAGGTCAGCAGAAACGGGCCGGACTGCCACGGCCAGACCTGCGGCAGGCTGATCTCGGCGCGCAGCCACGGTCCATCGGGGCTCTGCAGCGCCACCACGATGCGCCGCTGCGTCGCGTCGCTGTGCACCAGCGTGGCGACCGGTCGCAGCGATTGCGGCAGCGGCATCTGCATCATCTCCGCGCGTATCTGGCGTTGCAGTGCCGGCGGGGCAACGGGCAGGTCGATGCGCGGCGCCTCGGCCGCCAGCCCCACCACCAGATCGGCCGCCCCGCGCGCCTGATCGATGAGGTTGGCGCGCTGCTCCGGCCGGGCCAGCACCAGGCCGCGGTACAGCGTCATCACCTGCCGCGTCAGTTCGCTCTCCTGGGCGCTGTGCAGCATCTCCATGCGGTCCAGCGCATGCAGCATGAGCCCGCCGACCTGGGTCACCATCAGCCCGCCCAGCAGCACCAGCGCCGTGCGCGTGGCCAGGCTGGAGTGCGCCCCCCAGCGCAGCCAGCGCCAGCGCCGCACGGGCGGCGCGCCGCTCAGCCCCGCGTCACCTCGGCGGCCAGCACATAGCCGCCGCCGCGCACGGTCTTGATCAGCTGCGCATGCCGGCCGTCATCCTCCAGCTTGCGCCGCAGCCGGCTGATCGCAACGTCGATCGCCCGGTCGAACGGCCCGGCTTGGCGCCCGCGCAGCAGGTCCAGCAGCATGTCGCGCGTCAGCACCTTGTTGGCGCGGTCCAGCAGCGCCACCAGAAGATCGTATTCGCCCCCGGTCAGCGGCACCTCCGCCCCGTCCGGGTTCAGCAGCCGCCGGCGCGCGGCCTCCAGCGTCCAGCCGGAGAAATGCAGCGTCTTGCTGGTGCTGTCGCGCACCTCCCCGCCCTCGCTGCTGCGCCGCAGCACGGCACGGATGCGCGCCAGCAGCTCGCGCGAGTTGAACGGTTTGGTCAGGTAGTCGTCCGCCCCCAGCTCCAGCCCCAGGATGCGGTCGTTCTCCTCGGCCAGCGCGGTCAGCATGATCACCGGCACATCGGATTCGGCGCGCAGCCAGCGCGCGAAATCCAGCCCGCCCTCCCCCGGCAGCATCAGGTCCAGGATCACCAGCTGGAAGCTCATGGTCGGCCAGATGCGCCGCGCCTCCCGCGCATCGCGCACCGCGGTCACGCGGAAGTTCTGCCGCTCCAGATACTTGGCGAGCAGTTCGCGGATGTCACGGTCGTCGTCGACAACCAGGACATGGGGATTGACGGTGAGCGCGGCGGTTTCCATTGGGACAAATATACGCCCACATGGTCCACTTGGGCAGTGCATTGCGCTATGCTGTTGCGCTTTGAAACGCAAAGCCGCGAGGTGCCGTGAGCTTCCCCCATCCGCCGCCGGCCACCCGCGCCGCCATCGACCGCCTGGTCGCCGCCGACCCCGATCTGGCCGTGATCGAGGCCGCCGCCGGCCCGCTGCCCTGGCGCCGCCGCCCGGGCGGCTTCCCGGGACTGCTGCAGGCGATCGTCGGCCAGCAGATCAGCAACCAGGCCGCCGCCGCGATCTGGACCCGGCTGGCCGCCGTGCCGCGCGCGACCGACCCGGCCGGGCTGCTGACGCTGGACGACGACGCCCTGCGCGGCGCCGGGCTGTCGCGGCCGAAGGTCGCCCATGCCCGCGCCCTGGCCACCGCCTTCGCCGACGGCACGCTGGATGCCGACCGCCTGGCCGCCCAGGACGACGAGGCCGCCATCGCCGCCATCGCCAGCGTGCGCGGCATGGGCCGCTGGACGGCGGAGGTCTACCTGGTCTTCGCGCTGGAACGCGCCGATGTGTTCCCCGCCGGCGACCTGGCGCTGGCCGCCGCCGCCGCGGCACTCAAGGGCCTGCCCGCCCGCCCCGGCCCGGTCCCGCTGCGCGCCCTGGCCGCGGCCTGGCAGCCCTGGCGCGGCCTGGCGGCGCGGCTGCTGTGGCACCATTGGCGCCACCTGACCGGCCGCCCGGCCTTCGACGACCTGCCAACCCTGCAGTCCTGACTCCTTCGCGGGGCCTGACGCCTTCGCGGGTCCTGACGCCTTCGTAAGGATTGATTCACCGCCGCCTGCGACACTGCCGGAACCACACCCCGGGGCCGCGCATCCATGTCGGCGACGCTCGAAGGCAGCTTCTCCCTCCCCAAGCCCGTGCTGGGCTATCACCCCGGCACGTTCCTGGAACGCGGCGCCTCGGTGCCCTTCACCACCCCGCACCTGAACGGCGCCCGCGCCCGCCCCGGCCCGCGCGGCGGCCTGGAGTTCACCGTGCCCAACCCCTCTGGCGGCCGCGGCATGTACATCGTGCCGTGGGAGGGGGTGTTCGCCCTCTGCCGCCCGACCATGCACGACAGCCGGCTGATCAGCGTGCTGTCGGCCATGCGCGGCGTGACGCCGACGGCCATCCGCCACGCCGCGCGCAGCATCGCCGCCGAGGGCCTGGCCGGGCGCGCCGCCCGTGCGGCGGCCGAGGCGGCGATGGCGGTGGACGAGCGATCGCGCATGACCGCCAATTTCCAGCTCCTGCTCGACCTGGTGGCACAGGTGGAGGCACGCGCCGACGCCGGCCCCACCGCCGATCTGGTGCGTCGGGCGCGGCGCGCGGTGGCGGCGATCGCGCCCGCCCTGGGCCAGTCGACCGAGGCGGTGGCCACCGCGCTGGAAGAACTGGCCCAGCTCTTCGCCAATATCGGCGTCGGCCGCATCTCCGCCGACAGCCGGGTGCCGCGCATCGTCAGCACCCTTGGCACGCTGCGCGACGCGATGCAGGAATGGTCGCGCGCCCACCCCGACGAGAGCGGCGGCGATGCCGCGCGCATCGCCGAGTCGGCCGAAGTCACGCTGGCCTGCCTGCGCGTGGTGATGGGCGAGGCGCATGCCCTGCTGCGCGACATGCGCGCCCTGCTGCGGGCCTGGTTCGCCGATCCGGATGCGCTGTCGGCGCTGGTCACCCGCCCGGACTGGCTGGTGGACGGGTGGGAGCGGATCATCCTGCTGTGGCAGACCGCCGAGGCGCTGGGGCCGGGGGCGACCTTGACCGAGATGGCCAGTCTGATCCCGGGCATGCCGAAGGAAGTGGCCGAATGGTGCCGGGTGCCGGTGCCGGGGCTCAGCGAGGGCACTTCGCGCCGGCGCATGGTCGCGATGATGGAAGACTGGCGCACCGGCATCACGCTCTACGACATGATCGCCCGCAACGAACAGATCCTGGCCATGACACAATGAGCAGCACGGCATCCGACAGCGGCATCCCCCTGGCCGAGATCCGCGCGCTGAACCGCCATCTGGTCTCCGCACAGGACACCAAGATCCTCAAGGTCGTCGCCATGGTCGATGCGTTGCCGCAGCGCGGCGCGGCCGATGCGCTGATCGCCCCGCTGCGCCCGCGCCTGGCACAGCTTCGGCCAAGCCGTCCGCTGACGGCGCTGCGGCTGCTGTTCATTCCGCTCGATCCGGTCCTGGTGTCCGGCGCGCAATGGCGTCGCGACGCATTGTCGATCCCGCGCACCGCAATCCCAAGCCTGGCGCAACAGGTCGAGGCGCTGGCCCCCGGGCTGCTCGCCGAAGCGGATCGCGCGGTGGTCGGCACCACCACCGTCGATGCAAAGGCAGTGCGCCGCGCCGGGCCGCCACTCTGGGCCGCCGCTGCCGCCGCACTGGCCGCCGCCCCGCCGCCACCCGACTGGGCGGCGGTCACCGGGCTGACCGCTGCCGATCACACCGCCATCCGCGATGCCGTGGTGCTGGTGCTGCGCCACGCCCCTGACCTTGCCGACGAACTCGATGCCACGGTGCCGAACGCCGACACGATCGCCGCGGTCCTGACCGATGCTGCGCGCCAGCCGTCGGCGATGGGCATCCTGGTCAGCGTGCTGCTGAGCTGGCTGCCGCACGCCGCCGCCCAGGTGCTGCTCTTCTCCGCGGCCCAATCGTCCCCCGGCGGCCTGCCCGGCCGCACCGCCACCGAACGCGCGGTCGAACGGGTGCTGGAAGGGATCGAGGCGGACCAGGGCACATCGCCCGCCGTCGCCTCCATGCCGCGCCTGCGCCGTGCGGTCGCCATGCTCGACGAGCTGGAAGCCGGCACCACCGACCGGCCCACCCGTAGCGCCCGCATCACCGCCACCCGCGTCAAGCTGGACACCGCCTGTCGCGCCCAGTTCCAGACGCTGCTGCAGGAAACCGTGGTCGACCTGCTGGCGGCCGGGCTGCCGGCGAATGCCAAGGACCTGGCCGCGCTGGAGGCTGCGGCGCGCGATGTCCGCCGCTTCGAGCATGTGGCGCGGCGGATCAACCGCTCCGACCATTACGATCGCCAGATTCGCACCACGATCGACGGACTGGCCCCGCGCGGGGCTGACGCGGTCGAAGCGCGCGTGGACCGGCTCAGACTGGCGGAAATCCTGCTGGGGCCGGAGAAGGCGCTGCAGATGCTGATGGAATCGGAGAAGCAGTAAGAAAGCGGTTCTTTTTTGAAAAAAAGAACCAAAAAACTTTTCCCGTCTTGCCCCCGGACCTGGCCTAGAACGGCTTCAGCAGCGCGGCCACCATCGCGCGCCATTCGTCCTCCAGCGCGCCCTGCGGCATCGTCCGCCCCGCCCGCGCATACCAATACCCGGCATTGCCCAGGTCGCCCTCCTTGCGGTGCAGATAGCCATGCACCCAGGCGCCAACGCCGTCGTCCTGGTCCTGCGCGCATTGATGCGCCCGCGCCCAATCGCCGCGCCCATCCCACCACAGCCCCTGCAACGCCAGGGAGAGCCCCGAAGGCGGCGCGGCATCCGCCAGCGAGGCGGCGAACTCGTCCGGTGTCATCTCATCCCTCCAGCAATCGCCGCAGCTTGCGCACCGCGCTGTCCGGCGTGGTCAGCACCGGCCGTCCGCTTGCGCGAGCCACTTCATCCGCGGCCCGCGCCAGGCTGAACTGCGACAGCGCAATGGCATCGCATCCCCCCAGCCCGGCCGCCGCCACCCCCGCCAGCCGGTCATGCTCCGCCCCGTCCCCGGCATCGAGCGCCGAAAGCGCCCCCTCGGCCAGACAGGGCACCAGCACAATCCCCGGCGCCGCGGCGGCAAACTCGGCCGGCATCGAGGCCAGCGTCGGCGCGAAACTCGCCATCAACCCGATCCGGCCCCCGCCCCCGGCCAACGCCGCCGCCTCCTCGATCATCGCCTCGTTCGGCTTCAGCACCGGCAGCGGCGCCAGCGCCGCCGCACAGGCCTCGATGCACGGCCCGAACGCCGAACAGGTGAACAGGATGCCATCCGCGCCGGTACCCGCCGCATACCGCGCCAGCGCCAGGAACCGCGCCGTCATCGCCGGGGTGATCGCCCCATCCCGCGCCAGATCGGCCGAAAGACTGTCATCCAGCAGGTTGGTCCGCCGCACCTCCGGCCACAGCCGGGCAAAGGCCGCCTCGATCGGGGCAAGGGAATGGGCCAGGGCGTGGATCAGGGCAATGCGCATGCGCCACGATACCTCCCCGCACGCCGCGGTTGAACCCCAGCCCAGGGCATGGCAGGAGACGCCACGGCAGCGGGACAGGAAGAATGCTCAGGCGGTTTTACGACAGCGTGCTGGCGCTTGCGGCCAGCCGACATGCGCCATGGTGGCTGGCCGTGGTCAGCTTCACCGAAAGCATCTTCTTCCCGATCCCGCCCGACGCCCTGCTGATCCCGATGTGCCTGGCCCGGCCCGACCGTGCCCTGCGCTATGCCTTGATCTGCACCATCACCGGCGTCGCCGGCGGCATCACCGGCTATGTCATCGGCTACGCCCTGTTCGAGCTGCTCGCCGCCCCGCTGATCGCGCTCTACAAATACGAGGCCGCCTTCGCTCATTTCCGCACCATGTATGACCAGTACGGCATCTGGGTGGTGGCGATCGGCGGCTTCACCCCGGTGCCGTACAAGATCGTCGCCATCGCCTCGGGGGCGGCAAGCTTCAGCGTCCCGCTCTTCATCGCCTCCAGCATCATCGCCCG
>JBIPLY010000595.1:0-2762 GCA_044369385.1 Acetobacteraceae bacterium | reverse complement strand
TCTACTTCACAATTCAGATCTTCATTGTACTGATGTCTTTCAATATCTGTAGAATAAATCGTATTCAAACAATGTTTTATAAGTATTGCATATTTACTTCTAGGATTCTCTTTTGGGAATTTATCATCCTCACAAATAAAATAATCTATTGGAGATAGTAATTGAGTTTTAGTAGCAGACTCTGGAGAAATTATAGTAATATTATAATCAATAATTGAAATTGAAAGTCCTAGTTCTAAACAAGCAAAAACACTTGCTACTTTTTTCAAACAAGTGCCGTAATAACCAATAAGAACAGTTCCCCCAGACTTTATTTCATAATTGGAGAGGAAATAATTTTTAATTCTATCTACTAATTCTTCAAATTCTTGATAGGTATAATTTATAAGTTTACCTTTTTCGGTAATGTCATAAAATATTATATTTTTATTAATAACATTCCTATCAATTACTTTAGCCATTGTGCAAATTTTTAATTAATGCCGCAAAATTTGCGTGTCCTTTATATAGGATACCACCTATAATAACCAAGTCAAGTAAAAACAAGACGACCAAGGTTATTATAAGTGGTATTCTAGTATCAGGCTTCGGGGAGTGGTGATCCATCTTTAATCTCAATATAAATTACTGGAGCGGTGTCATTCCAGTGTCGTATGACCCCAGCCACGATAAAACAATTAGTAATTAAATAAGTTGAAAAAATAATTGTACGAATAATTGCAATTTGATCTGCAATGTGATCTTTTTTATGAGCCTTTTCGCCTAGAGCTTTTGACCAGAGCCTCCACATAATATTTTTAGCCTTGTAGATAATTAACGAAGTTCATATTTTTACTAACTGACAAATCAAAATTAATAACACACCTAGGATTATTTTTAGGAATACCGCCAGCATGATAATACATACCATCAAAAATTACAACTCTACCTTGTTTTGGAGTTACCCTTTCAAGAATTAATGATTCATCAATTTCCTCCAAAGTTGAAGTAACATAGTCATATTTTTTCTTGGAAATTACCGTATCTCCATCAGAGTCATTTACATAGTACAAAAATACTAAATGAGGGAAAGTAAAATCTACATGAAAATGTCCATATTTTTCTTCATAATTACTTGGAACTTGTAAGAATGATCTAGCAGCTAAAATTGATTCAAAATCAACTCCGGATTTTTCTGATATGCAATAAATTAAAGGAAGTAAAAAATGGAAATTTTCAGAATCAACTATACCTTGACTATAATTTCCTAGTGGATTGCAAAACCCATAGGCAAATCCTTCCCCAGTTTTATGATTAACAATTGTAGGACTATACCCCCATTTAAAGGCCGGTCGAAATAATTTTTCTATAATTTCAGTTTGATACCTTTTTGGGATTGCATCATCTATTACTTTAATCATAATTACTATTCTTTACATTTAACAATAAAAATTTTATTCATAAATTGATTCTCTTGATTTAATGTGTACCAACTCTTTCCATTGACTATGGTAACACAACACCATCAAACGATCATTACGATGAATTGAACAAGCTTGATAATTTTCTTTGTTCTTTGGTTTTACACTAATTTCAATTGTAATGTATTCATTATCTTTGAAATAAACCCACCCCTCAACTCCTTTTGTCCACCTAACATAATCGTTGATTTGGGGTTCGTACATCAGAGTTTGCCTCCTACCACACCATCATATTTAACACTGTTTTCGGCAAAGCCTTCTTGTTTGTTTTTTAGATACCAACGAGTCGCAGAAATACAGAGTTCTTTCTGAAGAGAAGTAATAAGTTCTTTATCTTCCTTATCATAGGAAGTCCAAGTCCCCCACTTCTTTTCTTCTACTCGGAAACAATCGTCAATCCATTCAAATTCTTGCATGTCTATCCTCAAAGTTGACCTGGGCACTTACTTACAGCAATTGCAATTGCTGCAGCTTCAAGTCCAGGGGAATTTAAAACTACTCTACGAACATTTGCACCACCGAACTTATCATTTGCTTTTGAGTAAGCAACTAGTACTGACTTCAAAGTATCCATACCTCTAACTTTAGAGGAACAAAAATCTGTGGCAACAAAGTTCAAAAGAGTGATTAATGTAAGTTCAGTCATCTTTAATTGTCAAAGTATAATCTTTCTTTTTAAGTTTATGTTGTTTGATAAACTTATCTACATGAGCTTGACACTCAAACCAACATACTCGTTTATCCTTTCCCTCAGTCAAGTCAAGACGAAAAGGAAAAGAGGAATGAGGAAACTTTTCAGTTGTGGAAATAACCATGATCAGGTGGGTTGTTCTTGTCTCTGAGTATAGACCAGATCAAAGAGTTCGTCAAGTACCTCGGAACATTCGTTGTACTCCTTACCATCGTGTAGGGTTTTTTCAATTTGATACCGACGAACTGCGGTGTAAATCAATCGGTATTGTTCAGGGGTAAAGTTCATTATTCTCCAAGTGTATGAATGACTGGTTTTTCGTGTGCAAGAATGTGATATAGATCGGGGTTCTTTGCTGCAGATACTGGTACAAACTCTGTCTCTGGATCAAACTCTTCATCGCGGATTGCTTGGTTGATGACAATAGACCCATCAGCACCTGAGTATGAACGATGGAAGGTCATCTTAGGAATCACCAGAGCACCAGAACTACGATTCAGATGAACGATGTGATATGGGTATCTCCATTCGGGATTTACCAGTTCAAAAGTGCGGAGACCAGACAACACACGATTGTGATCAATCTGATGATAGTGAATGTAAAACTGCTT
>JBIPLY010000008.1:0-26417 GCA_044369385.1 Acetobacteraceae bacterium | reverse complement strand
CTGTGCACCGCCAAGCGGACGCGGTTCGCGGTGCCGATCCTGGAGAACCTCGGCCTGGCGGGGCATTTCCGCGGCATCCATGGCAGCGAGGATGACGGGCGGTTCGACGACAAGGCGGTGTTGGCGGCGCATATCCTGGCGGCGCATGGGGTGGGCCGGGCGTGTGCGGGGCTGGCGGGGGACCGGCTGCATGACATCGAGGCGGCGCATGCCAACCATATCCCGGCGATCGGCGTCGCCTGGGGCTATGGCGGGCGGGCGGAGCTGGCGGCGGCGGGGGCGACGGTGGTGGTCAGCGATGCGGAGGAGCTGGTGGGCGCGGTGCGCGCGCGCCGGTTATTTGGGCATCAGGTCTGACAGGTCGGTGTCGTTGACGGTCACTTTTCCGGCGTCGTAGCTGATGTTCCAGATGACCTCCGCGCCTTCCTGCCGGCCGATGCCCTTCAGGAAGATCAGCACCGGGGCGGCCATCTTCAGCTCCGGCACCGCATTGGCGCGGCGGATCAGGGCATCGAGCCCGGTGGCGCGCAGCTCCGCCTCGCCGGCGGCATCGGCGAGGTTGGGCACTTCCATCGTGCCTTCGCCCTTCAGCCGCAGCGGGCCGAGATCGATCAGCAGGTCTTCGATGGCCAGCGTCACCGGATAGGCGGCGATCAGCGCCATCGCGTCGGCGTCGATCCCCTTGGCGTCGGTTTCGACCGCGCGGCGGATCAGGGCGAGCAGCGCCTCCTTCGGGACGCCGCCGACACGCGGGGTCAGGGCGATCTTGTGCGGGATGAACTCCAGCCACGGGCCGGGCGGGATCATCGGGGATTCCAGCCCCTCGGCCGACAGCTTCAGCTTGACGTCGGTGCGGCCATCCGGGGCGCCGAGGGTGAAGCCCAGGCCGAAGCGGCGCAGGCTGCCGCTGAACAGCGCGCCGCCGTCGACCTTGATGTTGTCGTAGGTGTACTCGGCCTCGATCGCGTCCAACATGCCGACGATCTGGCCGATCATGCGCAGGGCGGTGGCCTTTTCCTCCGGCCCGGCGGATTTCGGTGCGCTGCCCTCGGGCTTGCCAGCGGTCTTGCCAGCTTGGGCGGCGCTGCCCAGGGCGAAGGCGGTGCGCAGCAGCTCGGCGAAGCCCGCCATGTTGAAGTTCTCGATGCGGGTTGCCCCGCCCAGCCGGTCGATGGTGACGCGGGCCTGCTGGCCGCCGGGCAGGGGCGAGGCGGTGCTGTAACCCTCCAGCGTGCTGTCGCCCTGGATCGTCACCCGGCCGGGGGCGCTGGGCAGCCATTCCGAGCGGCCGGTGAGCCTGGCGATGCGCGAGGACTGCACGCCGGCGGCGGTGATCATCTCCGTGGTGTAGCCGGCGACGGTGGTGACGAAGTCCGAGCGGCTGGCCAGGCTGGGGTCCAGCGTGCCGGTGAGCTGCTGGCTCTCGATGCCGATCCGCAGCCGGCCCGGGGCGCCGCCGGAGGCGTCCTTCAGCTCCACCTCCAGCGCCGCCGGCAGCGTGCCGCTGACGATCGACCAGCGCCCGGCCTCCAGCGGCCTGGCCGCGATCGCCACCGCGGCCGGGGCGATCACGACGTTGCCGTCGGCATAGCTGCCGCCCAGCGGCACTTCCAGGCGATAGGCTTCGCCCTCGGCGGTGACCTGCAGCGGCAGGGCGGCGACATCGACGATGCCGGCGAGCTGGCGGGCGAGCCATTCGCGCACCGCCTCGGCGATGGCGCGCGCGCCTTCGGCGCTGGGCAGGGCGGGGGGCAGGGCAGGGGGCAGGGCGGGGGCCTGGGCGGCGGCGGGTGCGGGCATGGTGGCGAGCAATGCGGCGGCCAGCGGCGCGGCGAAGGCGGCCCGGCGCAGGCGGGTGGCGATGCTCATCGGGCGATCCTCGTTTCGATCATGGCGGGTCTTATAGCCGGGCCGCCAGGGGGCTCACAACGGCAGCGGGCTGACGCGGACGAATTCGCCGTGCCGGGTTTCCGCGTCCAGGCACAGGGCGGCGATGCCCGGCGCCACGTCGGCCGGCTTGGGCATCTGGCTGCGGTCCTCGCCGGGCCAGGCGCCGGTGCGGATCGCGGTGTCGACCGGGCCGGGATCGACCAGGTTGACCCGCAGCGCGCTGCTGCGCGTCTCCTCGGCCCAGCATTGCACCAGATGGTGGTGCGCCGCCTTGGTTGCGCCGTAGATGCCGAAGAAGGCGCCGGGGCGGGCGACAATCCGGCTGCTGACGAACACCGCCCGGCCGATGGGCGCGGCCAGCAGCAGCGGGCCGCAGCTGCGGATCAGGCGCAGGGCGGCGTTCACGTTCACGGCCATCGCCTCCTCCCAGTCGCGCATGTCGATGTGCGGCGCGGGGGTGACGCGGCCCATGATGGCGGCGTTGCTGACCATGATGTCCAGCCGGCGGAAGCGCTCGAAGATCGTCGGGCCGACCATGTCCAGTGCCGCGCCCTCGCGCAGGTCCAGCGGCAGCAGCGTCGCGGTGCCGCCGGCGGCGCGCACCAGGTCGTCGGTTTGCTCCAGCCCGCCGGCGGTGCGCGCGATCAGCACCAGGTGGGCGCCGCGCCGGGCCAGCTCGACGGCCACGGCCGCGCCGATGCCGCGGCTGGCGCCGGTGATCAGGGCGACGCGCCCGCGCAAATCCGTCATGTGGTTCAACTCCTGCATCCGGCGCCCTTCTATCGCACTGGCGCGGGCGACGGAAAAGCGGCCGGCTTCATCCCGTGGCCGAGCCATGGCATGGTGGCGGGCAGCGACACCGCGGCGCGCGCTCCGCCGCACCTGACCTGAGGAGGGCTGACGTGACCCAGGACCCTGGCTCGGCGGCCAAACGGCTGGGCGCGCAGCCGATGATCCATCCCAGCGCGCAGGTGCGCGATTCGAGCTTCGGGGCGTATTGCGAGGTGGGCGCGCGGACCAAGGTCGCCGAATGCAGCTTCGGCGACTACAGCTACATCGTTCATGACGCCGACATCATCTATGCCACGGTCGGAAAATTCTGCTCGATCGCCGCGCATACGCGCATCAATCCCGGCAACCATCCGCTGGAGCGCGTGGCGCTGAACCACTTCACCTATCGTTCCAGCGCCTATGGCATGGGGCCGGACGATGCCGAGTTCTTCCAGTGGCGGCGCGATCACCACATCACGCTGGGGCACGATGTCTGGATCGGGCATGGCGCCATCGTCCTGCCGGGGGTCAATGTCGGCACCGGGGCGGCGATCGGCGCCGGCGCGGTGGTGCGCCGCGACGTGCCGCCCTTTGCCATTGTCGTCGGCGTGCCCGGGCGGGTGCTGCGCTATCGCTTCGCGCCGGAGATCATCGCGGCGCTGGAGCGCATCGCCTGGTGGGACTGGCCGCATGGGCGGCTGGCGGCAGGGCTGGCGGATTTCCGCGCCATGACGGCCGAGGCGTTCTGCCGCAAATACGACCCGGCGTGAGGCGGGGGTTTCGCGCGCTGATTTTCGGTCGGCGGCGGCGCCGGGGTGCCGAGGTTTAGCATTGCGTTCATCGGGGACGGGACAGGGTGCGGGCCGAGCAGGTTGCGGGCCGCGCGGTGCGCGGTTCGAGACCGCACTTCTTCCGAAGCGCCTGGCGCTGCTGGTTCGGCATGCGCGCGAGGTTCGATGATCCGCGAGGTGACTGCGATGGCCCCAGCTTCCCCCGCCTGCGTGCGGATGCCCGACGGGCCCACCGCGGCGCCAGCGAACCCCGGCGGCGGGGCCGCTTGGCTGGAACTGCGCTGCGATGGGCAGGCGATGGTGGCGGAGCGGCCGGGGCCCGGGCTGTGGCGGGTTGCGGTGCCGGCGGGGACGCGGGCGCTGCTGCTGGCGAGCCCGGCGGTTCGGCCGAGCCTGGTCTTCGGCACCGGGGATGCGCGGCGGCTGGGCGTGCTGGTGCAGCGCATCACCGTCGCGCAGGCGGGGCGGGAGAGCAGCCTGGCGCTGGACGATCCGGGGCTGGACGCGTTGGGCGGGTTCCATCCGGCCGAGCTGGTGGATGGGCATCGGTGCCGCTGGACCGATGGTGCGGCGGCGATCCCGATCGCGCTGCTGGGCGATCCGGCGGCGGCGATGGTGGTGACGCTGCGCTGCTTCCTGTTGCCAGTAGCGTGCGACGCGGTGGCGTGCGCGGCGGCGGCGGCGCGCGACGCGGCGTGAGGGGGCCGCGGCGCTTTTCCTATTTGCGGGTCAGCTCCGCCGCGAGGTCGATCGCCGCGATCAGGCTGGTCGGGTCTGCCTTTCCGGTGCCGGCGATATTGAACGCGGTGCCGTGGTCCGGCGAAGTGCGGATGATCGGCAGGCCGAGCGTGATGTTCACGCCGTGGTGCATGTCCAGCGTCTTCAGCGGGATCAGCGCCTGGTCGTGGTACATGCCCATCGCCACGTCGTAGCGCGCCCGCATCTCCGGGGTGAACATGCTGTCCGCGGCGAGCGGGCCGGTGACGTCGTGGCCTTCGGCGCGGAGCTGGGCGATGGCCGGGGCGATGATGGTGATCTCTTCCTCGCCCATGGTGCCGTCCTCGCCGGCATGGGGGTTGAGGCCGGCGATGGCGACGCGGGGGCGGGCGATGCCCCAATGGCGCTGTAGCGCTTCGATAGTCACGCGCGTGACGGCGACGATGCGCTCGGCCGTGATCATGTCCAGCATGCGGCGCAGCGAGGCGTGGACCGTGATCGGCACCACGCGCAGGCCGGGGCTGGCCAGCATCATCACCGGCAGCGCGGCGCCGGTCAGGGCGGCGAGGAATTCGGTGTGGCCGGGATGGGCGAAGCCGGTGCCGTAGAGGGTGGATTTGTGGATCGGGTTGGTGACCACGGCGGCGGCCTCGCCGGCGAGGGTCAGCTTTGTCGCCTGTTCGATGGAGGCGATGACGGCCGCCGCATTGGCGGGGTTCGGCGCGCCGGGGAGGGCCGGGGCGGCGAGGCGGATGGGCAGGACGGGCAGGGCCTGGGCGAAGCTGTCCGCGCCCTGCCCCAGGGAGTTTACCGGGCGGACCGGGACATCCACGCCCATTCTGGCAGCGATGGCGGCGAGGCGGTCGGGGTCGTCCAGCGCCACGAAGGGGCGGGCGGTGCGCCGTGCGAGCCAGGCGCGGATGGACAGCTCGCCGCCGATGCCGGCGGGGTCGCCCATGGTGAGGGTGAGGGGGGTGCTCATCCGCTAGATGTGCAACGCCCGGCCTTCGACGGCAAGGGCGGCTTCCTTCACCGCCTCGGACAGGGTGGGGTGGGCGTGGCAGATGCGGGCGATGTCCTCGGAGGAGGCGCCGAACTCGATGGCGATGGCCATTTCGTGGATCAGGGTGCCGGCTTCGGGGCCGATGATGTGGCAGCCCAGCACGCGGTCGGTGCGCTTGTCCGCCAGCACCTTCACGAAGCCGTCGGTCATGCCGAGCGCGCGGGCGCGGCCATTGGCGGTGAAGGGGAATTTGCCGACATTGTACTCGGTGCCGGATTCCTTGAGCTGTTCCTCGGTCACGCCGACGGAGGCGACTTCGGGCCAGGTGTAGATCACGCCGGGGATGGCGGCGTAATTCACGTGGCCGTGCTGGCCGGCGAGGATTTCGGCGAGCGCCACGCCTTCGTCCTCGGCCTTGTGGGCCAGCATCGGGCCGGCGATCACGTCGCCGATGGCGTGGATGCCGGGCACCGAGGTGGCGTAATTGATGTCGGTGACGATGCGGCCTCGCGGGTCGGTGGCGATGCCGGCTTCGGCCAGGCCGAGGCCCTCGGTGTGCGGGCGGCGGCCGATGGCGAGCAGGACGACGTCGGCCATGAGGGTCTCGGTGGTGCCCTTTTTCAGGGATTCGAGGGTGAGCGCCACCTGATCGCCGTCCAGCTTCGCGCCGGTGACCTTGGTGGAGAGGCGGAACTTCATGCCCTGGCGGGTCAGGATGCGTTCGAACTGCTTGGCCACCTCGCCGTCATTGCCGGGGATCAGGCGGTCGAGGAATTCCACCACCGTCACCTGGGCGCCGAGGCGCTTGTAGACGCTGCCCAGCTCCAGGCCGATCACGCCGCCGCCGATGACGACCAGGTGGCCGGGGACCTTCGCGAGCTCCAGGGCGCCGGTGGAGGTGACGATGCGCTGCTCATCGACCTCGACGCCGGGCAGGGGGGCGCTTTCGCTGCCGGTGGCGATCACGATGTGCTTGGCGGCGTATTCGGTGCCGGACACGTCCACCCGCCCGGCGCCCAGGATGCGGGCGGCGCCCTTCAGCCAGGTGACCTTGTTCTTCTTGAACAGGAACTCGACGCCCTTGGTGTTGGCGGTGACGACCTCGGTCTTGCGCGCCTGCATGCGGGCGAGGTCGAGCTTCACGCCCTCGACCATCACGCCGTGGTCGGACAGGTGGGAGAGGGCCTCGGCGTATTTCTCCGAGGAGGACAGCAGCGCCTTGGACGGGATGCAGCCGACGTTGAGGCAGGTGCCGCCGAGGGTCTCGCGCTTTTCGACGCAGGCGACCTTCATGCCGAGCTGGGCGGCGCGGATGGCGCAGACATAGCCGCCGGGGCCGGCGCCGATCACGATCAGGTCGAAGGAGTCGGGCATCTGAGGGGCTCCGGGAAGGAAGGAAGAGTCTTCTTTTTGTGAACAAAAAGAAGCAAAAAAACTTTATCCGTTGGCACCCGGCTTTCCTCGGGAGGGTTGGGTGCCAGCGGGGAAAAGTTTTTTGGTTCTTTTTTTCAAAAAAGAACCGCTTGCTTGTCTTAGATCTCCAGCAACAACCGCCGCGGGTCCTCGATGCTTTCCTTGACCCGCACCAGGAAGCTCACCGCCTCCTTGCCGTCGACGATGCGGTGGTCGTAGCTCATCGCCAGGTACATCATCGGGCGGATCTCGACCTTGCCGGCGATCGCCACCGGGCGGTCCTGGATCTTGTGCATGCCCAGGATGCCGGATTGCGGCGGGTTCAGGATCGGGGTGGACATCAGCGAGCCGTAGACGCCGCCATTGGTGATGCTGAAGGTGCCGCCGGTCAGCTCATCCAGCTTCAACGCGCCGTCGCGGGCGCGGCGGCCGAATTCGGACACCGTCTTTTCGATCTGGGCCAGGCTCATCTGGTCGGCATGGCGGATCACCGGCACCACCAGGCCGTTCGCGCCGCCGACGGCGATGCCCATATGAACAAAATTCTTGTAGACGATGTCCTCGCCGTCGATCTCGGCGTTGACGGCGGGGAACTCCTTCAGCGCGGCGACGCAGGCCTTGATGAAGAAGCCCATGAAGCCCAGGCGGACGCCGCCGTGCTTCTTCTCGAAGGTGTCGCGGTATTCGGCGCGCAGTGCCATGGCAGCCGACATGTCCACCTCGTTGAAGGTGGTCAGCATCGCCGCGTTGTTCTGCGCCTCTTTCAGCCGGGCGGCGATGGTGCGGCGCAGGCGGGTCATCTTCACCCGCTCCTCGCCGCTGTCCAGGGCGCGCGGCGGTTTCGGCGCGGCGGCGGCGGTGGGCGCCGCGGCGGGGCGGGCGAGGAAATCGATCACGTCGCCCTTGGTGATGCGGCCGTCCTTGCCGGTGCCGGCACCGACGGCGGCAGCGGCGACGCCGCGATCGGCCATCATGCGGGCGGCGGCGGGCAGGGGGGCCACATCCGCCGGCGGGGTGGCCGGGCGGGCGACGGGGCCGGAGGGGGTGGGCGGCGCGTTGACGCCGGGCTGCGGATTGGCGGCCGGGTTGGCATGGACGGAGGCCGGTGCGGCGGCGGCGCCGCCCTCCAGCACCAGGCCCAGCACGGCGCCCACGCCCACCTCGGCGCCGGCGGCGGCGATGATCTCGCCCATCACGCCGGCGGCGGGCGCGCCGACCTCGACCGTCACCTTGTCGGTCTCAAGCTCCACCAGCGGCTCGTCGGCGGCCACCGCCTCGCCGGGCTGCTTCATCCAGCGTGCCACCGTCGCGGTGCTGACGCTTTCGCCCAGGGTGGGCACCTTGATCTCGGTCGCCATGGAGGGGGGTCCAGTTCTCGGTCTTTGTCAGGAAACGGTCAGGGCTTCAAACGGTCAGGGCTTCGTCGACCAGGGCGGCCTGTTCGGCGGCGTGCACCTTGGCCAGGCCGGTGGCCGGGCTGGCGGCGGCCTTGCGGCTGACCAGGCGGGGGCGCTTCGCGGCGATGCCGAGCGGCTCCAGCACCTCCTCGATCCGGCGGTCGACATGGTACCAGGCGCCGTTGTTCTTCGGCTCTTCCTGGCACCAAACCATTTCGGCCTTGGCATAGGGCGCCAGCGCCTTCGGCAGCGAGATCACCGGGAAGGGATAGAGCTGTTCGACGCGCACGATCGCCACGTCTTTGATGCCGCGGGTGCGGCGGGCTTCCAGCAGGTCGAAATAGACCTTGCCGGTGCACAGCACGACGCGCTTGACCTCGGCGGCCGGCGCGATCGCGTCGACCTCCGGGATGACATACTGGAAGCGGCTGCCGGCGGCGAAATCGGCCAGCGGGGACACCGCCAGCTTGTGCCGCAGCAGCGATTTCGGGGTCATCAGCACCAGCGGCTTGCGGTAGTTGCGCTTCATCTGCCGGCGCAGGGCGTGGAAGTAATTGGCCGGGGTGGTGATGTTGGCCACTGCCATGTTGCGCTCGGCGCAGAGCTGGAGATAGCGCTCCAGCCGGGCGGAGGAGTGTTCCGGCCCCTGGCCCTCATGGCCGTGCGGCAGCAGCATGACCAGGCCGGACATGCGCAGCCACTTGGTCTCGCCGCTGGCGACGAACTGGTCGATGATGACCTGCGCGCCGTTGGCGAAATCGCCGAACTGCGCCTCCCACAGCACCAGGGTGCGGGGGTCGGCCAGCGAATAGCCGTATTCGAAGCCCAGCACGCCGACCTCCGACAGCAGCGAGTTGTAGATCTCGATGCTTTTCTGGTCGGGCTGGATGTTGTTCAGCGGGGTGTATTCGTTCTGCGTCGACTGGTCGATCAGCACGGCGTGGCGCTGGCTGAAGGTGCCGCGCTGCACGTCTTCGCCGGAGAGGCGCACGCGGTGGCCATCCAGCAGCAGGCCGCCGAAGGCCAGTGCCTCGCCGGTGGCCCAGTCGATGCCCTGGCCGGTCTCGATGGCGGTGCGCTTGGCGTCGAGCTGGCGGGCGATCTTGCTGTTGATCTCGAAATTGGCAGGCGCGGTGCTGATCGCGGCGCCGATCTTCTTGAGGACCTCCTCCGGCAGCGAGGTGTCGCCATCGGTCCATTCGGACTCGCGCTCCGGCGTGGACAGGCCGGACCAGTGGCCTTCCAGCCAATCGGCCTTGTTCGGCTTGTAGGTGGTGGCGGCCTGGTAGGCGTCTTCCAGCGTGCCGGCGAAGCCGTCCCACATCTCCTTGGCGTCGTACGGGGTCAGCACGCCCTCGGCGGCGAGCTTCTCCGCATACAGCGTGCGGGTGGTCTTCAGCTCCTTGATCGCCTTGTACATGATCGGCTGGGTGAAGGCCGGCTCGTCGGTCTCGTTGTGGCCGTGGCGGCGGTAGCAGACGATGTCCAGCACGAAGTCGCAGCCGAAGGTCATGCGGAATTCGGTGGCCATCTGCGCCGCCCAGACCACCGCCTCCGGATTGTCGCCGTTGACGTGCAGGATCGGCGCCTGGATCGCCTTGGCGACATCGGTGCAATACAGCCCGGAATAGGCATGGGCCGGGACCGTGGTGAAGCCAATCTGGTTGTTGACGATCAGGTGGACGGTGCCGCCGGTGCGGTAGCCGATCAGCTGGCTCATCGCCAGGGTCTCGTAGACCAGGCCCTGGCCGGCGAAGGCGGCGTCGCCGTGCATCACGATCGCCATCACGCTGCGCCGTGCGTGGGTGTCGCCGGCCATGTCCTGACGCGCGCGCACCTTGCCGACCACCACCGGATCGACCGCCTCCAGGTGCGAGGGATTGGGCTGCAACGACAGATGCACCTTCCGCCCGGCGATCTCGACATCGACCGAGGTGCCGAGGTGGTATTTCACGTCGCCGGAGCCCTGGACGTCGTCGGGCTTGAAGCTTTCGCCGCCGAACTCGCTGAAGAGCTGCGTGTATGGCTTCTTGACCACGTTCACCAGCGTGTTCAGCCGGCCGCGATGCGGCATGCCGATGGCGATCTCGTTGACCCCATCGCGCGCCGCGGTCTCGATGATCGCCTGCAGCGCCGGGATGGTGACCTCGCCGCCCTCCAGGCCGAAGCGCTTGGTGCCGACGAAGCGGCGCTGGCAGAAGGATTCCAGGCCCTCCGCCTCGGTCAGCTGCTTCAGGATGGTCTTCTTCTGCTCGGCCCCGAAGGCGGTTGCCCAGGGCGCGCCCTCTACCCGGCGCTGGATCCAGGCCTTCTGGTCGGGGTCCTGGATGTGCATGAACTCGACGCCGATCGGGCCGCAATAGGTCTCGCGCAGCACCTTCAGGATCTGGCGCGGGGTGGCGGTTTCCAGGCCGAGGACGTGGTCGATGAAGATCGGGCGGTCCAGGTCGGCCTCGGCGAAGCCGTAGGTGGCGGGGTCCAGCTCCGGATGCGGCTTCGGCACTTGCAGGCCGAGCGGGTCGAGCCGGGCTTCGAGATGGCCGCGCACGCGATAGGTGCGGATCATCATCAGCGCGCGCAGGCTGTCCTTGGTCGCCGCGCGCAGCTCGTCGGCGCTGGGGGCGGGGGCGCTCGGCGTGGCGGCGGCGGGCTTGGCGCCCTTGGCCGGGGCGGGCGGCGCGGTGTCGGGCGATTCGCCCGACCAGGCCCGCGGCGCCCAGGAGGCGCCGGAGGCATCGGCCAGGATCGACCGGCTCTCGTCGTTCAGGGCGGCGAACAGCTCCGCGAAGCTGGCATCGACGCTGCCGGGATTGGCCACCCAGCGGGCGTACAGCTCGGCGATGAAGGCGGCGTTGGCGCCGTTGAAGGCGGTTGCGAGAAGATCGACGCCGGCCATGGCTTGGTTCTCACTGCTGCTTGAAGACAAGGAAGAGTCTTCTTTTTGTGAACAAAAAGAAGCAAAAAAACTTTATCCGTTTGCATCCGTCGGTCCCGGGGGAGCCGGGTGCAAAGGGGGAAAAGTTTTTTGGTTCTTTTTTTCAAAAAAGAACATGCTTCCTTCCTACCCCTTGATCGCCGCCACCATCGTGCTGCCCAGCGCGGCCGGGCTTTCGGCGACATGGATGCCGGCCAGGCGCATCGCCTCGAACTTCGCCGCCGCCGTGTCGCGCCCGCCGGAGATGACCGCGCCGGCATGGCCCATGCGCCGGCCCGGGGGGGCGGTGGCGCCGGCGATGAAGCCGACGGTGGGCTTCTTGACCTTGTTGCGGGCCAGGAACTCGGCGGCGTCGATCTCGCTGGCGCCGCCGATCTCGCCGATCATGATGATCATCTCGGTCTCGGCATCGGCCAGGAACATTTCCAGGACTTCGATGAAGTCCGTGCCCTTCACCGGGTCGCCGCCGATGCCGACGCAGGAGCTTTGGCCGAGGCCGGCGGCCGTGGTCTGCGCGACGGCCTCATAGGTCAGGGTGCCGGAGCGCGAGACGATGCCGACCTTGCCGCGGCGGTGGATGTGGCCGGGCATGATGCCGATCTTGCAGGCATCGGGGGTGATCACGCCGGGGCAGTTCGGGCCGATCAGGCGGGACTTGCTGCCCGAGAGGGCGCGCTTGACCCGCACCATGTCCAGCACCGGGATGCCCTCGGTGATGCAGACGATCAGCGGGAGTTCCGCGTCGATCGCCTCCAGGATGGCATCGGCGGCAAACGGCGGCGGCACGTAGATGGCCGTCGCGTTGGCGCCGGTGGCGGCGACCGCCTGGGCCACCGTGTCGAACACCGGCAGGCCGATATGGGTGGAGCCGCCCTTGCCCGGGGTCACGCCGCCCATCATCTTCGTGCCGTAGGCCAGGGCCTGTTCGGAATGGAACGTGCCCTGCGCCCCGGTGAAGCCCTGGGTGATGACCTTGGTGTTGGCGTCGACCAGAATGGCCATCAGGCGGCTTCCTTCACGGCGCGGACGACCTTTTCGGCGGCATCGGCGAGGTTGTCGGCGGAAATGATCGGCAGGCCGGACCTGGCCATGATCTCCTTGCCCAGCTCCACATTGGTGCCCTCCAGCCGCACCACCAGGGGCACGCTGAGCGAAACCTCGCGCGCGGCGGCCACCACGCCCTCGGCGATCACGTCGCAGCGCATGATGCCGCCGAAGATGTTGACCAGGATGCCCTCCACGTTCGGGTCGGACAGGATGATCTTGAACGCCGCGGTCACCCGCTCTTTCGTCGCGCCGCCGCCGACATCGAGGAAGTTGGCCGGGGCGGCGCCATACAGCTTGATGATGTCCATCGTCGCCATGGCCAGGCCGGCGCCGTTGACCATGCAGCCGATGGTGCCGTCCAGCGCCACGTAATTCAGGGCGTGCTTGGCCGCTTCCAGCTCCTTCGGGTCCTCCTCCGCCTCGTCGCGCAGGGCCTCCAGGTCGGGGTGGCGATACAGCGCGTTGTCGTCGAAGCTGATCTTGGCATCCAGCGCCACCACGGCGCCGGCGCCGGTGACCACCAGCGGGTTGATCTCGACGATGGCGCAATCGAGGTCGATGAACGCCTTGTAGAGCGCGTCGACGAAGCCGGCGAAGGACTTGATCTGCGCGCCGGACAGGCCGAGCGCATAGCCGAGCTTGCGCGCCTGGTAGGGCCAGGCGCCGGCGGCGGGGTCGATGGCAACCCGCAAAATCTTCTCCGGAGTGTCATGCGCCACGTCCTCGATCGCCATGCCGCCCTCGGTGGAGGCGACGATGGTGACGCGCGCGGTCTCCCGATCCACCAGCAGGGACAGGTACAGCTCGCGGGCGATGTCGCAGCCGGCTTCCACATAGACCCGGTTCACGCGCCTTCCGGCCGGGCCGGTCTGCTTGGTGACCAGGGTGTGGCCCAGCATCGCCTCGGCCGCCGCGCGCACGTCGTCATGCGATTTGGCGATGCGCACGCCGCCTTTTCCGTTGGGGTCGTCGGCGAAGCGGCCGGCCCCGCGCCCGCCGGCATGGATCTGGGACTTCACCACGAAGACCGGGCCAGGAAGCTTCTTCGCGGCTTCCACTGCCTCCTCGGGCGTCCAAGCGACATGCCCGTCGAGCACCGCGACGCCGTAGCGCCGGATCAGTTCCTTGGCCTGGTATTCGTGGATGTTCATGCGGCTTAGACCCCCAGCTTCTTGAAGTCTTCGATCAGGCCCTTCACGGCGTCGCAGGACTTGTCGAACGCGGCCTTCTCGGCGGCGGTGAACTCGACCTCGATGATCTTCTCCACGCCGTTCTTGCCGATCACGACCGGCACGCCGACATAGAGCCCGTCCATTCCGTATTCGCCGTTGAGCTGCACCGCGCAGGGCAGAACCCGGCGCTTGTCGCGCAGGTAGCTCTCGGCCATGGCGATGGCGCTGGCCGCGGGGGCATAGAACGCACTTCCCCTTTCCAGCAGCTTAACGATCTCGCCGCCGCCATTGGCCGTGCGCGCAACGATAGCGTCGATCCGCTCCTGCGTGGTCCAGCCCATCTTGATCAGGTCGGGGATCGGGATGCCGGCGACGGTGGAATAGCGCGTCAGCGGCACCATGGTGTCGCCATGCCCGCCGAGCACGAAGGCGGTCACGTCCTCGACCGAGACATTGAACTCGTGCGCCAGGAACAGGCGGAAGCGGCTGCTGTCCAGCACGCCGGCCATGCCGACGACCTTGTTCGCCGGCAGGCCGGATTTCTGCTGCATCACCCACACCATGACATCGAGCGGGTTGGTGATGACGATGACGAAGGCGTCCGGGCAATGGGTCTTGATGCCCTCGGCCACCTGGGCGATCACGCTGGCATTCTTGGTCAGCAGGTCGTCGCGGGTCATGCCGGGCATGCGCGGGAAGCCGGCGGTGACGATCACCACATCGGCGCCGGCAATGGCGGCATAGTCGCTGCCGCCGGACATCGCGCTGTCGAAGCCGTCGACCGGGCCGGACTGCGTGATGTCCAGCGCCTTGCCGGCGGCAACACCGCCGAACACGTCGAACATCACCACATCGCCCAGCTCCTTGAGCCCGATGAGGTGGGCCAGCGTGCCGCCAATGTTGCCGGCGCCGACGAGGGCGATCTTGCTGCGTGCCATCCGGGGAGTGTCCTTGCGCGGGGAGAAAACCGTGAACCATGCCCGAACGCCGCGGAGGCCCCGAACCATGTCCGGCACCGCGCGCAGCGTCCGAGGAATCGCGGCTCCACTAGCCCATCGGCAACAGGGCGGCAAGCGGCGCGGGCGGGCGGCAGGTCAGCCGAGGCCGCGCCAGACTTCGGTTGCGCCGTTGATCATGATCTGCACCCCGATGCACAGCAGCAGGAAGGCCGACAGCCGGGCGAAGGTGCGCCGGGCGGAGGCACCCAGCAGTCCGGCGATGCGGTCTGCCGAGCGATAGGACAGCCAGATCACCGCGGCGATCAGCACGGCGGCGGCCGAGGCGCCGAGGAAGAACCACAGCACCTCGCCCCCGCCACGCGGCCGTTGCGCGCCCAGCGCCACGGCGACCGCGATGGTGCCCGGGCCGGTGGTGAAGGGCAGGGTGAGCGGGAAGAAGGCCATCGCCTCCACCGCGCCCTCGCCGCTTTCGGCCTGTTCGGTCTTGCGCGCTTCCTGGCGCTCCGGCGCGTTCAGCAGGTCGAAGGCGCGCACCGCCACCACCGCGCCGCCGGCAATCCGCAGGGCGGCGAGCGAGATGCCGAAGAACTCCAGCACATAGGCCCCGCCCCACAGCGCGCCGAGCATCACGCCGAGCGAGTACAGCGCCACCTTGTCCGACAGCGTGCGGCGCTGGGCGGCGGTCAGATGCGCGGTCACCTCGTTGAAGATGAACGCCGCACCCGGCGGGTTCACGATGGCGAACAGCGCCGGCACCGCGAGCAGGAAGGTGG
Organism: Acetobacteraceae bacterium; assembly: GCA_044369385.1. Lineage (GTDB taxonomy): Bacteria > Pseudomonadota > Alphaproteobacteria > Acetobacterales > Acetobacteraceae > CAMDGX01. The sequence continues at coordinate 11,549 of JBIPLY010000008.1, read as the reverse complement.
CGAGCGCCAGGCTCATTCGCGGGCCAGCTCCTGTTCCACCAGCGTCGCCCAGTAGCTGGCGCCCAGCGGCAGGATCGCGTCGTTGAAGTCGTATTTCGGGTGGTGGACGGAGGTCGCGAAGCGCGCCCCCTCGGCCTGGCCGATGCGCACGAAGCAGCCGGGCACCGCCTGGGCCATATACGAGAAATCCTCGCCGCCCATGCTGGGGGGGCGCTGGCGCAGGACTTTCTCCACCCCCAGCAGCTTCGCCCCGGCCCGGGCGGCGCGCTCGGCGGCCTCGGCGTTGTTCACCACCGGGGGATAGCCCCGCTTGTAGTCGATGGTGGCGCTGGCTTCGTGGGCTTCGGCGGTGGCGGTGACGATGTGGGACAACAGGCGCTGGACCTCGTCCTGCACCTCCGGGCGCAGGGTGCGCACGGTGCCGCTGAGCGTGGCGGTGTCCGGGATCACGTTGTGCGCGCTGCCGGCATGGAACTGGGTGATGGAGACCACGGCGCTGTTCAGCGGATCGGTGCGACGGGCGACGATGGATTGCAGGGCCAGCACGATGTGGCTGCCGACCACCACGGGATCGATGGTCAGATGCGGCCGGGCGGCGTGGCCCCCCTTGGCGGCCAAGGTGATGATGAAGCGGTCCGAGGCGGCCGAGACGCTGCCGGCCACCGCCGTGATGGTGCCGAGCGGCAGCAGCGGGTCGTTGTGCGCGCCGAACACCATGTCGCAGGGGAAGCGCTGGAACAGCCCTTCCTCGACCATGATGCGCCCGCCGCCGGCATTTTCCTCCGCCGGCTGGAAGATGAAATGCACCGTGCCGTCGAAGTTGCGCGTCTCCGCCAGATACTTCGCCGCGCCCAGCAGCATGGTGGTGTGTCCGTCATGGCCACAGGCATGCATCCGCCCGGGAGTCGTCGACTTGTGCGGAAAATCGTTCTCCTCGGTCATCGGCAGGCAATCCATGTCCGCCCGGATGCCGAGGGCGCGCTTCGAGCTGCCGGCCGAGAGCGTGCCGACCAGCCCGGTGCCGGCGAGGCCGCGGGTGACCGTGATGCCCCAGGAGGCCAGCTTGTCGGCCACCACCTGGCTGGTGCGATGCTCCTCCAGCCCCAGCTCGGGATGCGCATGCAGGTCGCGGCGCCATTCGGTGAGCGTCTCGGCGTCGGCGGCGATGCGGTTGATGACGGGCATGGGCGGGCACTCCGGCGGGTCAGGGTGTGGCGAACGGGGCGAGGACGCGGTCGATCTCTGGCAAAATGCCGGCTTGAAGTGTGACCTGGCCGTCGGTCGCCATGGCGATCAGCCGCGAAGCCATGCCGAACCGTGAATTGTCGTAGACGCGGACCTCGTCGGCATGTTGGGCGAACCAGGCGAGGTTGTCGTGCGACAAGGCCCAGCGGCGCCGCACGTCCTTTTCCGGCACGTCATGCCCGCCTTTGGCGACGCGTATGCGGACGCGCCGCAACGACTCCTCGACATCGGCGATCGCGACATAGGCCAACTCCACCCTGAATCCCGCGGCGTGGGCACGATCGCAAAGGGTCCGATAGCTGACATTCGCCAGCACGGTTTCCGAGATGAATGAACGTCGCTCTCGCAAGAACTGCTCATGGCCTTCCGCCACCATGCGCAGCCCGGCGAAATTGGCGGCCGCGAGCCCCAGCTCCGGGCGCTCCAGGCGCAGGCGCGCGGCGAAGATGTCGGCATTCAGAAAAGGCACGTCGCGGAACTGTGGCGTTTTCAGCATGGCGCGCGCCAGCGACGACTTTCCCGCGCCATTGACGCCGCCGAGGATCAGGACGGTCGGCACCGGTTTCCGCTATTCGGCCGCCGGGCGGTCCAGGCCGAGCGCGCGGTACTCCTCCATCGCCTCGCGGATCCCGTCCGCGAAACAGTCGAGCAGGAACTGGTCGAACGCGGGGCTGCGGATGAACGCGTCCAGTTTCGCCTCGTCAACCGGGGCGGCGATTTCGGGCAGCCTGGGCTTCGGTTCGGGATGATCCATCGCAACACCTCTGGTCTTGCATACCATATTGCCGCCCGCCACGCATCCCGGTTGATCCGGCGCGCCGCCCTCCCACGGTTGATCCGGCGCGGTGGAATTCGGCAGATTGCGCCACCGCCCCGAGGAGGATCGCCCGATGAAGACCCGTGCCGCCGTCGCCCGCAAGGCCGGTGCCCCGCTGAGCCTGGAAACCGTCGACCTGGAAGGCCCGCGCGAGGGCGAGGTGCTGGTGGAGATCAAGGCGACGGGAATCTGCCACACCGATGAGTTCACCCTCTCCGGCGCCGATCCGGAGGGCATCTTTCCGGCCATCCTGGGGCATGAGGGCGCCGGCATCGTGGTGGATGTGGGGAAGGGGGTCACCAGCCTGAAGAAGGGTGACCACGTCATCCCGCTCTACACGCCGGAATGCCGCCACTGCGAGTACTGCCTCAGCCGCAAGACCAACCTCTGCATCACCTTGCGCGCCACCCAGGGCCGCGGCGTGATGCCGGACGGGAGCAGCCGGTTCTCCTGCGACGGCGAAAGCATCGCGCACTACATGGGCACCAGCACGTTCTCGAATTTCACCGTGCTGCCGGAGATCGCACTCGCAAAAATCCGCGAGGACGCGCCGTTCGAGAAGGTCTGCTACATCGGCTGCGGGGTGACCACCGGCATCGGCGCGGTGATCAACACCGCCAAGGCCGAGCTGGGCTGCCGCGCCGTGGTGTTCGGCCTGGGCGGCATCGGGCTGAACGTGATCCAGGGCCTGCGCATGGTCGGCGCCGAGCAGATCATCGGGGTCGACATCAACCCCGGCCGCCGGGCGATGGCGGAGAAGTTCGGCATGACCGATTTCGTCAACCCGAAGGAGGTCGAAGGCGACCTGGTGCCCTACCTGGTCAACCTGACCAAGGGCGGGGCCGATTACTCCTTCGAATGCGTCGGCAACACCACGCTGATGCGCCAGGCGCTGGAATGCACGCGACGTGGATGGGGCAAGAGCGTCATCATCGGGGTCGCCGGGGCGGGGCAGGAGATCAACACCCGCCCGTTCCAGCTCGTCACCGGCCGCACCTGGATGGGCACCGCGTTCGGCGGCGCGCGCGGCCGCACCGACGTGCCGAAGATCGTCGACTGGTACATGGACGGGCGCATCAACATCGACGACCTGATCACCCACGTCCTGCCGTTCGAGCGCATCAACGAGGGCTTCGACCTGATGCACCGCGGCGAGAGCATCCGCAGCGTGGTGGTGTACTGAGCCTTATTGGCTCGCCCACACGATGCGATGCATCCAGACCACCTCGGACAGGTCGAAGGCATAGTCGGGATAGGCGGGGTTGAGGCTCTTGAGCTCGATGCGTCGCGCGGAGCGGCGGGTGAGCTCCTTGGCCATCACCTCGCCGGTCACGGTGCGCGCCACCACCCGGTCGCCGCGGCGCAGGGGGGCGGCCGGGGAGACCAGCACCAGGTCGCCGTCGCGATAGACCGGCTCCATCGAATCGCCGCTGATCTCCAGCGCATAGGCGTTGGGGTCGTTGACCTCCGGCAGCCCGACCTCGTCCCAGCTGCCGCCGACCGGGAAGCCGCCATCGTCGAAGAAGCCCTCGCCGCCGGCCTGCGCCAGGCCGATCAGCGGGATGCGCCGGCTGGCCACCGAGCGGGCGGCGCCCGGCAGGGCGCGGGCGCCCTGGACCAGGGCGGCGAAACTGTCCACCCCGGCGCCGACCGCGTCCAGCGCCTTGGCGACGCTTTCGGTGCTGGGCCAGCGGGCGCGGCCATCGGGCATGATCCGCTTGGACACGTTGAAGGTGGTGGCATCCAGCCCGGCCTTGCGCGCCAGGCCGGAGGCGGACAGGCCGTTCTCCGCCGCCAGCGTGTCCAGTGCGCGCCATACATCGCCATGCTTCATCGCTCGGTCTCCTGCCCGAATCGGGCGCTCGCAATCGGCCCGAATCGGGCTGTGCGCAGCCTATAGGAATGTTCCCGGATTCGACTAGGAAAAAAGAGCGATTTGGGGCTTGCAACGGAAGGCCGGATGCTGCTTGTATGTTCACGATATGTTCCAAACAGTCGAACAGGACATGCGATGACTCCGCACACCTCCGCGCCGCACACCTCCGCACACGCCGCTGGCACCCCGCACAGCCCCGCGCCGCTGCGCCACCCGGGCTTCCGCCAACGGTCGTTCAGCCCGCCGCCGCCCAGTGGCCGGCCGCCCAGCGTGGCCACCTCCCGCGCGTTCGCGGCGAGCGTGGCCGCCCGCCCGCGCACGCCGTTGCCGCTGCGCCCGGTGCGGACCGCACCGCCGGCGGCGCCGTTCGCCGGGGCGGAGCAGGCCTGGTTCTGGACCATCGGCGCGCTGGCCGCCCGGCGCGATGGGGTGCATGGCGGCGGGCCGCGCATCCCGCGCCCCTGCGAGCCGGATGATGTGATCCGGGCGCTGGACCTGCTGTACCGGCTCGGCGCCATCGGGCTGGACCATGCCCGCGCCCTGCGGCGCTGGGGCGAGCGCGGCATGGCGCCCGATCCGCGCGCGCCCTCGGAGCGCGCCGACGCGTTTCTGTGGGCCGAAGCGCTGGACCGGCTGGACGAGCCGCTGCGCGTGAAGGGATTGCTGGAACCTTTGTCGCAGAAAAAGGAAAATAGTCCTTGACTCGCGGCGATCGGGTCGCATAACCTCGCTGCATCGAGGGGCGAGCCATGACCGCCCGCTCGGGACTTTCTCTCTCTTCCTCCCAAACTCGGGCCGCATTCCCATCGGGGTGCGGCCTGCTTTTTTTCCGGAGTCGCGCCATGACCTTCGCCATCCGCAACCTTTCGGTTCTCGCCTATGCCCAGGGCTTCACGCTGTGGCACTACAAGGGGGCCGGCGCCAGCCTGGCGCACATTGCCGGGCAGGGTTTCTTCACCCCGGCCGCCGACATGCTGGCCGCCGGCGACATGATGCTGGTCTCCGCGCCAGAGGGCGGGCGGGTGCTGTTCGTCACCGAGGCGAGTGCCGCGCGCGGGGTGGCGACCAGCGCGCTGGCCGGGTGAACCGGGCGCTTCCCAAGCCGGGCCAATCGCGGCACAACCATCGCTATGACCCCCGTTCTCGCCTCGGCCGCGATGCCCCTGCTTCGTCTCATGGATCCCGAGGCGGCGCATGGGTTCGGCCTGTGGGCGCTGGGCTGGGGCCTGGCGGGGCGGGATCGCGCGGCGCCGGATCCGCGCCTGGCGGTGCGGGCGCTGGGGCTGGATTTCGCCAATCCGCTCGGCATCGCCGCCGGCTTCGACAAGAACGCGCGCGCCATCCGCCCGCTGGCGCGCCTGGGCTTCGGCTTTGTCGAGGTCGGCACGGTCACGCCGCGGCCGCAGGAAGGCAACATGCGCCCGCGCCTGTTCCGGCTGTCCGAGGACCGGGCGGTGATCAACCGCATGGGCTTCAACAACGAGGGCATCGACGCCTATGTCCCGCGCCTGGCCGCCGCGCGCCCCGCCGGGGTGCCGGTGGGGGCGAATGTCGGGCTCAACAAGGACGGCTCGGACCCGGAGCGGGACTATGCCGCGCTGATCGCCGCCGTGGCGCCGCATTGCGACTATGCGGTGATCAACGTCTCCTCCCCCAACACCCCCGGGCTGCGCGACCTGCAGGGGGAGGCGCGGCTGCGTTCGATCCTCCGCGCGGTGGTCGCCGCGGTGCCGAACCGGCCGCGGCTGCTGGTCAAGGTGGCGCCGGACCTGTCCGATGACGGGCTGCGCAGCGTGGTCGACGCGGCGCTGGAAGAAGGGCTGGACGGGCTGATCGTCAGCAACACCACCATCCGCCGCCCGTCCGGGCTGCGCTCGGCCAATGCGCGCCAGGCCGGCGGGCTGTCGGGGCGGCCGCTGAAGCCGCTGGCGCAGGGCGCGCTGCTGACGGTGGCACGGCACATGAAGGCGCAGGGCGGGGCGCTGACGCTGATCGGCGTCGGCGGCATCGCCACCGGGGAGGACGCGCTGGCGCGCATCCGGGCCGGGGCCAGCCTGGCGCAGGTGTATTCCGAGTTCTCCTATGTCGGGCCGGCGCTGGTCGGGCGGATCAAGCGGCAGCTTGCGGCGGCGCTGGGGCGGCAGGGGATCGCCTCGGTTGCGGATGCGGTGGGGATGGATGTGTAGAAAGGAAGTGCGTTCTTTTTTGAAAAAAAGAACCAAAAAACTTTCATCCACTTAGGTTAGCTTTCAAACGGATCAAGTTTTTTTGCTTCTTTTTGTTCACAAAAAGAAGATTCTTGCTTGATTGAGGTTTTATGAAACATCTCCACCACTTCGAATCCCTCGCCCGCAGCCATGACGGCTTCATCCTGGATTTGTGGGGCGTCATCCATGACGGCGTCACCGCCTATCCCGGCGCGGCCGACTGCCTGGCGCAGATCCGCGCCCTGGGCAAGCCGGCGGTGCTGCTGTCCAACGCGCCGCGCCGGGCCCATGCGGCGCAGGCGGCGATGCGGGGCATGGGGATCGCCGACGATCTCTACACCGGCATCCTGACCAGCGGCGAGGCGGCGCACATGGCGCTGCGCGATCGCGATGATCCATGGTTCGCGGCGCTGGGGCGGCGGATGTATCACCTGGGCCCGGTGCGCGACCGCAATGTGTTCGACACGCTCGACCTCGACCTGGTGGAGCGGCCGGAGGATGCGGAGTTCGTGCTCAACACTGGCCCGGATGACCTCGGCGGCCCGACCGAGGTTGGGGACTGGGAGGCGCTGTTGCAGTCCTTCCACCGCGCCGGGCTGCCCATGATCTGCGCCAATCCCGACCTGGAGGTGATCCGCGGCGGCGTTCGGCTCATCTGCGCCGGCGCGCTGACGCAGCGGTATGAGGAAATCGGGGGCGAGGCGCGCTGGCTGGGCAAGCCCGATCCGGCGATCTACAGCCCGGTGCTGGCGATGCTGGGCACCGATGCGGCGCGCACCCTGGCCGTGGGCGACTCGCTGCGCACTGACATCGCAGGGGCGAAGAGCCGCGGCATCCCGTCCTGCTGGGTGCTGGGCGGCATTCACGAGGCGGAGCTGGGCGGCGATCCCGCCCGCATCGACGCCGCCGCCGCCGCGGCCGGGCTGGCGCCGCTGGCTTCCCTGCCGCGCTTCGTCTGGTAGGCTCCGCCCGGGAAACCCGGGGGAACCAGCATGTCCGACCTGCCGACCGCCAGCCGCGTCGCCGACCCCGGATTGCGCCGGCTCTACACGCTGGACAACCGCTGGCAGGCTTGGCTCGACGTCGAGGCGGCACTCGCGGTGGCGCAGGCGGAGCTGGGCATCATCCCGGCCGCCGCGCGCGATGCGATCGTGCCGAAGGCCAAGCTCGCCCTGATGGACCGCGCGGCGCTCAGCGAGGGCTTCGCCCGCACCGGCCACACCCTGGTGCCGCTGGTGTGGGAGCTGGGCCGCATCGTCGGCGAGCCGCATGGCGGCTGGGTGCATTGGGGGGCCACCACGCAGAACATCACCCAGACCGGCGACCTGCTGGTGCTGCGCCAGGCGCACGCGATCTTCCTGCGCCAGATCGGCGAGGTGCTGCGCGCCATGGCCGAGCTGGCGGAGCGCGGCGCGGAGATGCCGATCGCCGGGCGCACGCACGGCCAGCACGCCGTGCCGGCCACCTTCGGCTTCAAGGTGGCCGTGTGGATCGACGAGCTGATGCGCCACGCCGAACGCCTGCAGCAGGCCGCCCCGCGGCTGTTCGTGGCGATGCTGGGCGGGGCGGCGGGCACCTATGCCTCGCTGGGGGAGCAGGGGCCGGCGGTGCAGGCCGGCATCGCCCGCCACCTCGGCCTCGGCGACATGGCGGTCCCCGCCCGCTCGATCGGCGATCACCTGGCAGAGAACATCTGCCTGCTGGGCCTGCTGGCCGCGACGGGGGGAAAGATCGGGCGCGAGATCTACACCCTGATGAAGACCGAATTCGGCGAGGTCGAAGAGCCGGTCCCCCCCGGCACCGTCGGCAGCTCCACCATGCCGCAGAAGCGCAATCCGAAGCTGTGCCAGGACATCATCGCCACCGGTGCCGAGGTGCGCGCCCAGGTGCCGCTGGCCCTGGAAGCCATGATGACGGAGCACGAGGCCGACCGCACCAGCACGCTGATGATGGGCACCGCCGAGCAGCGCGCCTGCATCGCCACCGGCGACATGCTGGCCCGCCTGGCCGAGGTCTGCCGCGGCCTGCGCCTGGATCCCGCGCGGATGCGGGCGAACCTGGACCTGGGTGGCGGGCTGATCATGGCCGAGGCGGTCATGCTGGACCTCGGCCTGGCGATCGGGCGGCAGCACGCGCACGACGCCATCTACGACGCGGCGCAGGATGCCTTCGTCAAGGGCGCGGACTTCGCCGCCCTGCTGTCCGCCGATCCGCGGGTGACCGCGCACATGGACCAGGCCGCCCTGGCCCGGCTGCTGGACCCCGCCGCCTACACCGGGCTCTGCGCCAGCATGGCCCGCGATGCCGCCGCGCGCGGCCGGGATTTGGCAAGCCGGCTGGCGGGCTGATACCGTCCATCCATCCAGGAGGAAGCCACAAGATGCGCACCAACCAGTTCCGCGAAAAACTGAAATCCGGCCAGCCGACGCTCGGCACCCACATCCTGTCGGTGTGGCCGACGCTGGTGGAGCTGGTCGGCGCCAGCGGCCAGTATGACTACATCGAGTTCACCGCCGAATACGCCCCGTTCTCCATGCACGATCTGGACAATCTGGGCCGCGCGTTCGAGCTGTCCGGCGTTGCCGGCATGATCAAGATCGAGCAAGGCGAATACACCCACCAGGCGATGCGCGCGATCGGCAGCGGCTTCCAGTCCGTGCTGTTCGCCGACATCCGCACCGTGGACGACGCCCGCAGCGCGGTGATGGCGGTGCGCGCCGAATCGCCGGGCCGGCGCGGGCTGATGGGCGTGGGCATGCGCCGCGATGTCGGCACCAACCGCGACGTGGGCAACCCCAACTACATCCAGGCGCTGGATGACGTGGTGGTGGCGATCATGGTCGAGAAGCGCCAATGCGTCGAAGACCTGGAAAGCATCCTGTCCGTGCCGGGCATCGACATGGTGCAGTTCGGCGCGGCGGACTACGCGATGAGCATCGGCCAGCCGCACAACCGCGCCCACCCCGACGTGAAGGCCGCCGAGCGCAAGACCATCGAAACCGCGCTGCGCCTGGGCCTGCACCCGCGCATCGAACTCGGCGATATTTCGATGGCCGCGCCGTATCTGGAAATGGGCGTGAAGCACTTCTGCATCGGGTGGGACGCGACGATCCTGGCGTCGTGGTGGCGCGACAACGGGACGGCGATGCGCAAGACGCTTGCCGATAAGTTCGGGAAGTAAGCACGTTCTTTTTTGAAAAAAAGAACCAAAAAACTTTCCCCCGCTGGCACCCGTCTTCCCCGGGAGGGACGGGTGCAAATGGGAAAAAGTTTTTTTGCTTCTTTTTTTTCAAAGAAAGAAGATTCTTTCTTGCTTGGGGAGACCAGCCATGGCCCATGACGAAACCGACCATCGCCTGCGCAGCCAGCGCTGGTTCGACAACCCGTCCAACCCTTCGATGACCGCGCTGTATCTTGAGCGCCAGCTCAATTTCGGCCTGACACGCGAGGAGTTGCAGACTGGCCGCCCGATCATCGGCATCGCCCAGACCGGCAGCGACATCGCCCCCTGCAACCGCCACCACATCGCGCTGGCCAGCCGGGTCCGCGACGGCATCCGCGACGCCGGCGGCATCCCGCTGGAATTCCCGATCCACCCGATCCAGGAGACGCTGAAGCGGCCCACCGCCGCGCTCGATCGCAATCTCGCGTATCTTTCGCTCGTGGAGGTGCTGCACGGCTACCCGATCGACGGCGTGGTGCTGACCACCGGCTGCGACAAGACCACGCCGGCCTGCCTGATGGGGGCTGCCACCGTGAACATCCCGGCCATCGCGCTCTCCGGCGGGCCGATGCTGGACGGCTGGTGGAAGGGGCGGCTGTCCGGCTCCGGCACCATCGTCTGGGAAGGCCGCAAGCTGCATGCCGAGGGCAAGATCGGCTACGACGAATTCATGGACATGGTGTGCTCCTCGGCCCCCTCGATCGGGCATTGCAACACCATGGGCACCGCCACCTCGATGAACTCGCTGGCCGAGGCGCTGGGCATGTCGCTGCCTGGCTGTGCGGCGATCCCCGCGCCGTATCGGGAGCGCGGGCAGATGGCCTATCTGACCGGCAAGCGCATCGTGGAGATGGTGCGCGAGAAGCTGCGCCCGTCGGACATCATGACGAAAAAGGCGTTCGAGAACGCGGTGGTCGCGGCCGCGGCGCTGGGGGCCAGCAGCAACTGCCCGATCCACATGGTGGCGATCGCGCGGCACATGGGGGTGGAGCACACGCTGGACGATTGGCAGCGCCTGGGCCCGGAAATCCCGCTGCTGGTCGATCTCCAGCCGGCCGGGCGGTTTTTGGGAGAAATGTTCTACCGCGCCGGCGGCGTGCCCGCGGTGCTGAAGGAACTGGCCAAGGCCGGCAAGCTGCACCTGGACGTCATGACGGTGAACGGCAAGACGCTGGGCGAGAACCTGGCGCTGGTGGTCGATGGGGACCGCGAGGTGATCCGCAGCTACGAGAAGCCGATGATGGAGCGCGCCGGCTATGTCGTGCTCTCCGGCAACATCTTCGACAGCGCGGTGATGAAGATCAGCGTGATCGACAAGGAGTTCCGCAGCCGCTTCCTCTCCGACCCCGACCGCCCCAACGTCTTCGAAGGCAAGGCCATCGTCTTCGAGGGCCCGGAGGACTACCACGACCGCCTCGACGACCCCGCCCTGGGGGTGGAGGAACAGTCGGTGCTGATCATCCGCAATTGCGGCCCGGTGGGCTATCCCGGCAGTGCGGAGGTGGTGAACATGCAGCCGCCGGCGGCGATGCTGAAGGCGGGCATCAACGCCCTGCCGACCATGGGCGACGGCCGCCAGTCCGGCACCTCCGGCTCGCCCAGCATCCTGAACGTCTCGCCCGAGGCGGCGGTGGGCGGGGGGCTGGCGCTCCTGCAGACCGGCGACCGCATCCGCATCGACCTCAACACCCAGAAGGTCGACGTGCTGCTGCCGGAAGGCGAGATGGAACGCCGCCGGGCGGCCTGGACCCCGCCGCAACTGCTGCACAAGACGCCGTGGGAGGAAATCTACCGCTCCATGGTCGGCCAGCTCGGCCAGGGCGGCTGCCTGGAACCGGCGACGCTCTACCTCAACATCCTGGAAACGCGGGGGGAGAGCCGGGACAATCATTGAGGCAGGCAAGAATTTTCACATGGAGACGGAGAGGCGAAGAGAAGACAGCCAGGCAGACATCGATGCCCTGACCCGGCAAATCATCGGCTTTGCCATCGATGTGCATCGCCATCTCGGGCCGGGGCTGCTCGAGTCTGCCTACGAGGTCTGTCTATGTCACGACCTGGCACAGGCCGGCCTGCGGTTCGCGCGGCAGGTCGTTCTGCCCGTTCAATACCGCGGCATCCAGCTTGAATGCGGCTACAGGATGGATCTGGTTGTCGCCGACAGCGTGATCGTAGAGATCA
>JBIPLY010000148.1:0-8990 GCA_044369385.1 Acetobacteraceae bacterium | reverse complement strand
ATCTGCTGCAGCATGAGGTCGGTCAGGATGCCATGCAGGTCGAGCGAGATCACGATCGGGATGGCGGGGCCGGCCAGGGCGCGCAGCTCCTTCAGCACCCAGCCCTCGGGGTCCAGCTCGCCATCGGCGCCCATCGCGCCGTGCAGGGAGACGTAGATGCCGTCGATGCCTGTCATCGCCGCGGCGGCTGCCGCGCGCAGCTCGCCGGAGAGTTGCTTCCAGCCGGCGGCGGATAGCAGCCCGGCGCTGCCGGCGCGGGCGGAATAGACCGGCACGACCTGGATCGCCGCCTCGGCTTCGAACACCGCCAGCGCGCCGCCGATGCCGGTGTTGCGGCTGCGCTGGGTCAGCAATTCGTCGCCGCGCTGGACCGCGAAGTAGGAGTAGTCGGAGGGCACCGGGTTGAAGGAGGAGATCTCCTGCATGCACTCGATGATCATGATGCGCTTCATGGCGTTTTCCCCGGTCCAAGCGGCAAGTCTGGCCTGGAGCGGCATCGTCCGTCTAGGCTGCCGGCAACAGGAGGAACCGCCATGACGCCACCGAAGGCTTCGCTGCCGCCCATTCGCATCACCGACATCGTCGTCGCCCCGCTGTTCGGCGAGAGCCCCAAGGGGGGCTGGTCCGCCGAGATCAAGCCGGAGGATTCGATCCACGCCCTGATCGCCGTGCACACCGATGCGGGGATCACCGGCTATGGCAGCGTCTTCACCGATGGGCGGCTGGTGCAGGCGGGGGTTCAGGTGCTGGAGCCGCTGTGGCGCGGCGAGAGCGCGCTGGAGCCGGAGCGGGTGAGCGAGAAGCTGCACCAGAACACCTTCTGGATGGGCCGCGGCGGCACGCTGACGCATTGCATCAGCGGGATCGACATCGCGCTGTGGGACATCCTGGGCAAGGCGACCGGCATGCCGGTGGGCCGGTTGCTCGGCGGGACCTATGCGCGGCGCGCCCTGCCCTATTGCTCGTTGCTGATGGAGGAGCCCGGGCTGATGGGCGAGGTGGTGGCGCAGTATCGCGCCCAGGGGTTCCGGGCGTTCAAGATCGGCTGGGGGCCGTTCGGGCGGCGCGACTCGGCGGCGCTGGACGAGGCGATCGTGCGCGCGGCGCGCGAGGCTGCGGGGCCCGGGAACAAGCTGTTCGTCGATCCCGGGGCGAGCGACGCGAACTGGCCGAACGGGTTGAAATGGGCGATGCGGACGGCGGAGATGCTGAAGGACTATGATGTCGGCTGGTTCGAGGAGGCGTTGCGGCCCGACGCCATCGATGATTTCTGCCATCTGCGCCGGGTAAGCCCGGTGCCGATCGCCGGCGGCGAGGTGCTGACGCGGCGGCAAGCCTTCCTGCCGTGGTTGAGCCGGGGGGCCTTCGACATCATCCAGCCCGATGTGACCAAGTGCGGCGGGATCAGCGAACAGCGGCGGATCGCCTGGATGGCCGATGATTTTGGCGTGCGCTACGTGGGGCATGGCTGGAACACGGCGCTGGGGCTGGCTGCCGATCTGCAACTGGCGTCCGCGCTGCCGAACGTGGACCTGGTCGAGTTCATTGGTGGCTCGCCCTATGTCGACGGGATCCTGGAGGAGCCGTTCGTGCTGGACGCCGATGGTTACCTGCCGATCCCGCAGGCGCCGGGGCTGGGCGTGCGGCTGTCGCGCGAGAAGCTGGCGCGGTTCACGCCTGACCCGGGGGCGCTGTTCGCCTGAGGGGCAGGGGGGATGGGGCTTGGGGTCATCGGCGCAGGCGGAAAGGCAAGGGCTCTGCCCTCGACCCGCAAAGGGCCAACGGCCCTTTGATCCCTATTTATTTTCAAATAATTAAGGTCCAGGGGCTTGGCCCCTGGCGGGTCTGGGCAGAGCCCAGCCTTGCCCGTCGTTGTGAGTCCCTCCTTCGGGCGCCTTGCGTTCGGCCTATGCGACGCCCGCGGGGCCATAGCCGCCGGCGCCGGCCGTGGTGATGGCGATGATGTCGCCCCGCGCCATGCCGCCATTGCCGTGATCGAGCGGCACCATGCCGGGGCTGGTGGTGCAGACGCTCATGCCGCCCGGCGCGCCGCCGAACAGGCCCCAGGGGGGCGACTGCATGCGGCTACCGTCGACGCGGACCCGGCAATCCGCTTCGGCCCGATAGACCCGGCGCAGCCCCATGCCGCCGCGATGCCGGCCGGCGCCGCCGGAGCCGTCGACCAGCTCGTAGCGCAGCAGGGTGAGCGGGTATTCCAGCTCCAGCGCCTCAACCGGCAGGTTCGAGGTGTTGGTGAGGTGGACATGCACGCCGTCCAGCCCGTCCTTGGTGGCGCGCGCGCCGGAGCCGCCGCCGATGGTCTCCAGATAGACCCAGAGCTCCTCCGTCGCCGGATGGGTGCCGGCGAAGGTGACCGAGGTGCAGGCGCCGTTGCAGGCGGCGATGACGCGGTCCGGCAGAACCGGGGCGAGCGCGCCGTGGATCAGGTCGACGACGCGCTGGCACGCCCCCAGCCGGCCGTTCACTGCCGCCGGATGGACGCAGTTCAGCACCGTGCCGGCGCGCGCGGTGACGGTGAGCGGGCGGGCGAGGCCGGCATTGGGCAGGATGGTCGGGTCGATCACCGTCTTGACGGCGTAGTACACCGCCGAGAGCAGGGCGGTGTAGGTGCAGTTGATGCCGGCGCGGGCCTGTGGCGGGCTGTCGAAGTCCAGGCGCATGGCGTCGCCGGCAATGGTGATGGTGCAGGCCATCGCCATCTCGCCGTCGATCTCCGGCGCATCGAAGCGATCGGCGAAGCTGTAGGTGCCGTCAGGGATGGCGGCGATGCCCGCCCGCATCTTGCGCTCGGCATAGTCCTGCAGCGCGTCGCCGGCGGCCAGCACCGTTTGGGTGCCGTATTTGGCGCAGAGGCCCTGGAGCCGTTCCACGCCGAGCCGGTTGGCGGCCATCTGCGCGCGCAGGTCGGACAGGCGTTCGCGCGGCACCTGGCAGTTGAGCAGGATCAGGTCCTGGACATCGACCTGCAGGACGCCGGCGCGGTAGAGGCGGATCGGCGGGATGCGCAGGCCTTCCTGGTAGATATGGGCGTGGCCGCGATCGGCGAAATCGGCGTGGTGGGCGAGGTTGACGGCCCAGGCGACCAGCGTGCCCTGGAAGAACACCGGCTCGGCGAGCACGATGTCCGGCAAGTGGGTGCCGCCGCCTTCATAGGCGTCGTTGCCGATGAACACGTCGCCGGGCGCCATCTCGGCCACCGGGTGGCGCTTGAGGATGTGCGGCAGGATGCCAATGAAGCTGCCGAGATGCATCGGGATGTGCTCGGCCTGGCACAGTGTGTTGCCGGCGGTGTCGAACAGCGCCGTGGAGCAGTCCCGGCGCTCCTTGATGTTGGTGGAGTAGCTGGCGCGGACCAGCGCCTCGCCCATCTCCTCGGCGATCGAGGCGAAGGCGCTGCCGAGGACCTCGACGGTGATCGGATCGATGGCGCGCGGGCTCATGTCGGCTCCAGGATCAGGTTGAGATAGGGTTCGACGCGGCCGGTCATGCCGGGCAGGATGACGGTGGTGGCGTCCATCTGCTCGATGATGGCGGGGCCAGCGATGCGATGGCCGGCATCGAGCTTGTCGCGGTCATAGACCGGGCAGGCGACGAAGCCGCCAGCCTCCGGCAGCCAGACCTCGCGGGTGGCGATGATCGCCGCACTGGCGTCGGGGCCGCGTTCCGGGCGCGGCTGGAAGGTGGCCTTGGGGACCGTGCCGGTGGCTTCGACGCGGAAGGTGACGAGCTGGACGGTCTCGCCCTCGGCGGTGAAGCCGTAGAGCCGGTGATGGGCGGCGGCGAAGCGCTCGGCGAGCTGGTCCAGCGTGGCGGCGGTGATCGGGCCGTCCGGCACGGCGATCGGCAGTTCGTAGTTCTGGCCGGCATAGCGCATGTCCACCGTGCGGGTGAGGCGGCGCGCTTCGGGGGCGATGGCTTCCTCGGTGAACCAGTGCGCGGATTGCGCGGCCAGGCCGGCGAACAGCTCGACCATCGCGGGGACCGCTTCCGCGCCCAGCGCCATCAGCCGGGTGGCGGCGAAGTCGGCGCGCAGGTCGGTCAGCAGCAGGCCCATGGCGCACAGGATGCCGGGGGTGCGCGGCACCAGGATGCGGCCGATATCGAGCGCGCGGGCCAGGCGGGCGGCGTGCAGCGGGCCGGCGCCGCCAAACGCAACCAGGGTGTAGTCGCGCGGGTCGTGGCCGCGCTGCACGCTGATGACACGGATCGCCTTGGCCATGTTGGCGGTGACGACCGAGATTATGCCCTGGGCGGTCGCCATGGTGTCCATGCCGAGTTTCTCCGCCAGGCCGGCGATGGCGGCGCGGGCGAGATCCTGGCGCACCGCCATGCGGCCGCCGAGCAGAAATTCGGGGTTGAGCGTTTGCAGCACGACGTTGGCGTCGGTCACCGTGGGTTCGGCATTGCCGAGGCCGTAGCAGACCGGGCCCGGCGCGGCGCCGGCGCTGCGCGGGCCGACCTTCAGCAGGCCGCCGGAATCGATGAAGGCGATCGAGCCGCCACCCGCGCCGACGGTGTGGATGTCCAGCATCGGCGCCTTGATCGGATAGCCGTGCACCACCGCCTCGCTGGCCAGGCGGCAGGCGCCGTTGGCCAGCAGCGCCACATCGCTACTGGTTCCGCCCATGTCGAAGGTGATGAGGTCGTGCAGGCCCGCCTGCCGCCCGACCGCGCTGGCGCCGACCACGCCGGTGGACGGGCCGGAGAGCACGGTGCGCACCGGCAGCCTGGCCGCGGTGTCGAAGCCGATCACGCCGCCATTGGACTGGGTGAGGTGGGGGGCGGCGGTGATGCCGAGCGCGGTGAGCCGGGCGCCCAGGCGTTGGATGTAGCCCTGCATCACCGGGCCGAGCCGGGCGTTGACCACGGCGGTGGACAGGCGTTCGTATTCGCGGAACTCGGGGGCCACCGCGTGGCCGGCACAGGCGAAGGCTTCGGGGAATTCCTCGGCCAGGATGCGCAGGACGGTGCGCTCGTGGTCCGGGCGGACGAAGCCGTAGAGGAAGCTGACGGCCACGGCCTGGACCCCGGCGGCCTTGAGCTGGATCACCGCGCGGCGCACCGCTTCCTCGTCGAGCGGGATTTCGACTTCCCCGGTGTTGCGCACGCGCTCCGGCACTTCCAGGCGCAGGTCGCGCGCCACCAGGACGGCGGGCTTGTCGGCCTGGAGGTCGTAGAGGTCCGGGCGCTTCTGGCGGCCGATCTCCAGCAGGTCGCGGAACCCGTCGGTGGTGATCAGCCCGGTCTTCGCCCCGCGATGCTGGATCAGCGCGTTGGTGGCAACCGTGGTGCCGTGGCCGAAATAGCCGACCTGCGCCGGGGCGGCGCCGACGCGGGCCAGGCCTTGTTCGATCCCTTCGGCGATGGCGCGCGACGGATCGTCGGGCGTGGACGGCACCTTCCAGATTTCCACCCGTCCGCTGGCATCGTCGAACAGGCAGACATCGGTGAAGGTGCCGCCGGAGTCCACGCCAATCCGCCACGCCATTCGTCTCAGTCCTCCAGCAGGATCCGCAGCGCGTGTTGATAGGCCGCTTCGGCACGCGCCTTCAGTTCCGCGGGGGAACAACTGCCGATCGGGTGCTGGACCTTGAGGAACGGGTAGCTGGGCAATCCCATGATGCGGGCGATGTTCTGGGCCGTCACCTCGAAGGGTTCGGTGCACAGGACCACGGCGCGCTTGCCGAGTTGTTCGAAGCTGATGCCGTCATGCAAACTGCACGTCGAGCAGGAGCCTCAATCACCCAGGCCGGTGATCAGGAAATCGACTTCGCCGGCCGCCTGGGCCAGCGTCTCGGCGGGGGCCGGGGCGCTGGCGTTGGACTTGGAATAGACGGCGCGGATGGTGCAGCCGTGCCGCGTGGTGAACAGGGCGGCGATCTCGCCCAGCATCTCCGTGGCGTTCAGCTTGCCGTTCTCCAGGATGCCGATGGTCTTGCCCTCGATGGCGGAAAGGGCGGCGGCGCGGGCAAGGTTGCGCTCCGGCCCGGATGCGGTGGGATCGTAAAGCTGCATGGTGGGGGCTCCTTGGGTCAGTCGCAATCGATGCACACGCCGATCGGCTTGTGCTGCATCAGGGAGCCGCGGCCACGGCTCCAGGACGGGATGAAGCAGGAATGGCCGCCGGCATCGCCGCCGCCCATGGTGATCAGGATGTCGTCCGGCGTCATGCCGCGATGGACGAAGCCGGGCTCCACCAGGGCATGCGCCGCGGCGTCGTGCTGCTTGTCGTATTCGACGTCGCGGTATTTGCCGACGCTGCGCATGCCGTCGACCGGGCGCTTGGCGCGGCTGAACAGGAAGGCCTGGGCGTCCGCCCGGCTCCAGCCGGCATTGGCGAGGATGTGCATGTGCTCGGGGGCCAGGATCACGGCACTCTGGCCCAGGGTGATGCAGCCGTAATTGGCCATGGCGTCGGCCACCGCGCCGAGCACCTCCTCGGGCGTGCTGCCGCCGTGGTTCTCGACATTGCAGAAGCCGCCGCCGGCGAAGGCGGTGACGCTGGAGACACCCTCCGGGTAGCCCTGCGTCTCGCACAGCAGCGGCCAGGGATTGCCGCGCGATCGTTCGGCGATGCAGAAGCTGTATTTGCCGGGATTGCCCTGGGTCGACTTGTCGGAGATGCCGGGGATCATCTGGAAGACGTTGCGCAGGATCAGCCGTGTGGCGCGGCCGATGGTGGCGTTGGCGCGGTTGCCGGGGCCGAAGAGGTTCACGTCGGCGTTCATGCCGATGTCGTCGGCATAGGAGCCGCTGACGATCAGCAGCGGGGCGGAGCCGCCGGTGCTGGCGGTGGAGCCGTGGAAGTTGAAGTCGGGCTTGTCCATCGCCTCGAAGGCGGCGACCAGGACGGGGAAATACTCCGGCAGGCAGCCGGCCATCACCGCATTGACCGCGGCGGCGTGCACGGTCAGTTGCAGGCCGGTGGCGGGATGGGTGGCGATCACCGCCTCGCCGGGCCGGCCCTCATAGAGCCGCATCGCCTCGACGCGTTCGAGCACGGGGGGGATGACGGGCAGGCCGTCGGTCCAGCCCTGCTGGTAGCAGTATTCGATGGCGGCCAGCAGGTCGTCGGGCACGTCATGGATGCGTTGGGCATCAAGCGGCATGGGACTGGCCTTTCGTTGCGCAAAGCTCTTGCGGGCAAGCTTGGCATGGCTGGAGGGATGGCGGCAAATGCCGGGCCGGCGCGGACGGTGCCGGTCTCATCGCGCGACGGTGCTGGCGAACAGGCCGAGCACCCGGGCGTGCGCCACGTCGGCCAATGCCCGGTCGTGGCACCAGCGGGTTGGGAAGGTCCAGCCATGCTGGGCCTGGTAGCGTTCGGCGTGGCCGGTGCCGCCCCGGTCGGCCAGGGCCTGTTCGATCGCTTGCTGGTCGGCCTCGGGGCAGGTCTCGTCGTGTTCGGCGAAGGCGAAATAGAGCGCGCCGCGGACGCGGGCGATGGCGCGATGCGGGGAGTCCGCGCCGTTCCATACCAGGCGCCCGCCATGCAGGCAGGCGGCGGCCATGATGGCATCGGGATAGGTGGCGGCGGCCAGCAGCGCGTGGCGGGCGCCCATGCAGTAGCCGACCGTGCCGAGCCGGGTGATGCCGCGGCCGGCGGCATGGGCCAGCACCAGGGCGGTGTCGGCCAGGCCGTGGGCCAGGGTTGTCGCGCTGTTGGCCGCGGCCATGGCGGGGTCGAGCGGGGCGGCGGCAGAGCCAGGGATGGCGAAGCGGCGCTGCGGCAGGCGGTGGTAGAGATCGGGCAGGTAGGTGAGGTAGCCGGCTTCGGCGAAGCGCGCGGCCATTGCCGTCAGTTCCGGGCGCAGGCCGAAGGCGTCCATGTAGACGATGACGCCGCCCTTCGGCGGGCCGGGGGGCGCGAAGATGGCGACGTCCATCGGGCCATCGGGGGTGGCGAAGGTGGGCATGGCCTAGGGCAGTGGCAGCCAGCCGCCGTCGCCGCGGGCGGAGGTGAAGGCGGTCTCGACGATGGCGGCCGACAGGATGGCATCGCGGAAGGAGCAGGCCGGTTGCGTGCCGTCGCGCAGGGCGGCGAGGAAGTCGCTTGTGGCGTCGCCTTGGGTGGGGTCGGCCGCCAAGGTTTCGTCGTCAGAGGGGGTTTCGCCGGCGGTGCCGCGGCGGGTTTGCACGCTCAGGGTCCAGCCGATCGGCAGGGTCATCGGGCGGCGCAGCTCGATCATGCCATCGTCGCCGAAGATGCGGATTTCGTCCCACATGTGCCAGCCCTCCTCGATGCAGGTCATGCGGCATTCGAGGTCGCCGAACAGCAGGTCGATGAAGCCGCCATGGTCGGCGCGCGTGGCCGAGCCGCCGCGCAGCCGGGCGCGCAGGCTTGTGGGCGGGCGGCCGAGCAGCCAGGGGACGATGTCGGCCATGTGGGTGGCGCGCCCGGTGAACGGGCCGCCGCCGCCGAGCTCGGGGACCAGGAACCAGCCCCCGCGCTCGTAGCCGAGCTGGATGGTCTCGACATAGCGCGGGGGGCCGATGCCGCCGGCGCGGATGATGGCGCGGGCGCGCAGGCAGCCGGGATCGAGGCGGCGGTTGAAGGCGACCGCATTGGCCAGGCCGAGGGCTTCGGCGCGGTCGGCAAGGGTGGTGGCCTCGGCGGCGGTGAGCACGAAAGGCTTGTCGCAGAGGACGGCCCAGCCCTGGTCGAGCGCGAAGGCGACATGCTGCGCGTGCAGGGCGTGCGGGGTGGTGACGATCGCCATGGTGGGGGCGAAGGTGCGGGGGAGCTTGTCGATGCGATCGACCAGCGTGGCCCCGGTCTGCGCCGCCAGGTCGGTGACCGCCGGGCTGGGGTGCGGGTCGAAGATCGCGGCGAGGGTGACGGCTTGGTCGGCCAGCAGGGTTGGCACGTGATAGCGGCGGGCGAAGTTGCCGCAGCCGATCATGATGGCGGCGATGGTGTTGCTCATGCGCCGGCGGCCAGGCTGTTGTCGCCGGCGGCGCGCAGCAGG
>JBIPLY010000527.1:0-2769 GCA_044369385.1 Acetobacteraceae bacterium | reverse complement strand
GTCGGCGAGGAGGGGTTGGGCGACCTGCGGGGCATTCGTTACTTGTTCCGCGAGGGGAAGTACAAGGACCGGATCAAGGCTTTCTTCACCGTCGATTCCCCTGACATGGAGGGGCTGGTGGTCGGCGGTGTTGGATCGAAGCGGTATCGCGCGACGTTTCGCGGCCCCGGCGGACATAGTTTCGGGGCGTTCGGGCTGGTCTCGCCGGCGTTTGCGATGAGCCAGGCGATGCTGGAACTGTCGCGGATTTCGGTGCCGGCCAAGCCGAAGACGACGTTCAGCGCCAGCGTGTTCGGCGGCGGCACCTCGGTCAATTCGATCCCCAACGAGGTCTGGGTCGAGGTTGATCTGCGGTCCGAGGCGCCGGTGGAACTGGAGCGGCTGGAACAGCGGTTCCTGGCGATCTTGCAGCAGGCGGCGGCGGCGGAGAACCATGCGCGCTCGATCGCCGAGGGCGAGATCACCGTCGAGGCCAAGCTGATCGGCGATCGGCCGGCCGGCAGCACGGCGATGGACAGCGACATCGTGCGGCACTGCACGGCGGCGATCACCGCGCATGGCATCACGCCGCGGCATGTGTATTCCTCGACCGACGCCAATATCCCGATGAGCCTGGGCATTCCGGCGGTGAAGATCGGGTCGGGCGGCACGGGCGGGCGCGGGCATTCGCTGGGCGAGTGGATCGATGTCGAGAAGGAGTGCTCGGTGCGCGGCATGGCGGCCGGGTTGACGGCGATCCTGGCGGTGGCGGGCGTGGTGGCGTGACGCTGGTCGAGGTCTGCGTCGAGGGTATCGACGGCGCGGTGGCGGCGGAAGCGGGCGGGGCGCATCGGATCGAGCTGTGCGCCAGCCTGATCGAGGGCGGGATCACGCCGAGCCTGGGCACGGTGCGCGCGGCGGTGGCGGCGGTGCGCGTGCCGGTGATGGTGATGGTGCGGCCGCGCGGCGGGGATTTTCTTTACTCCGCGCGCGAGTTCGCCACGATGTTGGAGGATGTGGCGGCCATTCGGTCGGCCGGAGCGGCGGGGGTGGTGTTTGGCTGCCTGCTTCCCGATGGCACGATCGATGAGGCGCGCACGCGGGCGTTGGTGGCGGCGGCGCGGCCATTGTCGGTGACGGTGCATCGCGCGTTTGACATGACGCCCGATCCGGCGGCGGCGCTGGAGGCGCTGGTGCGCTGCGGGGTGGACCGGGTGTTGACCAGCGGGCAGCGGGCGCGGGGGATCGACGGGGTTTCGGTGCTGGCGGGGTTGGTGCGGCAGGCGGCGGGGCGGATCGTGGTGCTGGGGTGCGGCGATCTGGATGCGGCGACGATTGGCGACGTGCGGCGCGGGGCGGGGCTGGCGGAATTGCACTTTGCCGCGCCGGCGGTGGTGGACAGTGCGATGCGGTATCGCAACCCGGCGCTGGCGATGGGCGGGGACGATGCGGGGCGGGAGTATCGCCATGTCGTGACCGATCCGGCGCTGGTGCGGCGGATGATTTCTGCTGCTACCGGCTGAACACGCAGACGCTTTCCAGGCGGGCGGACCAGAGGAACTGATCGATCGGCGTTGCGGCGAGGAGTTGAAAACCGGCCTGGCGCAGGGTGGCGGCGTCGCGGGCCAGGGCGGCGGGGTTGCAGCTGACGTAGATGACCCGTTTGAGTTTGCTGGCGGCGATGCGGGCGGTTTGCACCGGGGCGCCGGCATGGGGGGGATCGAGCACCACGGCGGCGAAGGCGGCGAGCTCGGTGTCCGTCAGCGGCTGGCGGGCGAGGTCGCGGGCGTGGGCCTCGATGCGGCCGGCCAGGCCGGCGCGGTTGGCGGCCTGGCGCAGGGCGGCCAGCGCCGGGGCGTCGCCTTCGTAGGCGCTGACGCGGGCGCGGGCGGCCAGCGCGAAGCTGAGCGTGCCGCTGCCGGCGTAGAGATCGGCGATGCGGGGCTTGGCGCCGAGCTTGTCGGGCAGGCCGGCGAGGACGGCGGCGATGATGGCGGATTCGCCCTCGGCGGAGGCTTGCAGGAAGCCGCCGGGGGGCGGGGTGACGGGGATGCCGGAGAACGTGGTGATGGGGGGCAGGCGCAGGGCGACGGGCTCGACCGGGGTGTTGCCGATTTCGGCGCTGATGCGCGGGATGTTGTGGCGGTGGGCGAATTCGGCCAGGCGGGTGCGGTCCGGCGTGGTGAGCTTGGTGTCGAGGCGCAGCAGCAGGTCGGGGCCGTTGTCCAGCAGGTTGACCACGGCCGAGCCGATGCGGCGCGGGGAGGACAGGGTGCGGAACAGGGCGCGCAGCACCGGCAGCAGGGCGGAGAGGGCAGGGGCGAGCACCGGGCAGCCGCCGATGTCGATCACGGTTTCGCTGCGCGGGGCGTGCAGGCCGAGTGCTACGCCGCCGGGGATGCGGCGGATGGCGAGGTCCATGCGCCGGCGGGCGCCGGGCGGCGTGCGGATCAGGGGGGCGAGCGGGGCTTCGGGGAAGCCGGCGCGGGCCAGCGCGGCGGAGAGCAGTGCGGTCTTCCAGGCGGCATAGGCGGCGTCGTCCAGGTGCTGCATGGCGCAGCCGCCGCACGCGGTGAAATGCGGGCAGGGCGGCTCGGCGCGGGCCGGGGCGGGGGTCAGGACTTCGGCGGTGGCGGCCCAGCCCTCGCCGCGCTTGTGCGTCGGCGTGGCGCGCACGGTTTCGCCGGGCAGGGTGAAGGGGAGGAACAGCGGCGTGCCGTCGGGCAGGGCGGCGAGGCCGTCGCCCTCGGCGCCGAGGCGGGTGATGGTGGTGTCGCAGGGGGGAGGAAG
>JBIPLY010000147.1:0-8999 GCA_044369385.1 Acetobacteraceae bacterium | reverse complement strand
CGTGGCGCTGGAGCCCTATCGCTGGTATCCGCAGCGCGCCGGGCGGGTCGACCTGGTGATGCCGCGGGCGATTGCGACCGGGGCGATCCACGACCCGGTGGTGCGCCAGGAGATCGCGCGGCTGCTGATCATGGCGAAATCGGCCGAATGGACCGCGCGCCGGGCCCGCACCGCCAAGGAACAGGGCAAGCCGCAGGGGCCGGAAGGCTCGCTGGGCAAGCTCGCCTCCAGCCACATCGCCCGCGCCGCGGCCCGGGTGCACACCCAGATCACGGGGGCGGGGGCGCTGTTGGCCGGGGCAGAGGCGGCGGAGGGGGGGATCGTTGCCGAGATTTTGCTGTCGGTTCCCGCCACTTCGATCGCCGGCGGGACGGATGAGATCCAGCGCAACATCATCGCCGAGCGGGTGCTGAAGATGCCGCGGGAACCCAGCGAGGACACGAAGCGGCCGTTTCGTGACGTGCCGCGCAATACGGTGGGATAGCGCACGGTTTGTAGCGAAATCTTAACAAAACGGTCGCGCGAATGCGGCAAAATCTTGTGGAATCAACATCGCAACAGCGTGATTTGCATGGCCGGCATGGCGGCGTTGGTCATTTGGCCATGGTCGTGCGCCGCATTGCACAATATCGTCCGGGCATCGCTTTCGGAGATCGCGCCGCGCGCCGGATGGTTGGGGCGGGGCGAATTCTCCGCCGGGTTTCCCGTTCATTGCGACGGGAAAGGGGGCCTTCGGGCTCCTGCGTCTCCCAGACGTGAAGCCTCCCTGTAGACTTGCCCCGCGGTTCGCCGCGGGGCTTTTTTTTGGATTTCGGCCCGGAGAGTTGGAGCGGGAGAGTTGGAGCGGGCGAATTGGGGCGGGCGAATTGGGGCAGGTGGGCGCCCGCCCCGGGTGCGCGGGTCAGCGCTGGTTGAGCTGGCCCAGCAGGAAGTCGCGGAACACGGCGACGCGCTTGGAATTGCGCAGCTCTTCCGGGTAGACGAAATAGACGTCGACCTTCGGGGCCTTGATGTCGGTCAGGATATGGACCAGCCCCTCGCTGTCGGAGTGCATGTAGTCCGGCAGGGCGGCGATGCCGAGGCCGGACTGGGTGGCGGCCAGCATCGCCTTCAGCGAGTTGACCTCCAGCACCGCCTTGCGCGGGCTGCCGGCGCGGCGGCCGAGCTCGGCCAGCCAGTTGATGTCGGACACCGGCGGGTGGTGGTCGCCGAACAGGATCAGGCGATGGTTGTCCAGGTCCTCGGCGGTCTTGGGCGTGCCGTGCTGCTTGATGTACTCGGGCGAGGCGACCACGCGCCATTCCAGCGCGGTCAGGTGGCGCTGCACCAGGTCGGGCTGCTTGGGGGCGTGCATGCGGATGGCGACATCGGCCTCGCGCATCGCCAGGTCGAGGTCGGTGTCGTCCAGCAGCACCTGCATCGTCACGTCGGGGTATTGCTGCAGGAAGATGTGCAGCCGGGGGGCCAGCCAGGAGGAGCCGAAG
The DNA here is from genome assembly GCA_044369385.1 of Acetobacteraceae bacterium. Lineage (GTDB taxonomy): Bacteria > Pseudomonadota > Alphaproteobacteria > Acetobacterales > Acetobacteraceae > CAMDGX01. The sequence continues at coordinate 7,515 of JBIPLY010000147.1, read as the reverse complement.
CCGACCGTGGTGGTCACCTTCAGCCGGCCGGCCGGACGCTCCTTGCTTTCGGTCAGCAGCGCCTCGGTCATCGCGAGCTTGGCGAAGACCTCTCGCACCGTTCGGTTCAGGCTCTCGCCCTGCTCGGTCAGGATCAGCCCGCGGGCGTGGCGATGGAAGAGCGGCACTTGCAGTGCCTCCTCCAGCGCCGAGATCTGCCGCGAAACAGCCGACTGGCTGAGGTTCAGCGTGTCGCCGGCATGCGTGAAGCTGCCTGCCTCGGCGACGGCGTGGAACACGCGCAACTTGTCCCAGTCCATGGTGAAGCCATTCCCCTGTCATCCCCCCCCTGCTGTCGTCGACAGTCGCGGGGTGACGTTCGTTGTTGTGCCCGCCCCCCGTCGGCGCGGGATCGTCCCGGTATCGGTTCAGCCCGCGGCGATCGATCCTGCCGACTCGGCCGCGTGTTCCGCCAGCCACTTTTCGACTTCCAGCGCGGCCATGCAACCAGTTCCTGCGGCGGTGACCGCCTGTCGCCACACTTTGTCTTGTACATCGCCCGCCGCGAACACCCCGGGCACCGAAGTGCGGGTGGTTCCGGGCGCGGTCAGCACATATCCGTCCGCGTCCAGGGCCACCTGATCGCGGAAGAGCGCCGTGGTTGGGCTGTGGCCGATGGCGATGAACACGCCGTCCAGCTCGATCTGCCGCGCGCCGCCCGTCACCGTGTCGCGCAGGCGGATGCCGGTGACGCTGGCGGGGGCCGGGCTGGCGGTGATTTCCTCCACCACGGCGTTCCATACCACCTTGATGCGCGGATGGGCGAACAGGCGCTTTTGCAGGATGCGCTCGGCGCGCAGGCTGTCGCGGCGGTGGATCAGGGTGACTTCGCTGGCCAGGTTGGCCAGGTACAGCGCCTCTTCGACGGCGGTGTTGCCGCCGCCGACCACCGCCACGCGCTTGCCGCGGAAGAAGAAGCCGTCGCAGGTGGCGCAGGCGGAGACGCCGAAGCCCTGGAGCCGCTGTTCCGATTCCAGGCCGAGCCAGCGCGCCTGCGCGCCGGTGGCGATGATGACCGAGTCCGCCAGGAAGACGTCGCCGGAGTCCGCCTCGCAGCGGAATGGGCGGCGGGAGAAATCGACCGCGGTGATCAGGTCGTACACGATGCGGGTGCCGACATGTTCGGCCTGTTTCTGCATCTGCTCCATCAGCCAGGGGCCCTGCACCGCTTCGGCAAACCCGGGATAGTTTTCGACATCGGTGGTGATGGTCAGCTGGCCGCCCGGCTGCATGCCGGCGACCAGCACCGGCTCCAGGCTGGCGCGGGCGGCATAGATCGCAGCGGTGTAGCCGGCGGGGCCCGCGCCGATGATCAGCACGCGGGTGCGGTGGGTGGTGGGCGGCATGGCGGGCGGCTTCCGGTCGTTCGCTGCATCACATTAGGGGCGGGAGGGTGCGCGCTTCAAGCAAGCGGGGCCTTGTGCGGGGCGCGGTGTGCAATAATATTTCGCGGGATCGCCTCGCCGAGGCGGTTGCGACCTTGGGGGAAGTCCCTTCCACGATGAAACCATCCGACGAGATGCCGGTGCTGGATGCGATCGACCGACGCATCCTGTTCGAATTGCAGGCCGATGGGCGCATGACCAATGTGGAGCTGGCGCGCCGGGCCGGGATTTCCGCGCCGCCCTGCCTGCGCCGCGTGCGCCGGCTGGAGGAAGCGGGGATCATCCGCGGCTACCACGCCGACTCGAACCCGCAGAAGCTGGGGTGGGAGATCACCTTCTTCGCCATCGTCGGGCTGGAAAGCCAGAAGGAGACGGTGCTGTCCGCCTTCGAGGCGATGGTGGCGGAGTGGCCCGAGGTGCGGGAGTGCCACATGATCCGCGGCGGCGGCGATTTCCTGATCCGGCTGGTGGCGCGCGACACCGCGCATGAGAACGCGCTGACGCAGAAGCTGACCGGGGCGGCCAATGTGGCGCGGGTGCAGACGCTGCAGACCATCCGCACCAGCCGCAACCTGGCGGGGGTGCCGCTCTGACGGATTGGACGCGGCTGCTGCCCGTCGAGCGCGCTGGGCTGGCGGCGTTGCTGGCGCTGACGGTGCTGCGCCTGGTGGTGGCCGCCGCGGCGCCGGTCTCCGCGGACGAGGCGTATTACTGGGTCTGGTCGCGGGCGCTGGCGCCGGGATACCTGGATCACCCGCCGATGGTGGCGCTGTGGATCGCCGCCGGCACCGCGCTGTTGGGCGAGGGCGCGCTGGGGCTGCGGCTGCTGGGGCCGGTGGCGGCGGCGGCGGGCTCCGTGCTGCTGGCGCTGGCGGCGCGCGACTTGTTGCCGGGGGAGGCGGCCGCGCGCCGGCGCGCCGGCGTGGTGGCCGCGGTGCTGCTGAACGCCACGCTGATGTTCGGCATCGGCAGCGTCACCATGACACCCGACACGCCGCTGCTGTTCTTCTGGACCGTGGTGCTGTGGGCGCTGGGGCGGGTGCAGGCGGCGGGGCCAGGGGGGGGGCAGGGCGGCTGGTGGCTGCTGGCGGGGCTCGCGGCCGGACTGGCCGGGGCGAGCAAGTATTCGGCGGCGCTGATGCTGCCGGGCATCCTCCTGTGGCTGGTGGCGATTCCGGCGCATCGCATCTGGCTGCGGCGCTGGCCGCTTTGGGGCGGCGTGCTGCTGGGGGCGGGGGCGGTGGCGCCGGTGCTGGCATGGAATGCCGCGCATGGCTGGGTCAGCGTGATCAAGCAGGCGACGCGCGGCGGCGAGGTGGCGCTGGGCCGCATGCTGCAGTTCCAGGCCGAGCTGCTCGGCGGGCAGCTTGGCCTGGCCACGCCGATCATCGCCGTGCTGGCCGCGGCGGGGGGCTGGGCGGCGCTGCGGCGGGGCGTGCGGGCGGGGCCTGGCTGGGTGTTGCTGGCAGGGTTTTCGGCGTTGCCGGCGGCGATCTTCGTGCTGCATGGGCTGGGCGAGCGGGTGCAGGCGAACTGGCTCGGCGTGGTCTATCCGGCGGCCTGCCTGGCCGCGGCCGGGCTTGGCGCGCAATGGGGGCGCTGGGTGCGGCCCGGGGTGGCGCTGGGGCTGGGGATGACGGCGGTGGCCTATGTTCAGGGGGGCTGGGCGCCGGTCGCGCTGCCGATGCGGCTGGACCCGACGCTGCTGCGCCTCGGCGGCTGGCAGGCGTTGGCCGACGAGGTCGCGGCCGTCGCGCGGCGGGAGGGGGCGGGGTTCGTGGCCAGCGACAATTACGGCCATGCGGCGCTGCTGGCGCGGCTGCTGCCGGCGGATATCGCGGTGGTGGGGATGGAGGGGCGCTGGGCGCTGTTCGACCTGGCCGATGCGACGCCGACGATCGCCGGGCGCACCGGGCTGCTGCTGCGCAGCGCGCGGCGGAGCGATCGGGTGCTGGCGGACAATGTCGCCCCCCTGGTGCCGGTGGCCGACCTCGTGCGCGGGCGCGGCGGGATGGTGGCGGAGGGGTTTCGGCTGTATCGTGGGACCGGTCAGGCAGGGGCGCAGCCGGCGGTGCTGATGCCCCGGATGCGGGCGATCGGGATCAGGGAAACGCAGCGATGATGCAGCTTCCGACCTATGACGACGTGGTGGCCGCGCGCGGGCGGATCGCCGGCCTGGTGGTGCGCACGCCGATGCTGCGCAATCCGGTGCTGGACCAGCTCACCGGCGGCATCATCCTGCTCAAGCCTGAACCGTTGCAGCGCACCGGCAGTTTCAAGCTGCGCGGGGCATCCAACGCCATCCTGCGGCTGGACGAGGCGCAGCGCCGCGCCGGGGTGGTGACCCATTCTTCCGGCAACCATGCGCAGGCCACCGCCTTTGCCGCCGCTTCGGTCGGCGCGCGGGCGACGATTTTCATGCCGGACGACGCGCCGGCGATCAAGGTTGAGAGCACCCGCCGCTGGGGGGCGGAGATCCGCCGCTACGACCGGATGAAGGACGACCGCGAGGGCATGACCCGCGCCCATGCCGAGGCCAGCGGCGCCGTGCTGGTGCCGCCCTTCGACCACCCCGATGTGATTGCCGGCCAGGGCACGCTGGCGCTGGAGCTGGTGGAGGATGCCGCGGCGGCCGGCTTCACGATGGATGCGATGCTGGCCTGCACCGGCGGCGGCGGGCTGATCGCCGGCTGCGCGCTGGCCGTCGAGGGCGCCTCGCCCGACACCCGCCTCTATGCCGTGGAGCCGGAAGGTTGGGACGACACCGGGCGCTCGCTGGCCAGCGGGCAGCGCGAGACCAATGCGCCCGGCGGCTCGACGCTGTGCGACGCGCTGCTGGCCCATGCGCCGGGGAAGCTGACCTTCGCGGTCAACCGTCCGCGCCTGGCCGGCGGGGTTTCGGTGACCGACGCGGAGGTGATGGCGGCGATCCGCTTCGCCTTCGCGCATCTCAAGGTCGTGGTCGAGCCGGGCGGGGCGGTGTGCCTGGCGGCGCTGCTGGCCGGCAAGTTCGATGCGCGGGGGAAGATTGTCGGGGCGGTGCTGTCGGGCGGCAATGTCGATCCCGATGTGTTTGGCCGGGCGCTGGCGGCGTGAGCGGCGGCAGCGTGAGTGGGGGCAGCATGATCGGGCTTCTGTATGGGGCCGGCTCGCCCTATGCGCGGGTGGTGCGCATTGCCATCCGGCTGCGCGGGATCGAGGGGATCGCGGAAACCACCGCGACGCTGCGCGATCCGGCCTCGGCGATCCTGCCGCACAACCCGGTCGGGCGGGTGCCCACGCTGGTGCTGGCGGACGGCACCGCGCTGACCGAGACGCTGCTGATCCTGGCGCATCTGGACACGCTGCATGCCGGGGCGCGGCTGTTGCCGGCCGATCCCGCCGGGCTGGCGGCGCTGGGCCAGGCGATCGGGATGCTGGACGGCATCGCGGTCTGGCACCGCGAGCTGCGCCGGCCGGAGCACGAGCGCTCGCCCGGCGTGCTGGCGCTGGAGGCGACGCGGGCGGGGCGGGTGGCGGATCGGCTGGAAGCCGGCGCGCTGGCCGGCTATGGCGATGCCGCCGGGACCCCGGCGCTGATGCTGACCTGTGGGCTGGACTATGTCGACCGGCGGCTGCCGGCCTGGCCGTGGCGCCCGGGCCGGCCGCGCCTGGCGGCATGGTGCGATGCGATGGCGGGGCAGGCGGTGTTCCGCGCGACGTTGCCCCCGGTCTGAAGGGGGGCGGCCCGACCGGGCGATTGCGCTGGACGCGCGGGACGGTGGCGCTATCATCGATGCGTGGTCGCGCCTGAACGAGGGATGCATGCCGCAGGATGACGGTGCCGGGATAGGGTTGCGGGTTGCTGCGAAGCCGGGGTGCGGCCGATGAGCGAGGTGGTTTCCCTGCCGCGGGCGCGCGACGACACCATGTGGGCGGTGGTTGCCTCGATCGGGAAGGTCTCGCGGGTGGCCAACATCTATGCCAGCCGGGCGGCGGCGCTGGAGGATCGCGACTGGCGCGCCGCACAGGTGGCGGCGCATGCGAGTTTCCTCAGCAACAGCCGGCAGCCGCCGCCGCGCTATTCGGTGACGCCGATGCGCCGCGCCGACCTGCCGCGCGGCTGGACGCCGCTGCCGGCGCTGGGGTTTCTGCGCGGGCAGTTCGCTTAGCGGGCGGGCGGACGGACCAGTTTCTGCACCGCCTGCAACCGCGGCGCCAGGAGGTCGGGTGCCACGGCGAGGAAGCCGCGGCGCATGGGGATGGCCCAGAACTGGTTGATATGCGCGGCAATTGCGGCCACCGCTGCGTCCTCCGGCAGGGTGCGGAAAGCGGCGGCGATGCGCGCGGCGGCTTCGGCCAGGCGCGGGATGTCGGCCGGGGGGGCGTCGGTCATGGCGCGGCCTCCGGGGTGAAGCGCAGGGCGAAATCGGCGCGGGCGGGGGCGAGCAGGGTGATGCCCAGCGCCGCCGCGCGGGCCACCGCCAGCGTCGTCGGTGCGGCCAGCGCGACCAGCGTGGTGGCTCCGAAGGCGGCGGTCTTTTCCACCAGCTCATAGGAACAGCGGCTGGTCAGCAGGACAAACCCGTCGTCCGGCGCCTGGTCGGCGGCGAGGCAGGCGCCGATCAGCTTGTCCAGCGCATTGTGCCGCCCGACATCCTCGCGCAGCCGCCGGATCGCGCCGTCCGGCCCGCACCAGGCCGCGGCATGGACGGCGCCGGTCGCGCGATGCAAGGGCTGGAACGCCGCCAGCCCGGCCAGTGCGCGCGGGATGGCGGCGGGCGCGATCGGGGCCGCGGGGGCGACGGCGCGGGCCTGCGGCAACTGGTCCAGGCGCTCGATGCCGCACAGCCCGCAGCCGGTGCGCCCGGCCATGCTGCGGCCGGTCATGCTGCGCTGGCGGGCGAGGTGGCGGTGCAGGGCGGCGGGGGCCAGGGCGATGTCCAGCGTGATGCCGCGCGGGGCATGGGTGATGGCGATCGTGCGGATCTCGGCGGCGTCGGCCACGATGCCCTCGGTGAGGGAGAAGCCGCGGGCGAAGTCTTCCAGGTTGGCGGGCGTGGCCATCATCACCGCGTGCGGGATGGTGGCGTAGGCCAGCTCGACCGGGACTTCCTCGGCCAGCTCGACGGCGCGCGGGCTGGTGCGGCCGTCATAGTGCTGTGCCGTGGCGCGCATCCTATTCGGCGGCCGTCTGGCCGGGGGGCGGGGCGATGCGGCGCAGGCGGGCGGCGTCGGCGTCGTGCGCGGATTGCCATTTCGACAGCGCATTGGTGCGGCGCACCTCGACGGCGGTGACCTTGTATTCCGGGCAGTCCGTGGCCCAGTCGGCGAAGTCGGTGGTGATCACATTGGCCCCGGTGCGGGCGTGGTGGAAGGTGGTGTAGACCACGCCCGGCTGCATCCGCGGCGAGATCACGGCGCGCAGCGATGTCTCCCCGGAGCGGCTGGCCAGCGCCACGCGCTCGCCGCTGACGATGCCGCGGCTTTCGGCGTCGAAGGGGTGGATTTCCAGCACGTCTTCGGCATGCCAGGCGGTATTGGCGGTGCGGCCGGTCTGCTGGCCGACATTGTACTGGGTCAGGATGCGCCCGGTGGTCAGGATCAGCGGGAAGCGCGGGCCGGTGCGTTCCTCGGTGGGGACGAACTCGGTGATCATGAATTTTCCCAGGCCGCGCACGAAGCGGTCGGCGTGCATGATCGGCGTGCCCGCGGGGGCGGCTTCGTTGCAGGGCCACTGGATCGAGCCGAGGCGGTCGAGCAGGTCGTAGCTCACGGCCGCGAAGCTGGGGGTCAGGCGGGCGATCTCGTCCATGATCTCGGACGGGTGGTTGTAGTGCATCGGGAAGCCGAGGGCGGTCGAAAGTGCCGCCGTCACCTGCCATTCCGACATGCCGGCCAGGGGTTCCATCACCTTGCGCACGCGGTTGATGCGGCGCTCGGCGTTGGTGAAGGTGCCGTCCTTCTCCAGGAACGAGGCGCCGGGCAGGAAGACATGGGCGTATTGCGCGGTCTCGTTCAGGAACAGGTCCTGCACCACCACGCAGTCCATGGCGCGCAGGGCGGCGGTGACGTGCTGGGTGTTGGGATCGGACTGGGCGATGTCCTCACC
>JBIPLY010000146.1:0-9020 GCA_044369385.1 Acetobacteraceae bacterium | reverse complement strand
GCCTGTAGCTCAGTTGGTAGAGCACCGGACTTTTAATCTGGTGGGCGTGGGTTCGAGTCCCACCGGGCTCACCATCCTTTCCCCGGCCGGGAGATCGCGCGGGAGCCAGGCTGGCGCGTGGATCAGGCGCGGCGGATGAATTCCACCCCACCCATCCAGGGCAGCAGCGCCTGTGGCACGCGGATCGCGCCGTCGGGCTGCTGGTGGTTCTCCATCACCGCGATCAGGGCGCGGCCGACCGCCACGCCCGAGCCGTTCAGGGTGTGCAGGAAGCCGCCCACCTTGCCCTCGGCGGTGCGGTAACGGGCGTTCATGCGCCTTGCCTGGAAATCGCGGGTGTTGGAACAGGAAGAAATCTCGCGCCAGGCCTGCTGGCCGGGGAGCCAGACTTCCAGGTCGAAGGTGCGCGCGGCGCCGAAGCCGGTGTCGCCGCTGGACAGCAGCACGCGGCGCCAGGGCAGCTCCAACAGGGTCAGCACGCGCTCGGCGCAGGTGGTCATGCGCTCCTGCTCCGCGGCGCTGTGGTCCGGATGGGTGATGGAGACCATCTCGACTTTTCGAAACTGGTGCTGGCGCAGCATGCCGCGGGTGTCGCGCCCGGCGGAGCCGGCTTCGGAGCGGAAGCAATCGGTGAGCGCGGTCAGGCGGAGCGGCAGGCGATCCTGCGGCACGATCTCGCCGGCGACGGTGTTGGTCAGCGGGATTTCGGAGGTGGCGATAAGCCAGCGGCCGTCAGTGGTTCGGAAGCTGTCCTCGGCGAATTTGGGTAGCTGGTTGGTGCCGAACATGGTGGCGTCGTTGACCAGGAACGGTACGCTGTGCTCGGTGTAGCCGTGCTCGCCGGTGTGCAGGTCGAGCATGAACTGGCCGAGTGCGCGTTCGAGCCGCGCCAGGCCGCCGCGCAGGATGGTGAAGCGGCTGCCGGCCATCTTCGCCGCGGCCTCGAAATCCATCATGCCGAGCGCCTCGCCGAGCTCGAAATGCTGCTTCGGGGCGAAGCCGAGATCGCGGGGCTCGCCGTGCTGCTTGAGCACGATGTTGGCGGTCTCGTCCGGGCCGTCGGGCACGTCGGGGTCCAGGCGGTTGGGCAGGGCGGCCAGGGTGTCGAAGATCGAGCTGTCCAGGGCGGCGACGGCCTTCTCCAGCGCCTCCATCTCGGCGCGGCCGGCGGCGACCTCGGCTTCGAGGGCGGCACTGTCCTCGCCCTTGCGGCGGGCCTCGCCGACGCGCTTGGACAGGGCGTTGCGGCTGGCCTGGAGTTCCTGCAGGCGGGTCTGGGCGGTGCGGCGCTGCGCGTCCTGGGCCAGGATGGCGGCGGCGTGGGCGGGGAAGGCGCGGCGGGCCAGGGCGGCGTCGAAGCCGGCGGCGTCGTCGCGGATCGTGCGGATGTCGTGCATGGCTTTGTTCCCGAGGGACGGTCAGGGCAGGAAGGAAGAGTCTTCTTTTTCTGAAGAAAAAGAAGCAAAAAGACTTTTATCCGTTGGCATCCGGCGCTCCCGGGGGAGATGGGTGCCTGGGGGGAAAAGTTTTTTGGTTCTTTTTTTCAAAAAAGAACGTTCTTGCTTTCGAGCGTCACGATCGGGCGGCCGCGGCAAGCCCGGCCGCGGGGCTGGTGAGCGGCGTGCCGCTTGTGCACAGCGCGGCGGCGGCGGCCATCGAGGCCTGGGCGAAGGCCACCACCTCGGCGCCATTGGCATAGAGCGCATCGGCGGCGGCGGCGACCAGGCCGTGGTATTTCGGGATGTCGCCGGCGCGGAAGGCGTCCCAGGCGCCGGGGGCGATGTGCATGGCAATCGCCACATCGGTGCCGTCGGCCAGGCGTTCGAACAGGGCGCGGGTGGGCTCGACGGTGGTTTGCACCGCGCAGAGCACGTCCACGCGGCCCTTGCCGGCCGAGGCGCGGGCGACGGCGGCCGAGGCCAGGGCGGCATCGACGCGCAGCACCGGCACCGGGGCGAGCAGGTCGGCACGCTCGGCGGCGGGGCCGACGGTGGAGCAGGTGAGCAGCACGGCGTCCGCCCCGGCGGCCAGCTCGCCCAGCAGCTCGGCGGCCTCGTCGCGGATGGCGTCGGTCAGGCCGCCCGCGGCCTCGGCGCGTTGCAGCAGGTCGGGGCGCACGGTGTGGAGCAGGGTGACGCCGGAGAGGCCGGCGGCCGCGGCCTCCAGCACCGCCACGTTGCTGTCGACCGTGTGCAGACAGGCGATGCGCATCAGGCCTTGTCCTCCTCGACGGGTTTGGGTTCGACCAGCTTGGCCGCGATGATCGCCAGTTCGTAAAGCCCGATCAGCGGGATGGCCAGCCCGATCTGGCTCAGCGGGTCCGGGGGGGTGATGATGGCGGCGAAGACGAAGATGCCGACAATGGCATAGCGGCGCGCGGCGCGCAGGCCCTTGGAGGTGACGATGCCGACCTTGGCCATCAGCGACAGCGCGACGGGCATCTGGAAGGCGATGCCGAAGGCGAAGATCAGCTTCATCACCAGGTCGAGATACTCGCCGACCTTGGCTTCGAGCTGGATCGGCACGCCGCCGGCGCCGGCCGGGGATTCGAAGCTGACGAAGAACTGGAAGGCGGCCGGGAAGATCAAATAATAGGCCAGCGCCGAGCCGGCCAGGAACATCACCGGCGAGGCAAGCAGGAACGGCAGCAGGGCGCGCTTCTCGCTGCGGTAGAGGCCCGGGGCGATGAACAGCCAGACCTGATGGGCGATGATCGGGAAGCTGATGAACATGCCGCCGAAGATCGCCACTTTCAGGTAGGTGAAGAATGCCTCGGTCAGGGCGGTGAAGATCAGCCGGCGCGGCTCCCCGCCCGACTGCGCCACCAGGATGTCCACCAGCGGCTGCGCCAGGAAGGCGTAGATGTGCGGCGCCAGGAACCAGCAGCCGATCACGGTGACCAGCAGCGCGCCCAGCGACCACATCAGCCGGGAGCGCAGCTCGACCAGGTGTTCGAGCAGGGGCATCGGCTTGTCGTCGATGATGTCTTCGTCGGGCTTGGCCACGGTCGGGTCCTGCGTTCGTTGATCAGCCGGCGTGGGGGCGGGGGGTGGCCGGGGGGAGGAAGTCCGGCAGCGGGGCGGGGTTGGCGATGGCGGGCGGGATGAAGGCGGGCAGGCCGTCATCCACCGGCTCTTCCAGCTTCGGCGCGAAATCGGCGGTGGTGGGCGGGGTGTGCGCCTCCGGGGCCGGGGCGTCGATCGGGGTCAGGGGCTGCGGCGTGTTGGCGAAGGGGTCGTTCAGCGCGGAGCGGATCGAGCCGTCGCGGTCGATCTCCTTTTCCAGCGCGCCCTTGATGTCGAAGTTGCGGATCTCGTTGATCTGGCTGCGGACTTCGGCGAGGTCGGCGTCCTTGACCATGTCGTCGACATGGGTGCGGAACTCGCTGGCCATGGTGCGGGCCTTGCGCACCACGTCGCCGACCGCCTTGATCGCCTTCGGCAGGTCCTTCGGCCCGATGACGAGCAGCGCCACCACGCCGATCACGGCGAGTTCGGACCATGCGAAGTCAAACTGGGGGCAACCGGGGGGGGGGGGGGGGGCGGCGGATCATGGCCGTGGGTTAGCAGGAAACCGGGCGGGTGGGAAACCGTCGCGGGGTTACGCTTGCGCCGGCGGGTCTTCCGGGGGGGACAGCGGCAGGGTGGACTCGACCAGCAGCTCTTCGCGCCGCGGCAGGTCGCGCAGCTGTTGCAGGCCGAACTGGGACAGGAAGGCGGGGGTGGTGCCCCACAGCGTCGGGCGGCCCGGGGTTTCCTTGCGCCCGCGCGGGGTGATCAGGCCGGATTCGAGCAGCTGGTCGAGCGTGCCCTGGCCCAGGGCGGCGCCGCGCAGCTCCTCGATCTCCGGGCGGGTGACGGGCTGGTGATAGGCGATGATGGCCAGCGTTTCCATCGCCACCCTGGGCAGGCGGCGCGGCACCTGGACCACGCGGCGCAGGCGGGGTGCCAGGTCCGGCGCGGTGCGGAACTGCCAGCCGCCGCCGACCTCGACCAGCTCCACCCCGCGCCCGGCATAGCGCGCCGCCAGGGCGGCCAGCACCGGCTCCGGCTCGGCGCCGTCCGGCAGCAATTGGGCGAGCTGGCGGGCGGTGACCGGGGTGGCGGCGGCGAAGATCATGGCTTCGGCCAGGCGCAGCAGGGCTTCGGTGTCAGACATCCTCGGGTGCTGCCTCCGATTCGGGCGGGATATCGCCGCGGCGGATGTGGATGGGGCCGAACTCGCGCTCCTGGCGCAGGCGGATCGCGCCGCCGCGGGCCATTTCCAGCCCGGCCAGCAGGGTGGAGGAGAGGGCCGCGCGGCGTTCCAGCTTGGTTCCCAGCGTCTCCGGCAGGAACTGTTCCAGCGTGGCCCAGTCCGGCAGGTTGCCGACCAGGAGGGCCAGGCGGGAGAGTGCGTCCTTGACCGTCCACACCGTCAGCGCCTGTGGCCGATACTGGCGGCGGGAGCCGGCGCGGGCGATGGCGGCGAGATAGGCGCGCAGCAGGGCGGGCATGTCCAGCAGCAGGCGGGAGCGGTCGGTGTCCACCAGGTCCTCGGGCGCGCCGCGGGCGAAGACGTCGTGGCCCAGTTGCGGGCGGGCGCCGAGCCAGGCGGCGGCCAGGCGCATCGCCTGGAGATTGCGCAGGCGCTCGGCGAGGACTTCGGCGGCGGTCTCGGCCTCCTCGGCGGCCTCGTGGCCCTTGGGCAGCAGCAGGCGCGATTTCAGCCAGGTGAGCCAGGCGGCCATCACCAGCCAGTCGGCGGCGAGTTCCAGGCGGATGCGGCGCGCGCCCTCGATCACCGCCAGGTATTGCTCGACCAGGGCCAGGATGGAGATGCGGGCGAGATCGAGCTTCTGGCCGCGCGCCAGTTCCAGCAGCAGGTCGAGCGGGCCTTCGAACCCGTCCAGGCGCAGGAGCAGCGAGTCCTCGGGGCGGACCGGGAGTTCGTATTGGGCGTCAGACACGGGGTGGCCCAGAGGGCAGCGGCAACCACTGGATCGCCCAGTTCAGCGCGGCGGCCAGCAGGGATTGCACCGGGTCGCCGCCGCCGCCGAAATCGCGCAGAAGCATGGGCAGCAGGATGACCAGGAACACCACGATCAGCAGGCCGAAGCGCTCCAGCCGCGCCCAGGCGATCGCCATCGGCAGGGGCAGCAGGCCGACAGCGATGCGCCCGCCATCCAGCGGCGGCACCGGCAGCAGGTTGAACAGGCCCAGGATCAGGTTGAACAGGATGAAGGACGACAGGAAGGCATCGAGCAGCTCGCCGAGATCGCCGTCGGGCGTGAAGCCCAGGGCATAGGCGGCGATCCAGGCTAGGGCGAAGTTGCAGGCCGGGCCGGCGATGGCCACCAGGGCCATGTATTGCCGGGGATGGCGGAAGACGCGCGGGTCGACCGGCACCGGCTTGGCCCAGCCGAACATGAAATTGCCGCCGGTGATGCTGTTCATGATCAGCAGCACGCCGGGCACGATCAGCGTGCCGACGCGGTCGACATGGGCGATCGGGTTCAGCGTCAGGCGCCCGGCGCGCCGCGCGGTGTCGTCGCCCAGCGCCAGGGCGGCATAGCCGTGCGCCACCTCGTGCAGCACGATGGCCAGGATGGCGGCGAGCAACGACAGGACGATTTCGGTCAAGAGGGCGCCTTCGGGTGGAGTTGGCGCTGCTTATAGCAGAGCGCCGGGGTGCGCGAGCAGGGCGGCGCGCTCGGCGGCCAGGGCGACGGGGTCGAGCGCCATCGGGCGGGCGGCGGCGCGGGCGGCGGCGAGGCGGGTGCGCGCGGCTTCGGTCAGGGGCGGCACGGCCTGGAGCACCGCGGCGTTGGCGTCCGCGTCGCCGGGGCAATAGAGCGCCAGGTCGCAGCCGGCGGTCAGGGCGGCGGTGGCGCGGGCGGCGGGCGGGCCGTCCAGCGCGTGCATGGCCAGATCGTCGCTGACCAGCACGCCGCGAAAGCCGCACTGGCCGCGGATCACCTCGGCGATGACCGCCGGCGACAGCGTGGCCGGGCGGGCGGCGTCCCAGGCGGGATAGACGATGTGCGCGGTCATCAGCCAGGGCAGGTCGGCATTGGCCGCGAAGGGCAGCAGGTCGGCTTCCATGTCGTTGGCGGTGACCGTCGGCAGGGCCTCGTGCGAGTCCACCGTGGCGCGGCCGTGGCCGGGGGCGTGCTTGCCGACCGGCTGGACGCCGGCGGCCAGCAGCCCGGCGGCCATGGCGCGGGCCAGGCGCGCGACCTCCTGCGGCGATTCGGCGAAGGCGCGGTCGCCGATCACAGCACTGGCGCCGGGCAGGCGGCGGTCCAGGATCGGGGCGCAGACCGTGTCGAAGCCGGCTTCGGCGCATTGCAGGCCGATCAGGGCGCCGTGCAGCCAGGCGGCGCGCTGGGCCTGGTCCGGGGCCAGCGTGCCGATCGCGCCGCAGGGCGGGTGGGCTTCCCAGTGCGGCGGGCGCAGGCGCGCCACGCGGCCGCCTTCCTGGTCGATCATCTTCACCGCGCCGGGCGGCAGCACCGCACGCAGGGCCGCCATCAGGGCGGCGAGCTGGGCGGGATCCTCGATGTTGCGGCGGAACAGGATCACCCCGGCCGGGGGATGGGCGCGGAACAGCGCCGCCTCGGCGGGCAGGAGGACCGGGCCGGCGATGCCGACGATGGCGGCGCGGGTGTTGGGCGGCATGGACGCCGCTGTACGGCCGCGCGGGGCCGGCTGCAAGTTTCTCGATTGCAATTGCGAGTGATTCGCATTTATGCTGGGGAGACCCGAAGGAGCCGTGCCATGCACATCGCCGCCACCCCCCTGCACGCCCCCTTGGCCGCGCTGGTGACCGATGGCGCCGTCCATGCACTGGTCGCCGCCGAGCTGCTTGGCCTGGCCACGCTGCGGATGTGGGCGGCGCCGCATCGCCGGCCGCAGCAGGTTCACCCCGATTGGCGCGACGGGCCGCGCGCCGCCTGGCTGGAGGAGGATGCCGCCGAGGCGTTCGACACGCTGATGCGCCTGGTGGTCGCCACCGGGCACCGGGTGCTGGATGTGCGCTGCCCGCCCTGCCCCGGCCTGGGCGCCGACGAGGTCGCGTTCCTGGCGATGCTGCACGGGGCGCAGGCGCATCCTGCGGGCGGCGACGGCATGCTGGGCGCCTGGCTGCCGCCGGGGGCGGTGCGGGCGGCGCGGCCGTTCCTGGCGCAGTTCGCCGCCGCGATGGCCGCGCGCGGCCTGTGGCTGCCCGAGCGCGCGCCCCCGGCGGAGGCGGGCGTTGCGATGCCGGTGGCCGGGCACGGGCGTTGCCTTCATTGAACGAGGACAGGACCATGGCAGACATGATGCGGCCGGACCTGCCGGCGGGACTGGCGCGGCTGTTGGCGCGCGCCTCGGTGCCGCCGCGCGCGCTGGGCGAACCCGGGCCGGACGCGGCGGCGATCGGGCTGGCGGTGGCCGCCGCGCTGTGCGCCCCGGACCATGGCGGGTTGCAGCCATGGCGCTTCGTGGCGATCGCCGGGGCGGCGCGCGAGGGGCTGGGCCTGGTGCTGGAGGCGTCGCTGTTGCGGCGCGAGCCAGCGGCACCGGCGGAGCGCCTGGCGCTGGAGCGGGCGCGGCCGCTGCGGGCCCCGCTGGTGCTGGCGGCCGGGGCGCGGCTGCGGCATGGGCACCGGATTCCGGTCTGGGAGCAGGAGGCGTCGGCGGCGGCCGGGGTGATGAACCTGTTGAACGCGCTGGACGCGCAGGGCTTCGGCGCGATGTGGGTGTCCGGGCCGGCGCTGCAGGACGCGGCGGTGAAGGCGGCGCTGGGCTTCGCGGCCGAGGATGCGCTGTTGGGCTGGATCTATGCCGGCACCGCGCCGGCGGAGCGCGCCCGCCCGGTGCGGCCGGACCCTGCCGGGTTCTGGCGCGCGTGGTCGCCCGGCTGACGCGGCCCCCTCGCCTCGGTGCATGGCGCAGGGCAGAGTGGCGCGCCGTAGAGGAGCCCGCGCCATGGCCGACCGCAACCTGATCGACCTGACCGCCGTGGAGGCCGTGGCGCTGCTGCGGGCGCGGAAGGTCTCGCCGGGCGAGCTGGTCGCGGCCAGTGCGGCGCGCATCGCCGCGGTGGAGCCGGCGATCAACGCGCTGCCGATCCTGTGCCTGGACCGCGCCCGCGAGCAGGCGCGCGGGATCGATCCGGACAGCCGCCTGGCCGGGTTGCCGATCTCGGTGAAGGACCTCGACGAGGTGGCGGGGGTGCGCCACACCATGGGGGGCTCGGTGCTGTTCGCGGATACGGTCTCGACCGTGTCCAGCCCGATGGTGGGCATCCTGGAGGGGAATGGTGCGATCCCGGTGGGGAAATCCAACTCGCCGGAATTCGGCTTCAATGCCAGCACGATCAATGCGCTGCATGGGCCGACGCGCAATCCGTATGACCTGCGGCTGACGGTGGGCGGCTCCTCGGGCGGGGCGGCGGCGAGTGTGGCGACGGGGGAGGTTTGGCTGGCGACGGGCTCGGACCTCGGCTCTTCCATCCGGTTGCCGGCGGCGTTCTGCGGCGTGGTGGGGCTGCGGCCCTCGCCGGGGCGGGTGCCGCGCGGGCGGCGGGGGATGCCGTTCAGCACGCTGCCGGTGCTGGGGCCGATCGCGCGCACGGTGGGCGATGTGGCGCTGGGGCTGGATGCCATGGTGGGCGAGCTGTGGAGCGATCCGCTGAGCCTGCCGGCGCGGCCGGGGGAGTTCTCGGCGGCCATCGCAGCACCGGTGGGGCCGAAGCGGGTGGCCTGGTCGGCCGATCTGGGCGTGTCGCCGGTTGATCCGGAGATCGCGGCGATCTGTGCGGCGGCCGTGGCGCGGTTTGCCGAGGCGGGCGCGCGGGTGGAGGAGGCCTGCCCCGACCTGTCCCAGGCGGTCGAGGTCTTTCATGCCATTCGCGGCGTCAATCACCTGGCCGCGTTCGAGCCGCTGGTGGCCGCGGAGGGGGAGCGGGTGATCCCGGAGATCCATGAAAGCCTGGCCCGCGCGCGCCGCGTGCCGATCGAGCGCTTTGCCTGGGCCGAGCGGGAGCGGGCGGCG
>JBIPLY010000580.1:0-2783 GCA_044369385.1 Acetobacteraceae bacterium | reverse complement strand
ACTGACCCAAAAGCACAATTTATCTCCGTCTTGAGAATAGACGGAGGACTTCTTGAACCAGTTCTAGCAATAAGCAAAAGAAATGGTCAATGGGTTTAGTTGATTTCCATTAAAAAAGCGATCGCACGTCTTTATAGATGTGCGATCGCTTTTTATTAACTAAATTATTCTCAAAAGGAAACCCTCTCAGAATTTCTTCTAAGAGGGTCTAAATATTTACCGAATAAGGCTTCCGGTATTCCATACGACTGTGGTAAACCAAACGAAGCTGATTAACGTAAAAGCGGTTACTTGAAAGAGTTTTGTTAGTGAAATTAATGTATTTAATTCCGCTAACTTGATTACTAACTCTAGTTTTGTGGTATTCACGATCTTTTTCTCCTTTGTTTGTATTACAATTATATAACAAAATGTTACAAAAAGTCAACCATTTATCGGTATTTATTATCAAAAACAGCTAACAAAAAACCACTGAATCAACTTGTAGTCGGGTGTTTCGTTTTTAATAGTTTTATACAGTAAAAGACCCTCTTAGAAATGAATCTAAGAGGGTCTTTTTTATTTTTTCCCTCCTTTTTTAAGGAGGTTTTTCGTTGAATTGATTGTCATTCCGGCAATCAATTTTACCGTCAATATGGTGACAAGAACTTTACTTGGTTTTTCTTCTGTAGTTTTCATGATTTTCCTTTTAAGTTGATTCAGTGGTTAATTCTTTTTATTTCGCTATCGCTCTACATCTGTAGAGCAAGTAGAAGATATAGAGTTTTGCCTTCTGGTTTTTAAACCAGTTGGGCAATACCCATAAAAGAAGTGTTGCGATCAATATCCCGAAGGCTGTTCCTTCGGTAAACCCCTGACAGAATGCCAGGAAGTTAAACAAAGGATTTAAGAACCTTTCCAACCAAAGCTGGACTTGTAAGTCCCAAATCTTAAACTGTAGTGGGAATCCCACGAATACAGTTAAGAGCCATAAGAATTGGATCAAAAGTTGGGTGTCCAACCTGAGTCTGTGGACTCTATCTACAATTGCTTCTTTTATCTCAGACGGAATTGCTAATCTGGTTTTTTTAACAACCAAATTTGTAATCCCATTTGCGAAAAAGTATTCAACTCCCAGTAGGGTGATAAGAATCTTTAACATGATCGTAATTCCTTTACTTGCTTATTACTATTATTATACATAAAAAAAACTTATATGTCAACAATTAACACCAAAAATGCTTGTTTTTCACCAAAAAAAGTGTTAAAATAAGACGTTTTTCATAGGAAATTATAAAAATCATGGATTACTATTCAATTGGCTTGATTTCTGGCATATTTTTAGGCTTGTTCGTAGGATATTATCTGCTATTCAGAAATCGTGAGATAGAGTAGTATTTCTAACTTGTAACTAGGCAAAAGCCCCAAGATATCACCTCCTGTTAATCCTCGTTTCAGTCCTTGTCGGATTGAGACGGGGATTTTTATGTCGTGGGGTGGTGAATATAGGTGTCCTGTGTTCTTGATGGTAGTAAAGATATGATTTCCCAGGATATGAGCATCTTCATCCGTTGCCGCGATCGCACTTATTTCAATAGGTTGTTCATACCCATAATTAATTACATCCAACTCCTCCCGAAAAGGATTACTAGCTAAAATCCCCTCGTATCGGTATGGTTTGTGGGTTTTACCTTCAGGGAGCGATCGCAATACAATACAGGGAACACTTTTAATCTGTAGAAAGTCAGTTTCCAGGCATACAACGGGGACGGGAACAGTATAAGATACCCTACACCCGCCTGTTTTCGGGAAAGGTTCACGGGATTGAACTTCAGTTCCTACCAACGTCCCTGGTACTCGACGGGAATCAAAAGGTTGAACTTCGATATTAATTAGCTGTTCGAGTGGTAATCCGCTACTATCGAAGATGCAAGTATGCAAATCGGTAATCATCCCCATTCGATAAAATCGGATGGGGTTTGTTAGTAATTGGGGAATAGCGGTTCTAAATAAGTAACTGCGTAAATCCGTTAAAACTTCATAGCCAATTTTTAAATAGTCAAAGTGAAACGGGAGTCGCTTCCAATAAGAATGAGGGAAGTCAGAGACAAATTGCATCGTGGTATCACTCTGTACCCTGCTAGTCCCTGGCAAAACCCCCATAGTAGGAAGATCGGTAAATTGGACTTGAAATTGAATTGGCCCATACCACTGACTCATCCCCGCGCGAACAAAGGGAGCAGGTTGAAATTCAGCAACGGGTACGGGAATCCATTCTTGTCCGGTGTAGACCTTAAATTGTTCTTCTAAAGGGGAATAGGTTGCCACAATTACCCTGTCTTCTGGTTCGCACTCAAATCCAAAGTAGCGATCGCATAACGTGGGATGGACAACGGGGAAAGTTAAAATGTTGCCATGCCGAGATGCGTGTTCCAAGGAGAACGATTGGATTATTTTCATGGAATTAGAGGAATACTGATTGGGTCATAATTCACGATATCAAAACAAAACTTCGCCTGTCTTTTTGAATCTTCCTCGTAATTCCTCAGCTTCTTTGATTATATCTTTATATTTATTGGGCAATTCCTCTATAGAACTAAAGCGATCTACGGACATGGAAAATCCAAACCCTTCTTCTATCGACAAAATCCTACGGACATAAGGCATTAGCCCTGCTAAATAGCGACTATCTTCTGGGTTTAACACTTGTATAGCCTCCTAAAAAATGTGGACTGCTTCATCTTGAACAATTACCGCACCTCTATTTAATATATTCATAAACTTCTTGTCTGGAATATCAATAG
>JBIPLY010000145.1:0-9043 GCA_044369385.1 Acetobacteraceae bacterium | reverse complement strand
CGCGCCTACCCCGAGTGGTGGCGCGGCCACGACTACTCGGACCAAGCGATCCGCGACCACGTCCACGAAACCCGCCTGAACTTCAACGCGCTGAACCGCAACAAGACCGGCATCACGCTCGACCTCACCCGCCCGGAGGGCGCCGACCTCGCCCGTCGCCTGGTCGCCACCGCCGACGCCGTCGTGGAGAACTACTCGCAGGGCGTGCTGCCGAAGCTGGGCCTGGACTACCCCGCCCTGCGCCGGATCAAGCCCGACCTGGTCATGGTCACCATGCCCGCCTATGCCGCCGGCACCGCGTGGGCGGAGCTGCGCGCCTATGGCTCCACCCTGGAGCAGGGCTCCGGCCTGCCCAGCCTGGCCGGCGCGCCCGGCTGGCCGCCGACGATGAGCCATGTCGCCGGCGGCGACCCCAATGGCGGCTTCAACGCCGCCGCCGCCCTGCTCGCCGCCCTGGTCCACAAGCAGCGCACCGGCCAGGGCCAGCTGATCGACCTCAGCCAGGTCGAATGCATGCTGCCGCTGGTCGCCTCCGGCGTGATCCA
The DNA here is from genome assembly GCA_044369385.1 of Acetobacteraceae bacterium. Classification (GTDB taxonomy): domain Bacteria; phylum Pseudomonadota; class Alphaproteobacteria; order Acetobacterales; family Acetobacteraceae; genus CAMDGX01. The sequence continues at coordinate 8,498 of JBIPLY010000145.1, read as the reverse complement.
CCAGTCGCTGCACGGCACCGCCCCGCCGCGCTGGGGCCGCCGCCATCCGCTCTTCGTGCCGCACGGCGTCTTCCGCTGCGCGGGTATCGATTCCTGGCTGGTGATCGCCGTCACCGACGATGCCGCTTTTCACCGCCTCTGCCGCGTCCTCGCCCGCCCCGACCTGGGCGACGACGCCAGCCTGGCCACCGCCCCCGGCCGCCGCCTGCGCGAGGAGGAGCTGGAAGCCGCCATCACCCTCTGGACCGAATCCCGGCCCGCCGACGACGCCATGGCCGCCCTGCAATCCGCCGGCATCGCCGCGGGCGTCGCGCGCGGCTTCAACGACATGATCACCGCCGAGCCGCATCTGCGCGCCCGCGGCTTCTGGCAATCCATCGACCGCCCGTTCCTGGGCCACCACTGGCAGCCCACGCCCAGCTTCCGCGAGAACGCGCAGCCTTACGCCATCCGCGCCCCCGCCCCCACCCTGGGCCAATCGACGCGCGACGTCCTCGCGCGCATCCTTTCACTGTCGGATGCAGTACTGGACAGGCTGGAGTCCGAGCGCATCATCGGGCAGGCTCCAATCCCCGCCAGCGAACGGGCGCCGCGCAGCGCGGCCAGGCTGCGCACGCAAAAGGACTAGCCGGTGACCCACCCGATCGCCTTCGGCCAACGCCTGACCGACCTCGCCGCCCAGCACGGCGAAACCCGCCCCGCCGTGACGCTGGCGCGGATGGACGGCACCGAAGACGGCCTGTCCTGGGCCGCGCTGGAACGCTGGTCGAACCGCGCCGCAAGGCTGCTGGCATCGCGCGGCGTCGATGCGCAAACCATGGTCTGCATCGGCATCTGGAACAGCCTGGAGCATTACGCCGCCGCCTATGGCGCCTGGAAGCTCGGCGCCTGCACCCTGCCGCTGTCGCCGCGCATGCCCGACCGCGAGTTCGACGGCATCACCGGCCTGCTCGACCGCAAGCTGGTGATCGCCGACCGCCCCGGCGCCGATCTGGCGCTGTCCGACCTCACCGCCCTGCGGGATGGCGGCCCTTTCGAAGACACCGCCCTGCCCGACATCACCGCCCATCCCGGCAAGGCGATCGGCTCCGGCGGCTCCACCGGGCGCTCCAAGATCATCGTCGATCCCGCCCCCTGGGCCCGCATCCCCGGCGCGCGCAACGGCGTCCATGGCGCGGCCTTCCGCACCGGCCAGACCCAGCTCGTCGCCGGCCCGCTCTATCACAACTCGCCGTTCTCCTGGGGCCATTCCGGCCTGTTCGACGAGCACCACCTGATCGTCCTGGAGCGCTTCGACGCCGCCCGCGCCGTCGCGATGATCGAAAAGCACCGCTGCCAGTTCATGTTCCTGGCCCCCACCATGATGCAGCGCATCGTCCGCCTCCCCGACATCACGGCGGAAAAACTCGCCAGCATCGAATGCGTCTACCAGACCGCCGCCCCCTGCCCGCCCTGGCTCAAGCGCCGCTGGATGGAGCTGACCGCCCCGGAAAAGCTGATGGAGGGCTTCGGCGCCACCGAGGCGGTCGGCTCGTGTCGCATCCGCGGCGACGAGTGGCTGCTGCACCCGGGATCGGTCGGCCGCCCGGTCAACGCCGCGCTGCGCATCCTCGACGAAAACCTCGCCGAAGTGCCGCAGGGCGAGGTCGGCGAAATCTACATGCGCCCGCATGTCCACCCGGCGCCCACCTACCGCTACATCGGCGCCCCCCCGGCCAAATCCACCCCGGACGGCTTCATCAGCGTCGGCGACATGGGCCATGTCGATGCCGAGGGCTACGTCTATCTCTCCGACCGCCGCGTCGACCTCATCATCCGCGGCGGCGCCAACATCTACCCCGCCGAGATCGAGGCCGCCCTCTCCGAACACCCCGACATCGCCGACGTGGCGGTGATCGGCATCCCGCATGACGAGCTGGGCAAGACCGTGCACGCCATCGTCGAGCCCCGCCCCGGCATCGCCATCGACGAGCCCGCGCTCCGCGCCTGGATGAAGCCCCGCCTGACCACCTACAAACTGCCCGAAAGCTACGAATTCATGCCCGTGCTGCCCCGCGACCCCTCCGGCAAGATCCGCCGCTCCCAGCTTGCCGCCGAGCGGGCGGCCACATGACCGCGACCGTCTCCTTCGGCCGCCGCCTGTCCGACCTGGCCGCCGCCGACCCCGACGCCATCGTCATCACCCTGGTGCGCCAGGACGGCAGCGAGGACGAGCTGACCTATGCGGAGCTGGACCGCTGGTCGAACCGCACCGCCCGGCTGTTCGCCGCACGCGGCGTCGATGCGCAGACCATGGTCTGCATCGGCATCTACAACAGCCTGGAGCATTACGCCGCGGCCTATGGCGCCTGGAAGCTCGGCGCCTGCACCCTGCCGCTGTCGCCGCGCATGCCGGATATCGAGTTCACCGGCATCACCGAGCTGGTCGACCGCCGCCTGGTCATCGCCGACCGCGAGGGCGCCGGGCTGCGCCGTGTCGATATCGCCGCCCTGCGCGCGCCCTGTGAAATCGACGACTCCGCCCTGCCCGACATCACCGCCCATCCCGGCAAGGCGATCGGCTCCGGCGGCTCCACCGGCCGCTCCAAGATCATCGTCGATCCCAACCCCTGGGCGCGCCAGGTCGACGGCCCGATCCTCGGCGGGCAAGTGGGCATGCGCCCCGGACAGGTGCAGCTCGTCGCCGGCCCGCTCTACCACAACTCGCCGTTCTCATGGTCGCATTACGGCATCTTCGACGCCCACCACATCGTGGTGATGGAGCGCTTCGACGCCGCCCTGGCGATGGACTGCATCGAGCGCCACGGCGTGCAGTTCGGCTTCCTGGCGCCCACCATGATGATGCGCATCGTCCGCCTGCCGGGGATCGAGGAGCGCGACTTCTCCTCCATCGAATCGATCTTCGTCACCGCCGCGCCCTGTCCGCCCTGGCTGAAGCTGCGCTGGATCGAGTTGACCGGGCCGGAACAGGTGGTCGAGGCCTTCGGCTCCAGCGAGGCGGCCGGCGCCTGCCTGATCCGCGGCGACGAATGGCTCGCCCATCCCGGCAGCGTCGGCCGCCCCGCCGGCGCCGAACTGCGCATCCTGGACGAAGACTTCCGCGAAGTCCCCACCGGCACGGTCGGCGAAATCTTCTTCCGCCCCGCCAGCCACCCCGCCCCCACCTACCGCTATATCGGCTCCCCCCCGGCCAGGCACACCCCGGACGGCTTCATCAGCGTCGGCGATCTCGGCCATGTCGATGCCGACGGCTACCTGTTCCTGTCCGACCGCCGCGTCGACCTCATCATCCGCGGCGGCGCCAACATCTACCCCGCCGAAGTCGAAGCCGCCCTGACCGAACACCCCGACATCGCGGACGCCGCCGTCATCGGCATCCCGCACGAGGAGCTCGGCAAAACCGTCCACGCCATCGTCGAGCCCCGCCCCGGCGCAAAGGTCGACGAAGCCGCACTGCGCGCCTGGATGAAGCCGCGCCTGACCTCCTACAAGCTGCCCGAAAGCTACGAGTTCATGCCCGCCCTGCCGCGCGACCAGTCCGGCAAGATCCGCCGCTCGCAACTCGCCCGCGAACGCGAAACCCTCAAGGCCGCCCCATGACCGCGCCCCTCTACATCGCCGGCGTCGCCGAAACCGCGCTGGGCGAAGTCCCCGGCGAGAACGAGCTTTCAATGGTCGCCAAGGCCACCCGCGAGGCGCTGGCCGAAGCCGGCCTGAAACGGCGCGACATCGACGGGTTGTTCGTCAACTACATGGGCGAGGAAGGCAGCGTCCAGGTCGCCGAATACCTCGGCATCCAGCCGCGCTTCTCCGACAGCTCCGACCTCGGCGGCGCCGCCTTCGAGGCCCAGGTCCATCACGCCATGGCCGCCATCCAGGCCGGCTACTGCGAAGTCGCCCTGATCGCCTACGCCTCGCGCCAGCGCAGCCGCCGCGCCCGCTCGCTCTCCGGCTCCGCCCCCGTCATGGGCGTGCCGATCATGCACCAGCTCGAAGTCCCCTACGGCCTGCCCAGCCCCATCGGCCGCTACGCCATGATCGCCGCCCGCCACATGCACCAATACGGCACCACCCGTGCCCACCTCGCCGAAATCGCCGTCGCCGCCCGCCTCTGGGCGCAGAAGAACCCGAAGGCCTGGTCCCGCGATCCCCTCTCCATCGAAGACGTCCTCAACGCCCGCCCGATCAGCGAACCGCTCCACCGCAACGACATCTGCCTGGTCACCGACGGCGGCGGCGCCATCATCGTCACCACCGCCGCCCGCGCCCGCGACGCCGCAAAGCCCCCCATCCGCATCCTGGGCGCGGCCGAAAGCCACACCCACTGGCACATCAGCCAAATGCCCGACCTCACCGTCTCCGCCGGCGCCAAATCCGGCCCCGAAGCCTTCGCCATGGCCGGCATCACGGCAAAGGACGTCGACGTCTTCCAGCCCTATGACAGCTTCACCATCACCGTCCTCCTCGCGCTCGAAGACCTCGGCTTCTGCAAAAAGGGCGAAGGCGGCCCCTTCGTCGCCGAGGGCCACCTCCGCCCCGGCGGCAAACTCCCCTCCATGACCTCCGGCGGCGGCCTGTCGTACAACCACCCCGGCGCGCTGGGCCTCCTCCTCCTGATCGAAGCCGTCCGCCAACTCCGCGGCGAAGCCGGCGAACGCCAGGTGCCCAACGCCAAGATTGGCGTCGCCCATGGCGTTGGTGGGTTGCTCTCCACCGCCGGCACCGTCGTGCTGGCCAAGGAGTAAGCAAGCATGTTCTTTTTTGAAAAAAAGAACCAAAAAACTTTCATCCGTTCGCCAATGGGGAGCCGGATGCCAGCGGACAAAAGTCTTTTTGCTTCTTTTTCTACGGAAAAAGAAGTTTCTTCCTTCAAGGACTCCGCCCCATGAGCGACCGCATGCAGATCGACGACCCGGTCCTCTGGCCTTACTGGGAAGGCGCCCAACGCCGCGTCCTCCTGGTCCAGCGCTGCTGCGCCTGCGGCCACCACCAGCACTACCCCCGCCCCTTCTGCCTGTCCTGCGACCATGACGTGCTGGACTGGGTCGAAACCAAGGGCCAGGGCACCGTCCACTCGCTGACCACCGTCCACGTCCAACTCCTGCCGGAACTCAAGCCGCCCTACCAGGTCGCCCTGATCGACCTCGACGAAGGCCCGCGCCTGGTCGCCGGCATCGACGGTCCCGCCTGCGCCATCGGCGACCGCGTCACCGTCACCTGGCGCGACCGCGACGGCCTCCCCCCGCTCCCCAACTTCACCAAGGCCACCCCATGACCGAATTCCTCCCCACCGTCGGCGTCATCGGCGCCGGCATCATGGGCACCCAGATCGCCCAGGTCATCGCCACCGCCGGCTGCGCGGTCCGCCTGTTCGACGCCAATCCCGCCCAGCTCCCCCTCGCCATGGACCTCATCGAGAACGGCCGCTTCGGCCTGCGCCGCGCCGTCGACCGCGGCAAGCTGACGCCGGAGGATGTCCGCGCCACCCTGGCCCGCATCCGCCCCGCCGCCAGCCTGGAGGAAGCCGTCGCCGAGGCCGGGCTGACCGTCGAAGCGGTGCCGGAAGACCTCGACCTCAAGTGCCGCGTCTTCCGCGCCATGGACGCCGCCGCCCCCCCGCGCGCCATCCTCACCTCCAACTCCGCCGGCCTGCCCATCACCGCCCTGGCCTACGCCACGCGCCGCCCGTCCCAGGTCGTCGGCTGGCACTGGGCCCAGCCCTGCGCGGTGATGCGCATGGCCGAGATCGTCCGCGCCCCCAGCACCTCGGACGAAACCGTGGCCATCGTCAGCGACCTCGCCCGGCGCTGCGCCAAGAACCCGGTCGTCGTGAAGGACCAGCCGGAACAATGGGGCTACGTCGCCAACCGCATCAACGCCGCCGTCCGCCGGGAATCCCGCCGCGTGGTGGACGAGGGCATCTGCACCGAGGAAGACGTCGACCAGCTCATGAAGGACTGCTTCCGCTGGCCGATGGGACCGTTCGAGCTATGGGGCGGGCGGACGCTGAAGTAAGCAAGAGTCTTCTTTTTGTGAACAAAAAGAAGCAAAAAAACTTTATCCATTGCCAATGTGCAATGCCGTGACGCGCGCGTCCGGCCTGTGGCGGCTGGCGCGGGTGCAAACGGATGAAGTTTTTTTGCTTCTTTTTGTTCACAAAAAGAAGAATCTTCCTTCCTTCCTGAAACCCCCCTGTTCCCATAAGCCGCAAACCTGTTCTAGGCTTCGCCCAACGCCGCCCCGGCGGCCGTTCAGGGAGCCACAAGATGAAACCGGCGAAACTTCCATGGCGGGCCTTGGGCCTTGCCGCACTGGGGTTGGCCTTTGCCATCCCCGCCCATGCCCAGACCGCCAACCCACAAGCCAAGCGGGGCGGCACCCTCATCCATGGCCATGTCTCCGGCATGGACCATTTCGACCCCGCGCATTTCTGCACCACGGTTCAGCTTGAGACCGCGATGCACATGTACGAGGGGCTGATGATGATGGGCGCCGATTATTCGTCCAAGCCCATGCTCGCCAGCACCGCCGAGGTCTCCCCGGACGGCAAGAAGTTCTCCTTCACCCTGCGCCGCGGCGTGAAGTTCCACAACGGCAAGGAAATGACCTCGGCCGACGTGCTGGCCACCTACCAGCGCTATGCGAAGCAGAGCCCGAACGCCGCCTCCTTCGCCAACGTCGCCAGCTTCGAGGCGCCGGACCCCTACAGCTTCGTCATCAACCTGAAGGACACCTCGGCCGTCCTGCTGGAGGTGCTGAAGACCCCCTGCTTCCCGCTGTCGATCATCCCGGCCGAGGAAGCCGCCAAGAACCCGCGCGAAATCACGCCGATCGGCACCGGCCCGTTCCGCATGGGCGAGCTGGTCAAGGACAGCCACGTCATCTTCCGCCGCTTCGACGACTACACCCAGGACACCCGCAGCCCGGGCCCTGACGGCTATGCCGGCCGCAAGACCGTGCATATCGACGCGGTGCGCTACAACTTCCTGACCGAGGTCAGCTCGCGCGTCGCCGCCCTGCAGGCCGGCACCGCGGACATCGCCGACATCGACGCCGACCAGATCGACCGCTTCAAGGGCCGCAACGACGTGGTCGTGGAAAAGGTCTTCCCCGGCTGCATGCACACCATCATCCTGCGCGGCGACAACGGCCTGACGCGCGACGTGCGCATCCGCCAGGCCATCATGGCCGTGGTCGACACCGAGGAGATGGCCGAGGTCTCCGGCCAGGTCACCCGCCAGAACCCCTCGCTGCTCTATCCCGACAGCCCGTTCTACACCGGCGACGCGATGAAGCAGTACTACAACCAGAAGGACCCCGCGAAGGCGAAGGCCCTGCTGGCGGCTGCCGGCTACAAGGGCGAGAAGATCATCATCCACACCAACTCGGTCTACGCCTACATGCGCAGCCAGATGCTGGTGCTGGAACAGGCGCTCAAGGCGGTCGGCGTGAACGTCGAGATGCGCGTGACGGACTGGATCACCAACGCCGGCGCGCTGACCACCGGCGAGGGCGGCTGGAACATCTCCATGACCGGCTATTGCTCGCAGCCCCTGCTCGGGCCGCAGCAGTGGCGCCCGCTGATCTACGGCCATAGCGGCCTCGGCAAGCTCAACGACGCCGATGTCGACGCCCCGTACAACCGCTTCTTCAGCTCGATGGACGTCGGCGCCCGCAAGGCCGCCTGGCTCGAAGCCGAAACCGCCATCCGCGGCAAGGCCTACCTGGTGAAGATCGCCGATGCCGGCCGCGCCGTCGGCCTGCGCACCCGGGTCAAGGGCTGGCAGCCCTGGTACGCCCTGCGCAACTGGGATGTCTGGATCGACTGATCCCGTTGACAATCTGACCTGAACGGGGCGTGATCCGCGCAAGCGGGTCACGCCCCAACTGCGTCCAGCGGAGGGAGAAGAACGATGGAACTGCGTTTCACCGAGGAAGAAGTGGCCTTCCGCCAGGAAGTCCGCGGCTTCATCCGCGAAAACCTCCCCGCGAAAACCCGCGAACGCCTGCGCCTGGGCTATCCGCCCACCAAGGCCGACATCACCACCTGGCAGCGCGTCCTGAACAAGAAGGGCTGGGCCACCTACAAATGGCCAAAGGCCTGGGGCGGCCAAGACTGGTCGCCCAGCCAGCGCATGATCTTCCAGGACGAAAACCTCCTGGCCCATGCCCCGGAAGTGAACGGCTTCAACATCACCATGATCGGCCCGGTCCTGATCCAGTTCGGCACCCCCGAACAGAAGGAGCGCTTCATCGCGCCCACCGCCAACCTCGACATCTGGTGGTGCCAGGGCTTTTCGGAGCCCGGCTCCGGTTCCGATCTGGCCTCACTCAAGACCGCCGCGGTGCGCGACGGCGACGAATATGTCGTCAACGGCCAGAAGATCTGGACCAGCACCGCCCACCACGCCGACTGGATCTTCGCCCTCGTCCGCACCAACCCCCAGGCCCGCAAGCCGCAGGAAGGCATCTCCTTCCTGCTGATCGACATGAAGACC
>JBIPLY010000526.1:0-2791 GCA_044369385.1 Acetobacteraceae bacterium | reverse complement strand
TTACGAAACTCTTACAAACCGCCCATCATCGTGAATTAAAGTTACTTTCGATCGACTGATGGTTTTGTCGCCGGCCGCAATAAACCGCGCGCAACCGGAAGTATATCCCGGCCCGCGTCAGCCGGGCTGGTCGGGCTCGGGGCGCGGCGGCGGCATCGCGATGCGCGCCGGCGCGCTGCCGGGGCGCGAGGGGGTGACCACGCGGATCACCGCGGCCAGCTCGGCCAGGTCGGGGCCGGCGATGCGCACCACCGCGGGGCCGAGCGGGCGCGGGGCGGGCAGCGGGACGGCGCCGACCGCGGCCGTGCCGGCGCCCGATGCCGCGTCGCCGCCCTGCCAGGTGGCATAGACGCGGGCGCGATACGCCTCGCCCCGGTCCGGGGTGGCGGAGTGATAGGCCGCCACCGCCGCCTCCCACCCGCCCAGGCGCTGGCGCAGTGCGGCCAGGAAGGCGCCGGCATAGGCGGCATTGGCGGCCGGGTCGAAACCGTCCTCGATGCGGGGGAAGGCATAGGGGTGGTGCAGCAGGTTCACCTGGAAACAGCCGACATCGATGCTGGTGGTGCCGGCGGCGCGATGGGTTCGCACCGCGGCGACGGCGGCGGCGGCATCGGGAAAGAACGCGCCCTGGCCGGCGGCATTGATCGTGAAGGGCCAGGGTGCGAAGCCGCCCGCCGGATCGCGCCGGCCGCTCTCGATCCGGCCGATGGCACGCAGCAGGCCGGGGGGCAGGCGGTGCGCCAACTCGGCCTGGGCGCCGGCCTGGTCGCAGGCGCGGGCATCGCCCGGGGCGGCGGTGGCAGGGGAAGCAAAGCCGGGCGCAGAAAAGGCGGCCAGGACGACGGCGAGGCCGAGGGCAGGTCGGGCGGGGATGGCCCGAACGGGCATGGCGTGTCCTTGGTGGTGCCGCCGCTTCCTAGGGCCGCGTGGCCGAGTCCGGGAAGCGGCGTGCCGCGTCAGTGGAAGATCGCGGCCCAGGCGCGTCAGTGGAACATCGCGGCCCAGGCGCGTCAGTGGAACATCGCGGCGGCGTCGAGGCGGGCGGGGCGCTCGACCGGGGTTTCGACCGGGGCGAGGGTTTCGCGCACGATGTAGCCGGCGCCCCAGACGGTGGTGATCAGCGCGCCCACCCCGGCGGCGGCCAGGCGCTTGCGCAGGCGGTGCATCAGCACGTCGATCGACTTGATCTCCGGCTCGTCGATGTCGCCGTACAGCGTGTCCATCACCGCGGATTTCGTCACCAGCGTGTTCTTGCGCAGGATCATCAGTTCCAGCGCGCGATACTCGGTGGGGGACAGGTGCAGTTCCTGGCCGTGGGCGGTGGCCAGGCGGCTGTCCATGTGCAGCTCCACCGGGCCGGCGCGCAGCACCGAGCGGGTGAAGCCGCCGCTGCGGCGAACCACGGCGCGCAGCCGCGCGGCCAGCTCGGTGCCGTCGATCGGCAGGGTGATGACGTCGTCGGCACCGATGTCCAGCAGCTTGGCCCGATCGCGCGGGGCGAGCTGGCGGGCGATGGCGACCACCGGAAGCCGGCTGCCGGCGGCGCGCAGGCGGCGGACGAACTCGGTGCAGACCGGCTCGACCATCGAGGTGCTGAACATCACCGCATCGAAGGCATAGAGGCGGGCGAACTGCAGCGCCTCCTCGCCGTTGGCGGCGCGGTCCAGCACGAAACGGTGCGACGCGAGCAGGGCAACCACGTCGCTGGTCTGCCCGGTGTCCATCGCCGTGAGTAGAATTCGCATGGTGGAAACCCCGTTGTTCGATGGACCGATGATTGCTCCTGGGGGGGAGGGTCGGAATAGTCGGCCATGAGGATGAAAGAGGGATGAACGCCGCTCATCCGCGCGGATTAGATCAAGAGACTTGGGTTGTAATGGTTTGGTCACCGCCCGTTTCGCGGCGGGCGGGAAACGGGGCGGCGCGGCCGGGGCGATGGGGAGCACGGCGCAGGGGGTCGTACAACTCGTTGCAAAACTTGGCAGAATCTGTGAACGTACTGATGGTTACTCCGGGATCGCGCGGGCGGCGGCGCGGCCGCGCGGGCCGCGGCGGTGTGGCGTTTGGCGCCCGGCGCGGCGGGCGCGCGGATGGCGGGCGGGCCGGTGCGGGGCGGCGGCCGGGCCGGCGCGGCGGATGGTTCGAGGCGTTACCGTCGCCTCGTCCGTTGGGATGAGGTGCCGCAAAAAGGCCAAGTACCCGACTCGCGATTTTGCGAGGGGGCGGCGGCGGGGATGCACCCGCGCCGGGGCTGCGGCGCCCGGCCCGGCGCGCCCACGGGGGGCAGCGGCGGCCTTGAGGTGCTGCGGGAGCGGTGCGACGATGGGCGCATGACCGCACCGACCTCGCCGCTCGTCCGCGCCACCGGCGCCCCCCCGATCCCCGCCGCCCGGGCCTGGGCGGCGCGCTATCGCGGCCAGGCGGGGCCGGCGGTGGACCTGACCCAGGCGGTGCCGGGCTATCCGCCGCATCCCGCGCTGCTGGCGCGGCTGGCCGAGGCGGCCGGCACGCGGGCCGGGGCCAGCTATGGCGACATCTTCGGCGACGAGGCGTTGCGCGCGGCGCTGGCCGGCGATCTTGCGGCGCGCTACGAGGCGGCGTTTTCCCCCGAGCAGGTGGCGATCACCGCCGGCTGCAACCTGGCCTTCGCCATGGCGATGACGGCGATCGCCGAGCCGGGGGCGGCGGTGATGCTGCCCGCACCCTGGTATTTCAACCACCAGATGGCGCTGCAGATGCAGGGCGTCGGCGTGGTGCCGCTGCCGTGCCGCGCGGACGCGGGATTCGTGCC
>JBIPLY010000524.1:0-2796 GCA_044369385.1 Acetobacteraceae bacterium | reverse complement strand
CCCAGCACCCCCCACAGCGCCGGCAGGAACAGCGCCAGCTCCACCCCCCCCAGCACCGCGTTGGCCCGCGCCCGCCCCGCCCCGTCGATCAGCGCCGCCGCCACCCCGTCGATCGCCGCGAAGATCACGCCGACCGCCAGGAACCGCATCACCCCGGCCGACCCCGCCGCGAAAACCGGCCCCAGCCACCACCCCAGGATCGTCTCCGCAAACAGCGCCGCCACCAGGCAGGGCGGCACCACCAGCCCCAGCACCCCCAGCAGCGCATGGCGGAACAGCCGCCCCACCCCAGCCCCGCCTTGCGCCAGTGCCGTCGCCATCGCCGGAAACCCGCCGGCCAGCACCGCCTGACCCAGCACCGCGATGCGGATCACCAGGTCGAACGGCGTGGCATAAAGCGCCGCCGCCTCCGCCGAGAGCCGGGCCGCGATCACGAACCGGTCCAGATGCTGCGCCACCGCCGCCACCAACCCGCCCACCGCCAGCCACCCGCCCTGCCGCAGCAACGGCCCGACCGCCGCCCAACGCGGCCGCCCCATCCCGGGGACCAACCCCCGCACCAGCCGCCAGTAAACCAGCGTCATCGCCCCCCGGCAGACCACCAGCACCGCCACCGCCGCGATCAGGCTGTCCCACACCGCCAGGGCGGCCAGCGGCCCCAGATAGTACACCGCCAGGATCGGCAGGGTCGCCAGATTGGCCGCCGCGAACCGCTGATGCGCCGCCAGCACCCCCCACAACCCGGCATTGACCAGCACCAGTGGCCCGGCCACGGCCAGCACCATCACCGCCCCGCGCACCTCCGCCACCGCCCCCCCCAGCAGCGGCGCGAATACCCATCCCGCCGCCGCCGCCGCCAGCCCGCCCGCCGCCCCCAGCCCCGCCAGCAGCACAAGCCCGGTGGCGACGTCACCCGAATCCTCCTCCCCCCGCCCCAGCCCCGCCGCCACCAGCCGCGTCAACGCCCGGCCGATGCCCAGGTCGAACATGCCGAACATCGCCGTCAGGCTCAGCGCCAGCGCGAACACCCCCCAGCGCGCCAGCCCCAACGCCTCGACCAGGAACGGCGTGGCCGCCAGCGCCAGCAGCAGCGGCCCCGCCCGCCCGGCGATGTTCCACACCGTCCCGCGCAGCAGCGTCCGCGCCGCGGTCAGCCGCGCCCGATCGGTCATCGAAGCAATCGCCTCAGCGTCTTGTTTGGTCGCATGATTCACGTCTTCGGCGGTACCGCCTGCGACGATCATGCTCAAGCGGATCAATGCGGACTGGTGGCGACACGGAGACTCCCTAGCGTTGTTGCAGTGCAGGTCAGACCCGCAGCCAGAACAAGCCGGCGCCGCGGGTCGATCCCCGAAAGCCTAGAACCGGGAGGACACCGTGACGAGGCGGCATCGCCATGTCGTGCCTTCGCCGCGTGGATGCGAACGGCGATGAGGGCCGCGCCAGGTTCCGGCCCGCTGCTGCGCGTGGCCGGCGTGGAGATGCGCTTCGGCGGCATCGTGGCCCTGGCCGGCGTCAGCCTCGATGTCGGGCGCCGGGAGATCTGCGGCCTGATCGTCCCCAACGGCTCCGGCAAGACCACGATGTTCAACTGCATCAGTGGCTTCTACCGCTACACGGTCGGCGACATCGTCTTCGACGGCACCACGGTCAAGGACCTGCCGCATCGACTTCATTTCGCTGGACGACGGCTACAACCCGGCCAAGACGGTGGAACAGGCCCGCCGCCTGGTGGAGCAGGAGCAGGTGGCCTTCCTGTTCAACCCGCTCGGCACGCCGACCAACACGGCGATCCACCGCTACATGAACCAGCGCAAGGTGCCGCATCTGTTCCTGGCCACCAGCGCGGCCAAATGGGGCGACTACAAGGCCTTTCCCTGGACCATCGGCTACGCCCCCAGCTACCGCACCGAGGCGCAGATCTACGGCAAGTACATCCAGGCCCAGCGCCCGAACGCCCGCGCGGCGCTGATCTACCAGAACGACGATTTCGGCAAGGACTACCTGCACGGCCTGCAGGACGTGTACGGAAAGGACTTCGACAAGGTCTTCACCAAGGTCGTGACCTACGTGGCGTCGGACGCCACGGTGGACAGCCAGGTGGTGACGATGAAGGACAGCGGGGCCGACGTGCTGGTGACCGGCGCGATCCCGAAATTCTCCGCCCAGGTGATCCGCAAGGCCTTCGACATCGGCTGGAAGCCGCTGCACATCATGTCCAACGTCTCCGCCTCGATCGCCTCCACCATCACGCCGGCCGGGCCGGAGAAGGCCGAGGGCGTGGTGACCTCGCAATACCTGAAGCACCCGACCGATCCGGACTTCAAAGACGCGCCGGACATGAAGGAATGGCGCGCGTTCATGGCGAAATACTTGCCGGATGGCGACGTGACCGACGCCAACTATGCCTATAGCGTGGCGACCCTGATGCACACCCTGCTGAAGCAGTGCGGCGACGATTTCTCGCGAGAGAACATCATGAAGCAGGCCTCCAACATCAAGCCGGTGGCCCTGCCGCTGCTGCTGCCCGGCATGACCGCGGCCACCACGCCGACCGACTTCCGCCCGTTGAAGCAGCTTCAGCTGGCGCGCTGGAAGACCAACACCTGGGAGCGCTTCGGCAACATCATCGGCGCCTGATCGCCCGCCCACGAACCGGCGGCCCGGGAGCACATCCCGGGCCGTTGTCGTTCAGGCGGCGTAGAACCCGCCATCGATCACATGGCTCGCCCCGGTCATGAAGCTGGCCCGGTCGGACAGCATCCACACCACGCCCTCGGCGATCTCCTCCGCCGA
>JBIPLY010000613.1:0-2796 GCA_044369385.1 Acetobacteraceae bacterium | reverse complement strand
CGAAGGGCGCCGCAGCATGAGCGACATGTTCTTCGCCGACGTGCGTCACTTTGAGGACATCTTCCGCGAGATGGAGGCCCCGCCCAGCGAGCCGGGCAAACCGAGGGCCCAAAGCGACAAGCTCGTCGATCTGGTGAAGCAGATCGTCAACGCCACCTGGAAGATCATCCGCGACACCAATGCCGGACGTGTGATTGAGGCGGCCACTCCTGACATCGACGTGGTGCATGAGTCCGTTGGCATCGCATTGGAGCAGGTGAAGGAAGGCATGGAGGAAGCCGAGGACGCCGAGATCAAGCAAGCGCTCACCGAGGCCTGGAAAGCCCTCAAGGACGCCCAGCCGCCGCTTCAACAGGCCTCCGCCGAGAAAAAGCGCTCGCCACTCAACCAGGCGCTGACTTTTGAGCAGACCGCGCTCGAATGGCTGCACCGCGCGCAGAGCCGCGAGCATCAGGTCATGCGCCAGAACAGCCCTCCGCAGCCGGGAGCAGGCCAGCAGGCGAACAAGAACCAGCTCATGGATTTGGAGCTGAAACAGCAGGAGCAGCGCTACGAGGAGGAAAAAGCCGCCACGGAGGAGCAGACCGCGGAGCAGCAGGAGAATTTGCAGGTGTTGAACCGTTTGAAGGAACTCGCCCGCCGCCAGGAGGCGCTGGCGGAGAAAATGAAGGAGCTGCAGAACCAGCTCGCCAAGGCGAAGACCGAAGAGGAAAAGCAGGAGCTCGAAAACCAGCTCAAACGCCTGCAGGCCGAGCAGGAGAAGTTGCTCAGCGATCTCGACGAGCTCAAAGACCGCATGGAGAAGCCGGAAAACGCGGAGCAGATGGCCGAGGCCAAGGAGCAGCTCGAAAAGACCCGCGAGCAGGTCAACGAAGCCGCCGAAAAACTCAAAGAGCAGCAACTTACTGACGCCGCCAATTCCGCCACGCGTGCGCAGCGCGAATTGGAGAAGATGCAGGAGGACTTCCGCCAGAAGACCAGCAAGAAATTCGCCGATGAGATGAAGCAGCTCCGCCAGCAGGCTCAACAAGCCGCCGAAGCGCAGAAGAAAATCAGCGAAGCCCTCGAAAACCAGAAGCCCGCCGAAAGCGACATCGCTCAAAGCCTGCAAAACCAGGCGCAGACCCGTCAGGTTACCGAGCAGCAGGAGAACGTCGAAAAACTCCTCAACAACATGCGCCAGCTCAGTGAGCAGTCCGAGCAGAGCGAGCCGCTGCTCCACAAAAACCTCTATGACGCCGTCCGCAAAGCCCAGACCAGCGGCCTTGAAGAGAACCTCCAAGAAACCCGCGACCAACTCCGCTACGGCAGCGCCGCCGAAGCCAAGGACGCCGAACGCAAAGCCGCCAACGCCGTGGATGAACTGCAAAAGGGCGTCGAGAAGGCTGCTGAGAGCGTGCTAGGCAGCGAGAGCGAGGCGTTGCGTGTCGCGAAGAACGAACTCGATAAGCTCATCAAGGAAGCGCAGGAGCAGGAGGGCGGGCAGAAAGGTCAAGAGGGTCAAGAAAAGGGTCAAGAAGGTGCCCAGCAAGCCTCTGCCAAGTCTGACGCCAAAGGACAAAAGCCTGGCGAGAAAGGCGAAGGTGAAGCGCAAGACGCAAAGACTGCTGAGAAAGGCCAACAACCCGGCCAGAAAGGCGAAGAGGGAAAAGAACCCGGCAAGGGCCAGGGCGAACCACAAGATCCCAAGATGGCCGAGAATGGCCAAAAGCCCGGTGAACAAGGCAAAGGCCAAGGCCAGCCCCAGGATCCCAAAACCGCGCAAAACGGTCAAAAATCCGGCGAAGGCAAAGAAGGGCCGCAGCCGGGCGAGAAGGGCCAAGGCGAAGCCAAGGACGGCCAAAAGCCGGGCGAAAAAGGTCAGGGCCAGGGCGAAGGCCAGGACCCGAAGATGGCCGAAGGCGGCCAACAACCCGGTGAAGGCCAGCAAGGCCAAAAACCCGGCGAACAAGGCAAGGGCGAGGGCCAACAGGCTGACGCCAGCTCGCCCAACGGACAGAAGCCCGGTGAAGGACAAGGCAAAGGTCAGCAAGCTGGTCAGGGTCGCGGTGAGGGGCAGCCGCAAACGGCTGATGCCAGCAATCCGAATCCAAGCGGACGAGGGCGTCCGCGCTCCAATGACGGCGGGGACAACAACCAGATCGCTGGCGGCCCTACCAGTGATCGTGATTCTGACAACGACCGCTCTCGACCGCAGATCAACGGCGGAGCCGTTCCTGAGGCGTTGTTCTTCGACGATTCCAAAGAGCAGCCTGACACCAATGTCTTCACCGGCGACGGCTACGACCGCTGGAGTGACCGCTTGCGCAATGTTGAAGAACTCCTCAACAACCCCGAACTCCGCAACGAAGCCGCGAAGGTGCTCGACCGGGCGCGTGAACTGCGCATCAACCTCAAGCGCAGCAATGAAGCCCCGCAGGTCGCAGTTTTAAACACACGCATCACCCAGCCGCTCATGGAGCTGCGTGACCGTGTGGCTGAGGAACTGTCCAAGAAAGACGCGGGAAAAAATCTCGCACCAGTGGACCGCGATCCGGTGCCTGCTGAGTTCCGCGATCTTGTGAAGCGCTATTACAAGGAGTTGGGCGCTGGAAAGTAGCCACATCCCCGCATGATGCGTTCAGTGCGTTCATTCTTGAAAGCGATCACGAAATTCAGCCGCTGGGATGGCAGAAGCTGCCGTCGTAAGTCTCAAGGTTGAGTCACCTCCTTTGGCGGTGCTGGAAAGTCAGGAAGTCCGAGGTTTTTTTGTCGGAATGATGTCTCGACGCCTTCGTGTGGATCATCATAATCCGC
>JBIPLY010000144.1:0-9112 GCA_044369385.1 Acetobacteraceae bacterium | reverse complement strand
CGCAGGGCGTAGGAGCGCCGGGCGACCACGCGCAGCGTGCCGGCGGGGGTGTCGTGGCGGGTGCGGGCCTGGTCCAGGGCGGCATCGAGCTCGCCGAGCACGGCGGCCAGGCGGAGCTGGAGGGTGCGACCGGCTTCGGTGGCGGTGGCGTGGCGGGTGGTGCGATCGACCAGGCGCAGGCCGAGGGCCGCCTCCAGCTCGGCCAGGCCGCGGGAGGCGGCGGTGCGCGACAGGCCGATGGCGCGGCCGGCGCCGGTGATGCTGCCGGTCTCCGCGATGCGCAGGAACAGGCGCAGCGCGACCAGCCGGTCCATCGCGCGCGCCTGCTATCGCGGGTCCGGGAGGCTCAGACGTTGAAGGCTTTGGACAGATCGGCGAGCGCCTTTTCCTCGGCGTCGGAGACCTTCATGCCGATGCCCAGGAAGCCGCCGGCGGCGAGCGCCACGGCGCGGGCGCGGTCCATGATCGGGGCCTGCAGCGCGCGGCGGGCGGCATGGTCCATGCCGGCGGTGATCGTGGCGATATAGGCTTTCCACGACTCGACCAGATTGGCCGGCGGGGCGGCGGCGAGCCAGGCTTGCAGCATGCCGTGGCCGGCAGCGCCCTCCTTCAGGCCGCTTTCGCCGGCGGCGCGCAGGATGGCGGCGCGCTCCTTGGCGTCGATGCTGCCATCGGCCCAGGCGACGGCGACCAGCGGGACCAGGGCGATGGCGGCCAGGGTCTCGGCAGTCATGTCGAGCTTCACCAGGGCGTCGAGCACCGCCTCGTCGGAGATGCCGGAGACGGCGGCGAAGGATTCCTTGCGGGCACGGATTTCGGCGGGCTCGGCCAGGCGCTTGCGCAGGGCGGCGTCCTGCTTGGCGAAGAAGGCTTCCTCCAGCGCGCGGCGGCGGTCGTCGAAGGTGTCGTTGCTCATGTTCTGCTCCGCTGGGACCCGGGGTGTGGGCAGGACATAGTCAATGCGGCGGGCAAAGCCAACCGGGGGGCGGCGGTTAGGGGTTGATTCATCGGCGCGTGGCAGGAACGGCGCATGGCCCAGACCCCGTTCTCCTCCGCCGCCTATTGGGAACAGCGCTATCGCGGCGGGGGGGATTCCGGCGCCGGGAGCCATGGAAGGCTGGCGATCTTCAAGGCCGAGGTGCTGAACGCGCTGGTGCGCGACAACGCGGTGCGCAGCACGGTGGAGCTGGGCTGCGGGGATGGCAGCCAGCTCGCGCTGCTGGATATTCCGAACTACACCGGGCTGGATGTGGCGCCGACGGCGATCGCGCAGTGCCGGGCGCTGTTTCCCGGGCATCGGTTTGGGCTGATGGGCGAGTTTGCGGGGATGGCGCCGGCCGAGTTGGCGCTGTCGCTGGATGTTGTCTACCACCTGGTGGAGGATGCGGTGTTCGCCGCGTACATGGCGGCGCTGTTCGCCAGCGCGTCGCGATTTGTGGTGGTCTATGCCAGCGATGTCGAGCAGACCTGGCCGAGCCAGCATGTGCGCCACCGGCGGTTCACGGCGCATGTGGCAGAGCGGTTCCCCGATTGGCGGCTGGCGGCGGTGATCCCGAATGCCTATCCGTATGACCCCGCGCGGCCGGACGACACCTCGTTTGCGGCGTTCCACATCTATCGGCGGCCGCGCGAGGGGGTGCGGATCGCGGTGCCGGGGCTGATATCCGGCGCTTGATCCGGGCAGGAGAGGCGGGCGGGAGAGGCGGCGGGCGGGAGAGGCGGGCTGAAGCCCGCCCTACAGTTTGCTGCGGCGGTCACGCTCAGCCCTTGATGTCCGGCTCCCAGCCGCCGCCCAGGGCGCGGTAGAGCTGGACCATGTTCAGCGTGACATTGGTGGTGGCGTCGGCCAGGTCCTGGTCGGCGGCGAGCAGGAGGCGCTGGGCGGTCAGCACCTGGAGGAAGTCGGCGACGCCCTGTTCGTAGCGCAGCCGGGCCAGGGCGAGGGCGCGGCGGGATTGGGCGACGGCCTCGGCCATGCGGTCGCGCCGGCGCTGTTCGGTGCCGTAGGCGGTCAGCGCGTTGTCGACCTCATGCAGGGCGCCGAGCACGGTGCGCTGGTACATGAGCGCGGCTTCCTGCTGTTGCGCCTCGCGCAGTTCCAGGGTGCGGCGCAGGCGGCCGCCCTCGAAGATCGGCAGGGAGATCGAGGGGCCGAAGGCGTAGGTGTGCGAGGCCCATTCGCCGAGGTTGCGGAATTGCAGGCCCTGGATGGCGCCGCTGCCGGAGAGGGTGACGCGGGGGAAGAAATCGGCCTTTGCGGCGCCGATCGCAGCCGTGGCGGCGTGGAGCTGGGCTTCGGCGGCGCGGATGTCCGGGCGGCGGCGGGCGAGTTCGCCGGGCACGCCGACGGGCACGCGCGGGGGCACCGGGGGGACGGCGCGCGGGGCGGCGAGGGCCGCCAGGCGGGCGCCGGGGGCCTCGCCGAGCAGCAGGGCGATGGCGTTGCCGAGGCGGGACTGCTGCTCTTCCAGGGCGGGGATCTGGGCCTCGATGGTGGCGACCTGGGCGGCGGCGTTGGCGACATCGAGATCCGTGGTCAGGCCGCCGGCCTCGCGCTGACGGGTGAGGGCGTGGTTCTGGCGGGCGATGTCGAGGTTCTGGCGGGTGATGGCGAGTTTTCTTTGCACGCCGCGCAGCGCGACGTAGCTGCGTGCCAGTTCGGCGGAGGTGCTGACCAGGAGGTCACGGCGCATGTCGGCGCTGGCTTCGAGCTGGGCCTCGCCGGCTTCGACCAGGCGGGCGACGCGGCCCCAGAAATCGATCTCCCAGGACAGGTCGAAGCCGAACTGGAACACGTCGTACGGGTTGCGCAGGCGGGTGTTGGGCACGGCGGTGCGCCCGCCGAGGCCGTTGGCCTGGGCGCCGGGATTGGCGGTGCTGGCGGAGGTGACCGAGGTGATGCCGCGGCGGGATTGCTGCTGTCGCGTGTAGGAGGTGTTGGCGTTGGCGCTGGGGCCCTGCGCCGCCTCGGTGATGCCGAGCTGGGCGCGGGCCTGGGCGAGGCGGAAATCGGCGGCGCGCAGGTCGAGGTTGGATTTTGCCAGGGTCTCCTGCATCTCGTTCAGCAGGGGGTCGCCGAGCAGGGTCCACCAGCGGGGATCGAAGGGTTCGGCGGCGGGGGCGCTGGGGGTCGGCGGCGCGGGCGGGGTTTGCGCGAGCCAGGAGGCGGGCTTCCACCAGGCCTCCGGGCGTTCGAAATCCGGGCCCATTTTGGTGCAGCCCGCCAGGGTCGCCGGCAAGGTTGCCAGCAGCCATCTCCGATTCATCGCCACTGGGCCTTTCGACATCTTGCCGCGCGCTCCCGGCCATGCAGAACCGCGCAGGGTAAACGTCTGCCCGGCGGGGTCAACGCGGGGGGTGGGAGCATCAGCCCTGCATCACCTGGGCGAGGATTTCGCCGGCGCGGGCGCAGGCGCGGGCGTCGACGTCCAGATGGGTGGTGGCGCGCACGGTGCGGGCGGCGAAGGCGCTGACCAGGACGCCGCGGTCGCGGGCGCGGGCGACGATGGTGGCGGCGTCCGGCGCGCCGGGGGCGCTGCGGAAGATGACGATGTTGCTTTGCACGGTGGCGAGGTCGAGCTCGACGCCCGGGGCTTGGGCGATCAGGCGGGCCATGAGGCGGGCGTTTTCGTGGTCTTCGGAGAGGCGGGCCATGTGGTGGTCCAGCGCATGGAGGCCGGCGGCGGCGAGGATGCCGGATTGGCGCATGGCGCCGCCGAACATGCGGCGCTGGCGGATGGCCGCGGTGATCAGGTCGCGCGGGCCGGCGAGGAGGGAGCCGACCGGGCAGCCTAGGCCTTTTGAGAGGGCCACGCCGACGAGGTCGAAGGGGGCGGCGAGGTCGGAGAGCGAGGTGCCCGTGGCGGCGGCGGCGTTGAACAGGCGGGCGCCGTCGAGGTAGCTGCGGATGTTGAGTGCGCGGACGGTTTCGGTGATGGCGACAACCTCCGCCTGGTCCCAGACCAGGCCGCCGCCGCGGTTGTGGGTGTTTTCGATCACGACCAGGCCGGTGGGGGGTTGGACGACGTGGCCGGGCGCGCGATGGGCGGCGCGGAGGTCGGCGGCGGTGAATAGGCCGCCCTGCCCTACCGCTCTGAATTGGATGCCGGAGTTGACGGCGGCGGCGCCGGTTTCGTGCCATTCGAGATGGGATTCATGGCCGAGGATGACCTCGTCGCCGGGGCGGGTGAGGAGGCGGACGGCGAT
Source organism: Acetobacteraceae bacterium (assembly GCA_044369385.1). GTDB lineage: Bacteria > Pseudomonadota > Alphaproteobacteria > Acetobacterales > Acetobacteraceae > CAMDGX01. The sequence goes on along the minus strand of JBIPLY010000144.1, from coordinate 4,906 downwards.
CTGGTTGGCCATGGTGCCGGAGGCGAGGAAGAGGGCGGCCTCTTTCCCCAGCAGGGCGGCGATGCGGGCCTGCAGGGCGTTGGTGGCGGGGCATTCGCCGTATTGGTCGTCGCCGACCTCGGCATTCGCCATGGCGGCGCGCATGGCGGGGCCGGGGCGGGTGACGGTATCCGAGCGCAGGTCGATGATGTCCATGGCGGGATGCTGGCACGGCGGGCGGCGGTTGCGCCATCCCGGGGGGGCGGGTGAAATGGGTTTGGTATGGGGAGTGCTTCGATGTCCGACGAACTGATCCGGCTGTCTGCGACCGCGGCGGTGGCGAAATTGCGGGCGGGGGAGGTTTCGCCGCTGGAGCTGATCGATGCGGCGGAGGCGCGGATTGCGGCGGTGGATGGGGCGGTGAATGCGCTGCCGACGCTGTGCCTCGATCGGGCGCGGGAGCATGCGCGGGCGCTGATGGCAGGAAGGCGGCGGGAGGCGGAGGGGGAGCCGGGGTGGCTCGCGGGGTTGCCGGTGGCGATCAAGGATCTGACCGATGTGGCCGGGGTGCGGACGACCTATGGCTCGCCGATTTTTGCCGATCATGTGCCGGAGCGGTCGCATCCGCTGGTGGAGCGGATCGAGCGGCGCGGGGGAATTGTGATTGCCAAGTCCAACACGCCGGAATTCGGGGCGGGGGGGAATACGTTCAACGAGGTGTTCGGGCGGACGCGCAATCCGTGGAACACGGCGCTGACCTGTGGCGGGTCGACCGGCGGGGGCGCGGTGGCGCTGGCGACCGGGACGGCCTGGCTGGCGCATGGGTCGGACCATGGCGGGTCGCTGCGCGGGCCGGCGACGCTGTGTTCGGTGGTGGGGCTGCGGCCGTCGCCGGGGCGGGTGACGCGGGGGACGAGCAATAATTTGTGGTCGCCGCTTTCGGTGCAGGGGCCGATGGCGCGCAATGTCGCTGATCTTGCGCTGTTTCTCGATACGATGGCGGGGTACTGTGCGCATGATCCGATGACGTTTGATGCGCCAGGGGAGAGTTTTTCCGCGGCGGTGGCGCGGGGGCGGCGGCCGTTGCGGGTGGCGTTCACGGCGAATTATGGCGGGCGGGTGCCGGTGGATCGGGAGACGCGGGAGATCTGCGCGCGCGAGGTGCGGCGGTTCGAGGCGTATGGCTGCGTGGTGGAGGAGGCGTTTCCGGAGCTGGGGCCGGCGGAGGAGGTGTTCCTGGCGCTGCGCTCGCAGCATTTCGTGGTGGATCGGGAGTTGCAGATCGCGGCGCATCGCGACCTGATCAAGCCGGACATCATCTGGAACACCGAGCAGGGGATGGGGGCGACGCCGAGCCGGATCGCCTGGGCCGAGCGGGAGCGGGCGGCGCTGTATCGGCGGTTTGCGGCGTTTTTCGAGGACTGGGATGTGCTGGTGACGCCGGGGGCGCCGACGCCGGCCTGGGATGTGATGCTGCGGGCGCGCGATACGATCGATGGCGCGAAGCTGACGAACTACATCGCCGGGGGGACGCTGACCTCGGCGATCACGCTGAGTTCGTGCCCGGCGGTGAGCGTGCCGTGCGGGTTCGATCGGTTCGGGCGGCCGGTGGGGCTGCAGATCGTGGCGCCGGCGCGGATGGAGGCCCGCGCGCTGGCGGCGGCGGGGTTGTTCGAGGGGATGACGGGGCTGGATCGGCTCTTGCCGATTGCGCCGCGGGGCGGCACGGTTCCGGCCGACGGATGAAGGAGCTGAGATGAGCACGACCGGGACGGTTCTGGCGCAAGCCGATGCGTTGATGCCCGAGGCGGAGGCGGCCTGGATCGAGTGGCTGCGGATTCCCTCGATCGGGGCGCAACCGGAACATGCGGCGGATTGCAGGCGGGCGGCGCAGTTCGTGGTGGACCAGTTGCTGGCGATGGGGTTCACCGCCGGGCTGCGCGAGACCGGGGGACATCCGGCGATCGTGGGGCATCATCCGGGGCCGGGTCGTGGTCCGCATCTGCTCTACTATGGGCATTACGACGTGCAGCCGGCCGATCCGCTGGAGCTGTGGAACTCGCCGCCGTTCGAGCCGACGCGGGTGGCGGGGCCGCATGGTGACCGCGTCTATGCGCGCGGGGCGGTGGACGACAAGGGCCAGGTGGCGATGTGGCTGGGGGCGTTCCGGGCCTGGCATGCGGCGACCGGGAGCATGCCCTGCCCCGTGACCGTGCTGATCGAGGGGGAGGAGGAGACCGGCAGCGTCAACTTCAAGCCGTTCGTGAAGGCGAACAAGGACGCGCTGAAGGCGGATGTGTGCATCGTGTCCGATACCGGGATGTGGGACATCGATACGCCGGCGATCGGGACCTCCTTGCGCGGCATGGCGTATATGGAGGTGACACTGAAGGGGCCGAGCCGGGACCTGCATTCGGGGATGTATGGCGGCAGCGCGCTCAATCCGATCAATGCGCTGGTGACCGCGCTGGGGCAGCTCAAGGACGGCGAGGGGCGCATCCAGGTGCCGGGGTTCTATGACGGGGTGCGGGATATCTCCTCGGCCAAGGCGAACCAGTGGGCGGCGCTGGGGTTTTCCGAGGCCGATTATCTTGGCGCGATCGGGTTGTCGGTGCCGTATGGCGAGGCGGGGCGCGGGGCGCTGGAGCGGCTTTGGGCGCGGCCGACCTGTGACATCTGCGGCATCTGGGGCGGGTATACCGGGCCGGGGACGAAGACGGTGATCGCGTCGGAGGCGACCGCGAAGGTGTCGTTCCGGCTGGTGCCGGGGCAGGATCCGGCGGCGGTGGAGGCGGGGTTCCGCGCGTTCATGGCGGCGCATGTGCCGGCGGATGCGACGCTGGAGTTCTCCACGTTCGGGCTGTCCTCCGGGCTGGAGATGGCGCTGGATTCGCCGTTCATGAAGGCCGCACTGGGGGCGCTGGGCGATGAATACGGCAAGCCGGCGGTGCTGGCGGGGGTGGGCGGGTCGATCCCGGTGGTGGAGACGATCATGACCGAGCTGGGGATGGATTGCATCCTGATGGGGTTCGGGCTGGACGACGACCAGGTGCACTCGCCGAACGAGAAGTTCGAGGTGACGTGCTTCCGCAAGGGACTGCGGAGCCATGTCCGGTTGTTGGGGAAAGTCAGTCAGTAAGCGCGTTCTTTTTTGAAAAAAAGAACCAAAAAACTTTTATCCGTTTTGGCTCGACCTTCATGCTGGCAGACGGATGAAAGTTTTTTTGCTTCTTTTTTTTCAAAAAAAGAAGATTCTTTCTTAGGGGATTTCGATGCCGTTGTATGAGCTGGATGGGGTGCGCCCCGTTGTTCCTGCCTCCGGGCGTTTCTGGATCGCGCCGGATGCGCATGTGATCGGCAACGTGATCCTGGAGGAGGATGCGGCCGTGTGGTTCGGGGCGGTGATCCGCGGCGACAACGATCCGATCCGCATTGGCGCGCGCAGCAACATCCAGGACAATTCGGTGCTGCATTCCGATCGCGGGTCGCCGTTGGTGATCGGGGCGGATTGCACGATCGGGCACTCGGTGATCCTGCATGGCTGCACGATCGGGGATGGGGTGCTGATCGGGATGGGCTCGACGGTGCTGAACGGGGCGGTGATCGGCGATGGCTGCCTGGTGGGGGCCAATGCGCTGGTGACCGAGGGCAAGCGGTTCGAGGCGGGGTGGATGATCCTGGGCAGCCCGGCCAAGGCGGTGCGCGAGCTGGGCGCGGAGAACGCGGCGCGGCAGGCGCGCTCGGCGGCGGGGTATGTGGCGAACTGGCAGCGGTTCAAGGGGACGTTGAAGCGGGTGGATTGAGGGGAAGAAGACAGGATTCCACATGGAGACGGAGAGGCGAAGAGTTCTTATTTTCTCTTCGCCTCTCCGTCTCCATGTGGAACTCCTTGCTTGCTTGCTTCAGCCGTATTGCGGCACGTCCAGCGAGACGATGATGCCGGCGTTGGCGATCACCGCGGTGTCCTTGGCGCCGACCACGTCCAGGCCGCCCTTGACCACCTTGACCGTGACCACGCCGTAGGGGAGCGAGCCGGCGACGCGGGCGGTGTCGACCTGGTCGGGTTGCTGGACGCCGATGGTGACGGCCACCTGCATCTTGTGGATGTCCAGGCCGAGCGAGCCGATCAGGCTGAGCGAGGAGTGGTGCAGGGCGTCCTGGACCGCGCGCAGGGCGGCCTTGGTGTAGTCGCCGCCGTGCAGGTCGTTGCCGGTGCCCATTTCCAGGATGATGCGCTTCAGCGCCGTGGGGCGGGGCATCAGGCGTCTCCTTCGGGCAGGTCGAGCCAGACCACGGCGGCGGCGTTGGCCATCAGCGTGGCGCCGTCGCCGGCGGCGTTGGGGATTTCCAGGCCGCCTTCGACGACGGTGCAGGTGCCGGTGCCGTGGGGCAGGATGGCCAGGACCTGGGCGGTGTCGACGGTTTCCGGGCGGGGGACGCCGATGGTGACCTCGACCTTCATGCTGTCGAGCGGCACGCCCAGCGCGGCGGTGACGGTGAGCGAGTTGTGCCACAGCGCGTCGCGCAGGGCGCGCACCGCGGCCTTGGTGGAGTCGGTGCCGCGGATATCGGTGCCCATGCCGATTTCCAGCACCATGCGCTTGAGGGCCATTACTTGTTCTTCCAGTTCGGCTTGCGCTTTTCGGCGAAGGCCTTCGGGCCTTCGATCCAGTCCTGGCTTTTCATGTTCGCCTCCTGCGTCGGGTAGCGGGCGGACAGGGCGTCGGCCAGGTTGGCTTCGTCCAGGCCGCGGTAGACGCATTGCTTGCTGGCGCGCACGGCCATCGGCGAGCATTCCAGGATCATCTCGGCCCAGCGGCGGGCTTCGGCCAGGGCCTGGCCCTCGGGGGCTGTGGCGGTGACGAAGCCGAGCTCCTTGCCTTCCTTGGCGCCGACGCGGCGGCCGGTGAGGATCATGCCCATGGCC
>JBIPLY010000523.1:0-2817 GCA_044369385.1 Acetobacteraceae bacterium | reverse complement strand
CCGGCCAGGCCTTCCTGTCCTCCGTCGTCGGCGCGATGGGCGCCGGCGTGCCGATGGCGGTGGCCGCTTGCCTGCGCGACCGCAGCCGACAGGTGGTCAGCTTCTCCGGCGACGGCGGCACGCTGATGACCGGCAACGAACTGGCCACCGCCCGCATGTACGGCGTCAACCCGATCCTGGTCGTCTCCGACAACAAGAGCTACGGCACCATCTCGATGCACCATATCAACCGCTACCCCGGCCGCCCCTACAACGCCGCCACCGACCTGCGAAACCCGGACTTCGCCGCCTGGGCCCGCGCGTTCGGCGCCGAGGGGATCACCATCAACACCGGCGCCGAGGTCGAAGCCAAGATCGCCGCGGCCTTCGCGATCAAGGACCGGCCCGTCGTGATCCATGTCCATTCCTCCGCCGAGCAGATGAGCGCGTGGCGCAGGAAGAATCAGTAAGCAAGAATGTTCTTTTTTGAAAAAAAGAACCAAAAAACTTTCCTGACCTTGCATCCGTGCCGCATGCTGGCAAACGGATGAAAGTTTTTTTGGTTCTTTTTTTTCAAAAAAAGAACTGCTTTCTTCCTCAGGAGCCCCCCATGCCCCTCCACACCCCCGCCCGCCTGCACGAAATCGGCCGCGCCCTCCTGATCGGCGCCGGCGCGCCAGAGGTGGAGGCGGAGTGCGTCATGCGCCACTGCATCGGCGCCAACCTGGCCGGCCATGACAGCCACGGCATCATCCAGATCCCCGGCTACATCGACCGCATCAAGGCCGGCCACATCGTCCCCGGCGCCAAGTGGGACATTCTCCAGGAGAGCCCCACCACCACGGTGGTCGACGGCAACTGGGGCTTCGGCTACGTCGCCAACGAGCGGGCGATGAAGCTGACCATCGAAAAGGCCCGCACCGCCAACGTCGCCGCCGCCACGGTCAGCCGCCAGGGCCATATCGGCCGCCTCGCCGGCTACTCGCTGATGGCCGCCGAAGCCGGCATGATCGGCCTGTGCACGGCGGATTCCGGCCGCTCGCCCAAGCACGTCGCCCCGTTCGGCGGCGCGGAAGCCAGGCTCGGCACCAACCCGATCTCGATTGCCGTGCCCAGCGCGCTCGATGGCCCGTTCTTCCTCGACATGGCCACCTCCGCGGTCGCCGCCGGCAAGATCTCGCTGGCCGCCGCCCGTGGCCAGTCGATCCCCGAAGGCTGGGTGGTCGGCGCCGACGGCAGCGCCACCACCGACCCGAAAACCTTCCGCCAGGGCGGCGCGCTGCTGCCGCTGGGCGGCAGCGAAGGGTTCAAGGGCACCGGGCTGGCCGCGATGGTCGAGGTCCTCTGCGGTCTGCTCACCGGCCTGGGCTTCGGCATCGACCCCAGCGGCCGGCACAATGACGGCTGCTTCATGGCCGTCTTCAACGTCGCCGCCTTCCGTCCGCTCGACACCTTCAAGCGCGAAGTGGCTGATTTCGCGCAATACCTGAAGGACACCAAGCCCGCCATCGGCAGCCCCGGCGTCTTCTACCCCGGCGAGATCGAGCACCTGAAGCAACAGGAACGCCAGGCCAAAGGCATCGAGGTCGAAGCCGCCACCTGGTCCAAACTGACCGAGCTCGCCCGCGGCTACGGCCTCGCCACCCAACTCAGCCTTTAGCCCCCAGCTTCCCTCCCCCCGTGCTTTACGGGGGGAGCCGGAGGGGGGGCGTCGCAACAAGATTCCCCTTGCGACGATAACTCAGTTAGACTATAAATCTAACTATACATCCGCCCCCGACCACCCAATTGGGCCAGGCCTTCGCCGCGATCGTCGCCCTGCTGATCGCCGCCATCGCCGAACACGCCGTCCAGCACCCCGTGCTGGCGCCGTTGATGCGCGCCACCATCCGTCAGCTCGAAGACTTCGTGCAGCGCTTAGAAGCCATGGTCCAGGCCTGGGAAGCCGGCCGCCCGATCCCCGAAGCCCGCCACCCCCACCGTAGGGCGCACTTCAGTGCGCCACCCCGCCGCGCTCCCACCGGGTCACAGCAAGCGGATCACATGAAGACGGAGAGACAGAGAGAAGCCATGCCCTCTCTCCGTCTCTCCGTCTTCATGTGCAATCCCGCGGCCACCGCCCGCGCCCCGCCACGCCGGCATTCCGCGCCCGCACCCGCCCGAACTCCCCCGGCAAGCCCGCCGCGGGGAGCCGAACGCATGTACGCCGCGCCTACTCCTTGATCGGCGCCTTGGCCGCCATCTTCCGCCGCCGCTCCTCGCCCTTCTGCCGCAGGTAGTCGGCGTTCTCCGGCGTCACCCGATTATAGACCCCCCGCCAGCCGGGATCCCCGTTCCAGGCAAACGGCGCCGTCACCATGCTGCGCGGCGCCTCCGCCCCTTCCAACAGGTCCAGCGCCAGCCCCACCACAGCCTTCTGCATGGCGGCGTCCCAGGGCAGCCCGGCCGGATTGCCCAGCGGAAAATCGGTGAACACGAACCGCGCCACCCCGGCATATTCGACGATATCGCGCGCCGAGCCGATGATGACACAGGGGATGCCGTTCTGCTCCAGATGCCGTGCGATCAGACTCACGGTCTGATGACACACCGGTCAAATGGCGCAGAGAATGGCCGCGTCAGCCCCGTCCTCGCGCAGCCGCGCCAGCACGTCCGGCGCGTCCTGGGCATTGGTCTTGCGGATGCTGTATTCCGTCGGCACGCCATGGAACCGCCCGGTCAACCCGGCAATCCGCCCCTCGGCCGCCCAGGCACCTGCGGCCGCCAGCGGCAAGAAACTCTCGCGGTCATCGGTATGGGTGCTCTCCCGGTCCCAGGCGAGGTCGGAGGTATCCAGCG
>JBIPLY010000631.1:0-2818 GCA_044369385.1 Acetobacteraceae bacterium | reverse complement strand
GGCCGATCCGTCCCGGCTCGTGTCGGCGGCGTGCCTCATCAACCGCGTCACGTTCCGCATCGAGGACCGGCTCGCCGACGCGCTCGACGTGATCGGAATCAACGAATATTTCGGCTGGTACGAGCCCGACATCGGCGACCTGCAGCGCCTGCTCGACAATTCGTCCCCCGGAAAGCCGGTGCTGGTGAGCGAGACCGGTGCCGACGCCCGGCCGGGCTTTCGCGACGCGGGCGGCGCGATGTTCTCGGAAGACAGGCAGGCCGAGTTCTACCGCCGCCAGATCGCGATCCTGAAGCGTTGCGGCTACGTCCAAGGCATCGCGGCCTGGCTGCTCTACGATTTCCGCTCCGAGCGGCGGCAGACGCGGTTCCAGCGCGGCTTCAACCGCAAGGGGCTGATCGCGGAGGACAAGCGCACCGAGAAGGCCGCGTTCGCGGCCTTGCGCGACGCCTTCGCCGGTTGGCGGCGGAACTAGGCCCGCCAGCCCCACAGCGCGCGCGTCGGGTCGACGGGCACGAGCAGGCGGTATTCCGGTTTCGCGTTTGGCGCGCGTTCGCCGCGTTCGGGCAACAGCAGCGATGCCCCGGGCCCGCCGGCGAAGAACCGGGCGGCCTGCGTGTCGTCGGCGCCCAGCCCCGCGACGTAGCTCTCGGCGACGACCGAGATCGAGATCTTCTGGTAGCTGAACGAGAAGCTGCCGTCCGATCCGGCGGTGAAGCTGAGCCGCTCGATCTCCAGCGAAAACGAGAACTTGCCGGCGGCGACATAGCTCTGCGGCACGCGGATCGCGTCGGGCCCCTGCGTGGCGACGTCGCGGAAGAGACGGTCGGCGAGCTGGTCGGCCATGCGCGCGAGCGTGCGCGTATCGGTGCCGAGTTCCGCCAGCAGCTTGATCGCGCGCGCCGACGCCTCGTTGGCGGCCTGCCGGAGCTGCCGGCCGTAGAGCTGGGAGTCGAACTGGCTGCGCTCGAGGCGGTCGACGGCCTCGCGCATTTTCGCGAGAGGATAGCTTTCGCCCGAACGGGCGGGGGCAAACAGGTTGGCGGACGGGGCCGGGAGGCCCGAAAACGTGCCGATCATCGCGGTTCTCCGCAGGTTTCGGGGCGGTACTTCTGTCTGCCCCGGGAAATGTCCAAAATTGTTTATATCACCGACCGGGTCCGAAGGCAAATCCTCAGCCCCAGAGGGCCGCTGCCGGCGGGGCGACGTTGCTGCCGTCATACGCGAGGCCCGGCGTGCGGTCGCGATCGAGCAGCAGCGGCCCGTCGATGTCCGTCCAGTTGGCACCCTGGGCGAGGAGATGCGCGGGCGCCATCGACAGCGACGTGCCGACCATGCAGCCGACCATGATGCGGAATCCGGCGACCATCGCCGCCGCCTTGAGCGCGAGCGCTTCGGTCAGACCGCCAGTCTTGTCGAGCTTGATGTTGACCGCCTCGTAGCGGCCCTTGAGGTGCTCGAGCGACGCGCGATCGTGGCAGGACTCGTCGGCGCAGAGCGCCACCGGGTGCGAAAGCCCGATCAGCGCCGCGTCGCGTTCGGCGTGCAGCGGCTGTTCGATGAGGTCCACGCCGAGCTTGGAGAGTGCCGGCGCGAAGCGCGCGAAGGCGCCGATATCCCACGCCTCGTTCGCGTCGACGACGAGGCGGGAGGCGGGGGCCGCCTTGCGCACCGCCGCCACGCGCTCGAGATCGCCTTCGCCGGTGAGCTTGACCTTGAGCAGCGGCCGCGCCCGCGCGGCGTCGGCGGCAAGCGCCATGTTCGACGGCGTATCGACCGAGAGCGTGAAGGCGGTGACGACGGACCGCGGCTCCGGCAGGCCGGCGAGCTGCCAGACGCGCTTGCCCGCGCGCTTGGCCTCGAGATCCCACAGCGCGCAGTCGAGCGCGTTGCGCGCGGCCCCCGCCGGGAGGGCCCGGCCGAGCTCGGCGCGCGTCCCGCCGCGCTCGATCAGCGCGCGCGCGGATTCGATCTGCGCCAGCACGCCGTCGACCGTCTCGCCGTAGCGGGCATAGGGGACGCATTCGCCGGCACCGGAAGCGCCGTCCTGCGCGATCCGCGCGACGACCACGACGGCTTCGGTCCGCGACCCGCGCGAAATGCGGAACGTGCCGCGGATCGGCCAGACTTCGCGGGCGACGGCAAGCGTGCGGCTCATTTGATCTTCGCCAGCCGCTTGACGATGGCGGCGACACCCGTCCGGCTCGGATCGCAGACCGGCAGGCCGAGCCGGTCGGAAAGCGCCTTGATCGCCCGTTCGGCCGCCTTGGCCCCCATCTTCGACGTGTTGAGGCTGACGCCGACATACTTCGCCTTGGGATTGGTAAGCCGCGCATGCGCGAGATTGGCGGCAAGGCAGTCTTCGATCTTCGGCAGCTTGTAGTGGGGCAGGCCGCGCATGTGCGGCCGGCCGGGCTCGTGGCACATCACCAACGCATCGGGCTGCGCGCCGTGGATCAACGCGAGCGTGACGCCCGCGTAGCTCGGATGGAAGAGCGAGCCCTGGCCCTCGATGACGTCCCAATGGTTGGCCGGCCCGGCGGGCGACATCGTCTCGACCGCGCCGGCCACGAAGTCCGACACGATCGCGTCGATCGACCAGCCCGACCCGGCGATCAGGATGCCGGTCTGGCCGGTGGCGCGGAACGTCGCCTTCAGCCCCTGCGCCTTCATCTCCTTCTCGAGGGCGAGCGACGTGTACATCTTGCCGATCGAGCAGTCGGTGCCGACCGTCAGCACGCGCTTGCCCGTGCGCTTGAGCCCCGTGGCGATCGGGAACTCGCGATCCGGGTGGCGCACGTCGAACAGCGTGCGCCCG
>JBIPLY010000143.1:0-9162 GCA_044369385.1 Acetobacteraceae bacterium | reverse complement strand
CCACCACCCCGTCGGCATCGCCCACCACGATGTCCCCCGGGCAGACCTGCACGCCCCCCAGCACCACCGGCGCCCCCACCGTGCCCGGCCCGTTCAGCGCCGGCGAATTCGGCACGATCCCCTTCGCGAACAGCGGCAGCCCGGTGGCCACGATCCCGGCCCGGTCGCGCGCCAGCCCATCGGTGACGAAGGCCGCCACCCCCTTGTTGCGCATCATCCCCGCCGCCAGGTCGCCGATCACGGCCGTGGCGGTGAAGCCGTCGCAGGCCAGCATGATCACGTCGCCCGGCTGCGCTTCCGCCACCGCGCCGAACATCGCCGCGATATCGGCCGGATAGGCCCAGGCGGTCAGCGCCACGCCGCAGAACACCCCGTTGCCGGGATCGAGCGGCTTGATCTGCCAATCCACCGCCCCGCGCCCCTCCATCGCATCGCAGACATGCGAGGTCTGGGCGCCACGGAACGCGGCGACCAGCGCCGGGTCGGGCCGCGTCCAGCCGCGGTGGATGGTCAGCATCGGGGGGTTGTCGATCATGGTGCGCTCTCCTGGCCTGTTCAGCTCAACGCCGCTCGAAATCCGTCCGCTCGATCACCGGCAGGCCCTGGAGGTAGCGGCGCAGGCAATCCAGCGCCATCTCGACGGCGCCCAGCCGGATCCACTCCCGCCCGCCCAGGATGCGCGCCCGGCGCACCACCGTGTCGCCCTCGCGCCCGACGGCCACCCAGATCGTGCCGCCCAGGTCCATCCGGTCGGCCCCTTCGTCGAGGTCGATCAGCACCGCCAGCGCATGGCTCGCCCCGGCCTGTTCGCGCGCCGCCGCGGCCACTTCGGCCGCCACCGCCTCGGTGTATTCGCCGATGTCCAGATGCAGCGGCAGCCGCAGCGCGTCGAACACCTGGCCGCGCTCGCGCGCCACGATCCCGCGGCGGAACACCGCCTCCGCGCCAGGCAGATGCGCCAGGCGCATGGCAATGTGCCCGGCAGTGAAGGTCTCCACCACCGCCAGCCGCCCGCCGGCCGCCGCCAGCCCGGCATTGACCACGCCTTCCAGCGTCTGGTCGTCCTCGCAGATGATGAAATTGCCCAGCCGCTCGCGGATCTCCGCATCCACCGGCCCCAGCTTGGCGGCGATGTCGGCGGCATCGGTGCCGCGGATGGTCAGCTTGGTCTCGATCTGCGGGTAATGCGCCCGGAAGCCCAGCTTCACGCCCCCGGTCGGGTCCAGCTCCTCGACCCCCTGCAGCAACTGGTCGATATGCGATTCGCCCAGCCCGTAGCCGTGATAGCGCTTCAGCCGGATCACCCCCGGCGTGCCGCTGCGCGCCAGCAGGCGCGGGATGATCTGTTCCTCCAGCATGCGGCGCAGCTCGCGCGGCACGCCCGGGGTGAAGAAGAACCGTGCGCCGCCGATATCCAGCGCGAAGCCACAGGCGGTGCCGATCGGATTGTCGACCATCTCCGAGCCCACCGGCAGCATTGCCTGCTTGCGGTTGTTCGGCGGCATGGTGCGCCCGCGCCGGGTGAAGAACCCCTCCATCGTCGCCAGCCAGCCCTCGTGCAGCTCCAGCTCCACGCCCGCCGCCTGGGCCGCGATCTCCTGGCTCAGATCGTCCACCGTCGGCCCCAGCCCGCCATTGACGATCACGATATCCGCCCGCCCGGCCGCCAGGTGGAACGCGGACAACAGCGTGTGCCGGTCATCGCCCCCCGTGGTACCCCAGACCACCGACAGCCCGGCGTCCTCCAGCTTCTGCGTCATGTAGCTGAAGTTGGTGTTGACGATCTTGCCGGTCAGCACCTCGTCGCCGGTGCAGATGATCTCGATGCGCACGCTGTTTCCTCCGCTCCGGCTCGCCGGTTCCGCCGCATTACAGCCTGATCGCGCGCCGAAGGCCAGCCGGCATCAGAAATGCAGCGCCATCGGCGCCAGCCAGCCGAAGCAGCCCAGCACCACGCCGATCACCCCCAACGCCAGCCCGCCCACCGCCAACAGCGGCACGCCGGTGACGATGGAGGCCGAGGCCACCACGATCGCCACCTGGAACGCCGCCGCGCCGTATTCGAACAGGTGATAGGCCGCCATGCTGCGCTCGCGCACCGCCTCGGCCTTCCTGGCGCGCTCGGCCAGCTCCTTGCGCCCTTCGCCGGTCTCCGGCTCGCTCTCCCACCGTGCGGCCGCGTCGCGCCAGCGCTTCTGCTGCGCCTCGATCGCCGCGCGCATCTCGCCCTGGGCGCCCAGCCTGGCCAGCTCGGCCTCCTCGGCGGCGGTGCGCACGGTGGTCTGGCGGATGGTGCGCGCCTGGAAGAACGACCACAGGTTGGCCGCCTCCACATTGCGCGTGATCGCCTCGGTCTGCGCGCTCTTGGCGCCGGTCTCGACGATCGCCAGGAACAGCGCCAGCACCGCGATCAGCAGCGCGATGCGCTTGTCCCCACCGTGATCCACATGCCCGTGGCCCGCCATAACCTTTCTCCCGCAGAATCAATCCCGCGGGAGACGTGCCATCACCCGGCCGATTCGCCCAGGGTCACGGCGCGCCGGGCTCGCCGAGGTCCCACCAGATCCCCGCATACCCCGCCAGCCCCTCGCGCGCCGGGGCGATGAGGAAATGCTCGTTCGGCCCATGCTGCTTGCAGCCGTTGTACGACAGCGGAATCCACACCAGCGGCACGCCCAGGTGATCGACGAACACATCCCCCGGCAGCCCGCCGCCGCCATTGGGGATCACCTGCACCCGCTTGCCCAGCGACGCCTCCATGCTGCGCACCGTCCAGCCGACCCAGGGATTGTCCAGGTCGGTGCGGCTCGCCGGCATTCCGATCTTCGGGCTTTCGATCAGCACCTCGGAGAAGCCGTTGGCGTCCAGGTGCCGCCGCAGCGCCGCCTCGAATCCGGCCACGTCGCTGTCCACGGTGTAGCGCAGCTGGATGTTCGCACTCGCCCAGGGTGCTACGGCATTCACCGGCGCCTCCGGCCGTCCGGCGATCATCGCCAGCACGATGAAGCTGGTCCAGCCGAAGACTTTCTCGGCCGAGGTGAACCCCGGCTCGCCCCAGTTCAGGTCGATCGTGGCCGATTCCTCGCTCGGCAACTCCAGCCCCGCCAGCGCCCCGCGCACCTGCGCCGGCAGCCCGTTCTGCGGCAGCCAGTCGCGCACCAGGATTTTTCCATGCCGATCACAGATCGACGCCAGCGCATGGCTCAGCACCACCACGGGATCGACGATCATCCCGCCCCAGTTCCCCGAATGCACCCCGCCCGGCCGCAGCCGCACGGACAGATCGCACCCCCAGGAGCCGCGCGTGCCCGTCGTCACCGTCGGAATCCCGGCAGCCACCCGCGGCCCGTCGCTGGCGATCAGCACATCGGCCGCCAGCGCCTTGGCATTCGCCGCCACGAACTCGCGCAACCCGGTGGAGCCGCGCTCCTCGCTCATCTCCAGCACCAGCTTCAAGTTGAAGCCCAGCTTCCCCCCGCGCGCCGCCAGCACATGTTCCAGCGCGGTCAGGTGGATGGCGTGCTGCCCCTTGTTGTCCGCCGTGCCGCGGCCGTACCAGCGATCGCCCTGCTCGTTCAGCTCCCACCGCGCACGGTGTCGCCATGCCCATAGGTCAGCACGGTGCGGTACGAAGAGTCCTCGATCCGCTCGGCCACCATGATCGGCCCGAAGCCGGCGCGCGGATTGGGATGGATCGTGGCGACAAACCCCATCCGCTCCACCCAGGGCCGGATCGCCTCCTCCAGGTAGCGCCAGCAATCCTGCTCATGCGCCGGATCCTGCATCGTGCTGGGGATCGCCACCAGCCCGGCCAGCCGGTCGCGGAAGCCGCCGGCGTCGAAGAATTCCAGGGCGGAGGAAATGGCGTGTTCGCGGCTCGACATCGGCAACTCCAAGGGTTCGCAGCCCGCATTATGCCCCCGCCCCGGCTAACCGACCACCCCGCGCAAGACCCGCGTCACCACCAGCATCCGCGCAATCGCATCCTCGGTGAACAGCGCCAGCGCCGCATCCACCTGGGCCACCAGCGCCGGATCGAGCGGCGGCACCCCGGCCACCACCGGCAGCGCCCGCCCCCGCGCGAGCGCCAACGCCTCGGCCACCGCCCCCTGCAGCCGCCCGTCGCCATGCAGCGGCGCCAGCACCGGCCAGCACAGCGCCAGGAACCCCGGCCAATGCGCCAGGTTGCGCCACATGCTGGCCAGGATCGGCGCCTCCCGCACGCTCCCCATCCGGTTCAGCCCGTCCACCAGCGCCGCCAGGTCCGGCCCCATCGCGGCCGGATCGACCAGCGGCGGCAGCGCCAGCGCCGCCTCGGCGGGCACCGCCACCTCGCCCGGCCGCCATTCTGCCCCACCCTGCCCCGCCAGCCGCGCCCGCGCAGCACTCAGCGCCACCAGCGCCATCGCATTGGTCCGGTCATAGGCCGCCATCACCCGCCGCACGCCCGCCATCGCCGCGCCATCCAGCCCGGCCGTGGCAAGCACGAAGCCCGGCACCGCGGCACCCGCCGGCACCACCAGCGCCGCGCGCAGCCACGCCGCCTCGCGCGCCACCGTGCCATCGACATAGAGCGGCCGCACCGCCCCCCAGACATGCGCCAGTGCGCCGGGCATCGTCGCCAAATGCCGCCACACCAGGTTCACCACGCTGACCCCATAGACCGCGCGGATATCGGCAAACAGCGCCGCCACCTCGCCCGTCGCCTCCGCCTCCGTCACCGCCGCCACCGGATCGCCCATCCGCCCCTCCCGAACACCGCCGGAGGTTGCCCGATCGCCCCGCCTGCGCCAAGAACGCGACAGCATCAGGGGAAGACCGCCATGTCCGCATTGCCGCTCGCCGGAAAAACCAGCCTCGTGATGGGCGCCAGCGTCGGCCTCGGCGCCGCCGTGGTCGAAATCCTCGCAGCCCAGGGCGCCAACGTCGCCATCGCTGCCCGCCGCACCGACGAGTTGCACGCGCTCGCCGCCCGCCTCGGCCCCGCCATCCTGCCGCTGGCCTGCGACGTCTCCGACCACGCCGCGGTGAAATCCGCCGTCGCCGCCACCATCGCCCGCTTCGGCCGCCTCGACAGCCTGATCAACAACGCCGCCGTCATCGAGCCGATCGGCCGCGTGGCGGACACCGACCCCGAAGCCTGGGCGCGGGCCATCGCCATCAACCTCACCGGCAACTACTTCGCCATCCACGCCGCCCTGCCGCACCTGCTGGCCACGCGCGGCGTGATCGTCAACGTCAGCAGCGGCGCCGCCCACCGCCCGCTGGAAGGCTGGGGCAGCTACTGCGCGTCCAAGGCCGGCCTGGCCATGCTCGGCCGCTCGCTGATGCTGGAATACGGCGAACACGGCCTGCGCACCTACGGCTTCGCGCCGGGCACCGTGCGCACCGCGATGCAGGAGAAAATCCGCGCCTCCGGCCTCAACCCGGTCAGCCAGCTCCTGCCCGAACAGCACCTCCCGCCCGCCATCCCGGCAGCGATCATCGCCTGGCTGTGCCATGACGCAGCCGCCGACTACCCGCAGGGGGAGTGCAGCATCCGGGACGAGGCTTTGCTGGCGCGGGCGGGGGTGGTGCTGCCGCAGTAAGAAAGAATCTTCTTTTTTTGAAAAAAAAGAAGCAAAAAAACTTTTCCCCATTTGCACCCGCTTCTCCACGGGGAGACGGGTGCAAGCAGGGAAAAGTTTTTTGGTTCTTTTTTTCAAAAAAGAACTGCTTCCGCCAACCTTTCAAACTCCGCCACGCTGAGCGTCTCCGCCCGCCGCTCCCCCGCGATCCCCACCCGCGCCAGCAGCGCCTCGCCGCCCAGCGCCTTGAGCGACCCGCGCAGCATCTTGCGCCGCTGCCCGAACGCCGCGGCCGTCACCCGCTCCATCGCCGCGAACAGCTCCGCGGATGGCTGGATCGCATGCGGCGTCAGCACCACCACCGCCGACCAAACCTTCGGCGGCGGCACGAACGCCTCGGGCGGAATCCGCATCCGCAACTCGACGGCACACAGCCACTGCGCCAGCACCGAAAGCCGCCCATAGGCCGAGGTCCCGGGTGCGGCGGCCAGCCGCTCGGCCACCTCCTGCTGGAACATCAGCGTCATCCGCTCCCAGGCCGCCGCCTGCCGCAGCCACCCGACCAGCAACGGCGAGCCGATATTGTACGGCAGGTTGGCCACGATCTGCCGCGGCCGCGGCACCAACGCGGCCAGGTCCAGCCCCAGCGCATCGGCCTCCACCAGCCGCAACCGCCCCGCCGCGGCATCGGCCAGCGCCCGGATCGCCTCGGCCGCGCGCTTGTCGACCTCGACGGCCACGACGCCCTCCGCCGCACTGTCCAGCAGCGCCCGCGTCAGCCCGCCCGGCCCCGGCCCCACCTCGATCACATGCCGGCCCGCCAGTTCGCCGGCCTGCCGCACGATCCGCGCGACCAGGTTCCCATCCAACAGGAAGTGCTGCCCCAGGCTGCGCCGCGCATCCAGCCCGTAGCGCGCGATAACCTCGCGCAAAGGCGGCAGAACGCCGCTCACTAGCTGCGCAGATCGATCACCGCGCGCCGCTGCAGCTCGCGCATCAGCTGCCGCCCGGTCAGCTCCACCCGCTCGCCCAGGATGCGCTGCCCCAGCTCGCGCGCCGGCGGCACGCCCAGGTTCTTCGTCTCGCGCGCGCAGACCATGATCACCGCGATGCCGTCATCGGCGATCAGCGGCTGGCTGGCGCGCCCCACCGGCAGGCCGCCGATCAGCTCGCGCAGCGGCCCGTTCGGGATCGCATCCACCCGCAACTCGCCGGGATCGGCCGGCCGCCCGCCGCCGGCAGCGGTGTTGGCCTTCTCGACATCCTCGCAGCTCTTCGCCCCCACCGAGACCAGCCGCGCACGCTCCAGCACCGCGCGCTGCGCCTCGGTCGGCTGCGCCGGATTGAGCGGGCTGGCGAACGGCAGGAACGCCTGGCGGACCGTCGCCACGGTGGCGTTGTCGGTGCCGATCACCCGATTGCCGCGCAGGGTCACGATCGAGATCCCGCCCGGCACCCGGATCGGGTTGCTGATCGCGCCGGCCGGCATGATCTGCACCACCCGCAGCACCTCGGGATCGAGCTGGTTCGGCTGCACCCAGCCCAGGTCGCCGCCCTGCAGCGCGGTCTGGCTCTGGCTGAACTGGGCGGCCACCACGCCGAAGGGCGCGCCGGCGCGCAACTGGCCGATGATCGTGTCGGCGAAACGCTGCGCATCGGCGGCCTGGCGCGCCTCGCCGACCGGAATGAAGATCTCCGCCACGCGGAACTCGGTCTGGCCGATCTGCCCGCGCAGGGCGGCGGCCAGCTCGGCGATCTCGGCGTCGCTCACCTCGGCATTGCGCCCCAGCACGTCGCGCAACAGCCGGTTCCAGCCGATCTGCACCCGGAACTGGTCGATCATGGTGCGCATCTCGACCCCCGCGGCCCCCAGCCGCTGGCGCATCACCCCCGGACCCATGCCGTTGGCCGCCTCGATCTGGGCCATCGCCTGGGCGATCTCGGTGTCGGACACGGCGATGCCGCGGCGCTGCAACTCCTGCAGCCGCAGCCGCTCGTCGATCAACTGCCGCCGCACCTGGGCAGCCAGGCGCTCCAGCACCTCCTGCGACAGCCCGAGCCCGGTCGACAGCGCGAACAGCCGGGCACGGTTGTCGATGTCGCCATGGGTGATCACATCGCCATTGACCACCGCCGCGATCCCCGCCCCGGCGGAGGCCGACAGTCGCGGCGCCTGGCGCCCGGGTGCGGCCGGCTGTGCATCAACGGCGCCCGGCAGCACCACGGCTGCGCCGAGCAGCAGGCCGAACAGGGGGAGGAATGCGCGCATAAGGACTGTTGGACTCCTGACGGCGCAGCAGGCGCCGCCCGTCGCGTGCAAAGCACGCCCGACCGCGCAGGGCAAGCCCGGCCTACATGCCCCGGCCTACATGCCGTTGAAGCCGAACTGCCCCACCGTCTTGAAGGTGACCTGGAACAGCAGCAGCGTCGCCCCGCGGTCGTCGTTGATCGAGGTGTGCCGCCGCGACAGGCTGACATCGAACACGAAGCACTCGTCCTCATAGGTCAGCCGCATCCCGTCCGACACACCCTTGCCGCTCTGCACATCGCGCCGCGCATAGGCCGAGACGCGCCAGAAATCGTCGATCCGCGCCGACACGGATGCCGTGCCCTCGTTGCGCGGCTTGGTCCGCGCGGTCAGCCCCGCCGCGCTGTCGAACATCAGGAACGGGTTGCTGGTGGTGTAGATGTAGCCGCCCGTCACCCGCAGCCGCTCCGGCCCCACGCTGAGCAGCGCATCGGCGAAGCGCGGCTGGAAGCTCTTGCGATCGAAGCGCTGGCGCGAGGTGAGGTCCAGCCAGGGCGTGGGCGTGAACGCCACCTTGCTGACGATGTCCGACGCCGTGTCGCGCAGCCCGGTGGCGGCCGGAAACGCCGTGTCGCGCTGCAAGCGCCAGGACTGCCCCACCAGCCCCTCCAGCTTCGCACCGGACGGAAAGGTCCAGGCCCCGCGCAGCGCGCCCGCCGCCCGCACGCCCCCCTCCAACCGGTCCACGCCGGGGAAGCGGTTCAGCGCGAACAGGTTGGCCTCGCTGAACTCGAAGTCGAAGCTGTCCTCGTTGGGGATGCGCACCCGGCTGCGCAGATAGCTCGCCCCGCGCGGCCCGGCCGCCACCTGCAGGATCGGCTCCACCACCTGCGTGCCCCATTCGCCGGCCCGGCGCACCAGCGGCAGGCGCCAGTTCAGCGCCATCGTCGGCATCGCCTGCGACGCGTTGGTCTGGCGCAGGGCGGCGAAATTGGGCAGCTGGTCGAACTGGTTGGCAGCATAGGCGGCGCTGTCCAGCCGCAGCATCAGGTTCCACACCCCGCCCAGCCGGTCGATCTCCGGCCGTTCCCAGGTCGCCGACAGCCGCGCCCGCCGGGTGCTGGACCCCTCGGTGCGCATGATGCTCAACAGGTCGACATCCAGCCCCACCCGCCCGCCCAGCCGGTCCGGCTCGCCGGCGAAGCTGTATTGGTAGTAGGGCGCGATCAGCGGCAGCCGCCGCGCGATCACCGTGCTGGCCAGGCCCTGATAGGTGCGCGCATCCAGCCGCGTGTAGCTGCCCTGCCCGAACCCTTCCAGATACACCTGCGTCGACAGCACCGGCGC
>JBIPLY010000522.1:0-2833 GCA_044369385.1 Acetobacteraceae bacterium | reverse complement strand
CCTCCCCTCCAAGAGACAGCCTTGAATCACATCTTCACATCGCGCCGGAACCCCAAGAGTCCACAGAACCTAGCCCACGCTCCAGCCCCCCCTGCAACCGATCCATCATCAACATTCTAGTACGCGCCGTGGTTCGGGCATTCTCGTGGCTGTCCATCCGGGGTTCCGAGTTACTGGGTGTTGGCCTCGCAACCACAGCCAACCAACTCAGCCCCAGAGGGACAACCTCCATAGCAATGACAACTAGCGAACCAGAGCCACCCTCAGTGCGTTTGTCGTTCCTGGCTGTCCGAAGGGGACTCCGGCAATGACCACGATCGCCTGGCCTGAAGTCGCAAACCCCTCGGCTGCCGCGGTCTTCGCAGCCTTGGCCACTGTCTCAGTCATCGAGTGCACCTCTGGCGCCATCACTGCGTGTACGCCCCACACCAATGAAAGGCGCCGAGCTGTTGCCATCGAAGTGGTCATCCCCAGTACTGGTGCCTCAGGTCTCTCCCGGGCTGCGCGCAGGGCCGTGCTACCGCTAGCTGTAAAGGCGCATATCACGGCAGCGTCGATCGTATGCGCCACCTGCCGCGCCGCTGCTGCGATTGCGTCCGAGACCGAGTGCTCTGGAGCTGGGCGTGACGTTTCGATGATCGCTCTCCAACCGGAATCCACTTCCACCCGCGCGATGATGCGGTCCATGATGTTCACGGCCTCGAACGGAAATTGCCCAGCGGCAGTTTCGGCCGACAGCATCACGGCATCTGCACCGTCGAACACCGCGGTGGCGACATCAGACGCCTCCGCTCGCGTCGGCGCGGGCGCGGTGATCATGCTTTCCAGCATCTGTGTTGCCACAACCACGGGCCGCCCCATCTGGCGCGCGGTGCGCACGATCCGCTTTTGCGCCAGCGGCACTTCCTCCGGCGGAAGTTCCACGCCTAGGTCGCCCCGCGCGACCATGACCGCGTCCGATAGCCGGATGATCTCCTCGAGGTTGTCCAGCGCCTGTGGCTTTTCCACCTTGGTCATGATCCAGGCCCGCCCGGCCGCAATCTCCTTTGCTTGGGCCACGTCCTCCGCCCGCTGCACGAAGGAAAGGCCGATGAAATCCACCCCATGCGCCAGCGCGAAATCCAGGTCCGCCAGGTCCTTTGCCGTCAGCGCAGGGATCGGCAGCACGACATCCGGGATGTTGACGCCCTTGCGGTCCGACAGCGGTCCGCCCACCAGCACCTCGGTCTCCAGATGGTCGGGTCGGACCCGCGTGACCCGCAGCTTTAGCTTGCCGTCATCCAACAGCAGCGTGGTGCCGATCCCGGCCGCCGCGATGATCTCGGGATGCGGCAATTGCACCCGCCGCACATCGCCCGGCGTGGGGCTCAAATCCAGGCGGAACTCCTGGCCGGTCTGCAACTGCACGCGCCCGCCGCCGAACTGCCCCACCCGCAGCTTCGGCCCCTGAACATCGGCCAAGATCCCCACGGGCCGGTCGAAGCGCGCTTCCAGGTCGCGGATCATGGCAATGCGCGCGGCATGGTCGTCATGCGTGCCATGGCTGAAGTTCAACCGGAACACATCCGCCCCGGCCTGGAACAGCCGTGCCAGCACTTCCGGCGTTGAACTTGCCGGCCCCAGGGTGGCGATGATCTTGGTTCGCCGCCGCCTTCGGATCCTAATGCGTTGCGCCATGATGCCCCCGCTTGTTCAACCCGAACGCTTCTACATCATGTGGCCCGCCCCGTCGCCGTCAGCCGATCAGCACCGCGCGCAGGTCGTTCACGTTGGTCAGGGTCGGCCCGGTGCGGATCAGATCGCCGATCGCGTCGAACAACCCATAGCTGTCGTGCTGCGCCAGCACGGCATGCGGATCCAGCCCCGCCGCCCGCGCCCGTGCCAGGGTGTCGGGGGCAACGACGGCCCCCGCCGCGTCCTCGGTGCCGTCGATCCCGTCCGTATCTCCGGCCACGGCCCAGATGCCCGCTTTGCCGCGAAGGGCCACGGCCAGTCCCAACAGGAACTCCGTGTTGCGCCCGCCGCGCCCGGCGCTGCCCGCGCCGATTGTCACGGTCGTCTCCCCGCCGGACAGCAACACCGCCGGCGCGCGCAGCGGCAAGTCGTGCGCCTGCACGGACCGCGCAATCCCCGCCATAACGGTTCCCATCTCCCGGCTCTCCCCCTCCAACGCGTCGCCAAGGATCAAAGGTGTCAGACCAAGCTGCCGTGCCGTCGCCGCGGCGGCCTGCAACGACGCGGCAGGGTTGGCAATCAAGCGGAACTCGGCGTGGGGCAGGCTCCCGGGCTTCGGCGTTTCGTCGCGCTCTTCATGCAGCCGCGCCGCGACATGCGGGGGCAGGATCAGCCCAAAGCGCGCCACGATCGCCCGCGCGTCGGCGAATGTCGTGGGGTCAGGCACCGTCGGACCCGAGGCAATGACCGCGGGGTCATCACCCGGCACGTCCGAAATCGCCAGTGTCACCAGCCGGGCCGGCGCCGCCGCCGCCGCCAGGCGCCCGCCCTTGATGGCCGACAGGTGTTTGCGAACGGCGTTCATCTCGGAGATTGTCGCCCCGCTGGCCAGCAGCGACTTGTTCACCAATTGCTTGTCCGCCAGGGTCAAACCAGCACTCGGCAAGGCCATCAAGGCCGACCCCCCGCCCGAGATCAACGCGATCACAAGGTCCCCGGCCGCCAATCCTTGGACCGCCGCCAGCACCCGTCGCGCGCCCTCCTCGCTGTTGGCATCCGGCACCGGGTGGCTCGATTCGATCACCTCGATGCGCCGTGTCGGCACGGCATGGCCGTAGCGCGTCACCACCACGCCGGACAGCTCCACATCCGGCCAGGC
>JBIPLY010000521.1:0-2836 GCA_044369385.1 Acetobacteraceae bacterium | reverse complement strand
GGCTGATGCGGGCCCGGTAAGGGGCCCAGTCTTGCGGCATTTGCGCGGACCGGTATCGCGCGCGGGGCTGGCCGGTGGCCGCGCGCAAGACAAGGACTCATACCGACCCGCGTTGACCCGACCCGCGTTGACCCATTCTTCATGGGTCAACGCGGGCCGGTATGAGCCTCAGCGCTCCAGCGCCGCCAGCCAGGCCACCAGCCGCGCCCGGTTGGCACCGAAATCGGAGCGGCCATGGACGCTGCGCGACCACAGGATCAGCCCGCCATCGTCGGTGACCTGGACGGCGATCAGATCGGGAAAATTGAACCAGCGGCTGCGGGCGACGAAATGCGCCTGGTGCTGCGCGGGAAACACCGCCTGCTCGGTGGTCCGCGGCTGCGCCAGGGCCACGGCGCGAATGGCGGCGAACAGCCGGTCCGGCGCGGCATCGTGGCGTGGGGTCTCGATGTCCGGCGTCGGGGCGAAGCCGGCGGGCGCGGCCAGCGCGGTGTTGGGCGTGGCCGGGCGTTGCAGGGCGGTCATGTCGATCCACGCAGCCGGCGCCACGCCTTCGGCCCCCTGGCCGCGGCAGCCCGGCAGGACCAGCGACAGCAGCAGTGCCAGCATCAGCCGCATGCCGCCGCCGCCGGCGCGGCCGCGGGCTGGCGCATCCGGATCACGCCGCGGGCTTCCTCGACCGGCACGACGCGGCCCTTGCGCAGGATCTCCACCTGCCCTTCGCCGGCCAGGCGCAGGGCGGCGCGCTTGACCGCGGAGAGATGGCGGTGCCAGGCCGCGGGGTCGGGATTGCCGGCGTCGCTGGCCGCCTGGAAGGCGCGCGCCACCTCCACCGGATCGGCCGAGGCCGGCGCGCGCGCGGCGAGATGGTCCAGCAGGAATGCGTCGATGCTCATCGCTGGGATATGCGCACCCCAGGCGCCCGCTGCAACCCGCTCAGTGCGCCAGCAGCCCGCGAAACACCTCTTCCGGCAGGGGACGGCTGAACAGGTAGCCTTGCGCCGCGTCGCACCCCATCGCCGCCAGCACGGCGCGCTGCGCCTCGGTCTCCACGCCCTCGGCCACCACCGACTGGCCCAGCGCGTGGCAGGTGTCGACGATCGCCTGCACGATCGCCAGGTCCTCGCCATCCTCCGGCAGGCTGCGGATCAGCGAGCGGTCGAGCTTGATCAGCTCGAACGGCAGCCGCTTCAGCATCGACAGGCTGGCCACGCCGGAGCCGAAATCGTCGAGCGTCAGCCCCACGCCGAGGTCGCGCACGGCGGACAACGCCAGCAGCGTGTCCAGGTCGTCGTCCAGCAGGATCGCCTCCGACAGCTCGATCTCCAGCCGCTCCGGCGCCAGGCCCGACGCCTCCAGCGCGGTGCCGAGCTGGGACAGCAGCAGCTTGTCATGCAGTTGCCGGGCCGAGACGTTCACCGCCACGCGCACCATCGGTGGCCACCCCAGCGCCGCGGCGCAGGCGGTGCGCAGCACCCAGGCGCCGATGTCGCCGATCAGCCCGGCCTGCTCGGCCAGCGGGATGAACGAGCCGGCGGCCATCAAGCCGCGCTTGGCATGCGGCCAGCGGATCAGCGCCTCGCCCGCGTTCGCCACCCCGCTGCGCAGGTTGATGCGGGGCTG
This sequence comes from Acetobacteraceae bacterium, assembly GCA_044369385.1. Taxonomy (GTDB): domain Bacteria; phylum Pseudomonadota; class Alphaproteobacteria; order Acetobacterales; family Acetobacteraceae; genus CAMDGX01. The sequence continues at coordinate 1,213 of JBIPLY010000521.1, read as the reverse complement.
GTAGTGCAGGGTGAAGCCGTCCTGCGCGGTGGCCAGGGTCAGATCACGGCGGAGCCGGCGCAGATGGGTGCGTTCGGCCAGGGCATCCGGCGCCGCGCGGCGCGGCCGGCCGGCCGGCGGGGACGGCAGGTCGCTCGGGGGTGTAGCATGGTACATCACAACGTCTCTCTAAATGGGACAATTCCGTTTTATGCGCTGATCCTTGCGGATTCCTTTAGAGCGCTGACGGCGCCGCCTCGGCGCAAGGCCGGCAGCGCTGCGCGCGCGTTCATCGGCCTTTAAGCTCCAGCAGCGCTGCGCGCGCGTTCATCGGCCTTTAAGCTCCAGCCGCGATGCTGCCTGCAATCGACGAGGCGGCGCATGACCACCGAAGAAGAGATCCCCGACCGATGCGTGCTGAATCACCCGGTGTTCACCATGCTGGGCACCATCAGCTTTCGCCGCGCCCGTGCCGACGGCACGCCGGTGATGGTGGTGACCCTGGGCGAGCGCGAGGCGGTGATGCCATTGCGCAGCCTGCAGCGCGAGTTCGGCATCACCGATCACAGCGCCGACGGGCGCATGCTCGGCCTGGTTGCCGAAAGCCTGGACTATGTCTGCGGCCTGGCGCTGGGCGACCGCCTGCCCAGCGAGGTGCTCTCCGGCAAGGCGAGCTGGGAGCCGACGCTGGAGCACCGCAAGCGCGCCTTCAACATCGTGCGGCTGCAACTGCTGACCTGGATCGACCCGCAGGCCGCGGATCCCGCGTTCGGCGATCCGATCGCGCGGCTGGAGACCGATGCCGGGCTGCGTCAACAGGTGCAGAACGCCTTCGACCGCGCCGCCACCGAGCTCGGCCTGGCGGACAGCAGCGAAGTGGTTCCGCTGGTCGAGGAGCTGGCCGGCGAGCATGCCTATATCGAGGCGCTGCGCGACCGGCTGCTGCGCCCGGTGCAATCGGTTGTCGCGCGGCTTGAGCGCCAGGCCGGCAACCAGCGCGGCGACAGCCAGCGGCTGGAAACCGCGAACCGGGTGCTGCGCCTGGCCGTCACCGCGCGCGACCAGTTCCAGGCGCACTTCGACGAGGTCGCCGCCCAGACCGGCGAGGTGATGAGCGCGCTGCGCAACATGGAGAGCCAGCAGGCCTTCATCCGCTCCAACCGCGACCAGCTCTACCGCGCCCAGCGCGCCTGGGCCCCGCTGCTGGGCAACTGGGCCGATGCGCCGGCGGACG
>JBIPLY010000142.1:0-9216 GCA_044369385.1 Acetobacteraceae bacterium | reverse complement strand
AAGGCCACTATGGCCCGGCGCCACCCGCCCGGCCACTCCGCCGCGGCACGGCAGACCCGCGCCGGCCCCTCACCACAGCCGGTGCCAGGACCGGGTGCGATGCGCCTCCTGCGCCGGGGTCAGCGCGCGCGCGCCGTCGGCGACCTCGGTATAGGCCGCCCCCAGGTCCTTGGGATTCTTCCAGCAATCCACCACGCCCAGGCTGCGCGTGCAGATCGCCGGCGCCGCCGGGGCGGCTTCCTCCGGCGCGCAATAGGTCTTGCCGGCGTCCAGCCGCACGATCGAACAGTCCCGGCCGACCAGGGTGGACACCACCGCATCCGGCGCCGTGCGCCCGATCAGCGGCACGCCCGCGGCGCTGACCAAGGCCGCCGTTTCCAGGCAGCCGCACAGCAACAGGGGGAGCAGAAGGGGGGCGAGGATGCGGGGCATGGCGCAGCTTGGCGCGGGAAGGTGAATGCGGGATTAGCAAGCAAGAATCTTCTTTTTGTGAACAAAAAGAAGCAAAAAAACTTTATCGGTTCGCTCTTGGCGATCCGCGCTTTCTTCGCGCGCCCCGATCCCGTTTGCCCCGGCACGCCGCCGCCGCTATGGTCCGCGCGCTTTGCAGCGGCGACCCGCTTTACAGCGGCGAAAGGACCAGCGTGCCCGATATCTTCGACGAAGTCAGCGAGGACCTGCGCGCCGAGCGTGCGCAGCAGATGCTGAAGAAATACGGCAGCCTGCTGGTTGCCGCTGCCGTCGTGGTGCTGGCCGGCACCGCCGGCTTCCAGGGCTGGCGCTGGTACCAGGCGCGCGAAACCGCGCGCGTCGCCACCACCTATATCGCCGCCCTGCGCGCCGCCGACCGCCCGGCGGGCACCGAGCGGGACGCCGCGCGCCCGATGCTGGACCAGGTGATCGCCGAGGGCACGCCCGGCTACCGCACCCTGGCGCGCCTGCGCGATGCCGCGCTGCGCGCCGATGCCGGCGACCTGCAAGGCGCGCTGGCGCTCTACAACCAGGTTGCCGGCGACAGCGCCGCGGACCCGCTGCTGCGCGATACCGCCACCCTGCATTGGGCCACGCGCCAGATCGAAGCCGGCGATCCCGGCCAGCTCGAAGCCCGCCTGGCCCCGCTCACCGGCCCCGACCACCCGCTGCGCGCGCTGGCCACCGAGGCGATGGCCGTGCTGGCGATCCGCCAATCCAAGCCGGACGCCGCGCGCGACCTGCTGAAGCGCCTCAGCCAGGACGTCACCGCGCCGGACGGCGTGCGCGGCCGGGCGAACGGGCTGCTGGCCCAACTCGGCGGAGGTGCCGCGCCATGACCATTCCCCGCCGCGGCCTGATGTCGCTGGCCGGCCTGGCCGCCCTGCCGGGCTGCTCGATGTACGACTCGTTGTTCGGCACCACCAAGAAGCCCCTGCCGGGTGAGCGCCAGACCGTGCTCCAGGCCGGCCGCGCCCTGTCCGATGCCGCAGCACCGGGTCGCGTTACCCTGCCGCCGCCCGTCGATCTTGCCGACTGGCCGCAGCCCGGCGCCACGCCGGCGCATGAGGGCGGCCACCTCGCCCTGCCCGGCGGCTTCGCCCGCGCCTGGACCGCCGGCATCGGCGAAAGCTCCGGCTATCGCCGCCGCATCACCGCCCAGCCGGTGCTGGCCGCCGGGCGCGTGGTGACGATGGACGCCGATGGCGTGGTCGCCGCCTTCGAGGCCGGCACCGGCCGCTCGCTCTGGCGCAGCGCCACCGAGCCGGCCGATGACCGCAGCACCAATGTCGGCGGCGGCGTGGCCATCGCCGGCGACACCGTCTATGCCGCCACCGGGCGCGCGGAGATCCTGGCCATCGATGCCGCCACCGGCGCGATCCGCTGGCGCGCGCCGCTGGGGGCGCCGGCCCGCTCGGCGCCGACCGTGGCCGCCGACCGGCTGTTCGTCGGCACGCTGGACAACCAGATGCTCGCCCTGTCCACCGCCGACGGCAAGCGCCTGTGGTCCTACCAGTCGCCGGCCAGCGAGACGCTGGTGCTCGGCCTGCCGGCGCCGGCGCTGGTCGACGGCATCGTCATCGCCGGCTTCGGCTCCGGCGAGCTGGCCGCCCTGCGCGCGGCCAGCGGCACGCTGGTCTGGTCCGACAGCCTGGCCGCGGCGCGCGGGCGCACCTCGATTGCCGATCTCTCCGCCATCACCGGCATGGCCATGGTCCGCGACGGGCGCGTGCATGCCGCCAGCATGGGCGGGCAGCTCCTGGCCAACGACCTGCGCTCCGGGCGTCGGCTGTGGGAGCTGGAGCTGGCCTCCAGCCAGGCGCCCTGGATCGCCGGCGACTGGCTGTTCGCCGTCGGCACCGAGGCCCAGCTGGCCGCGGTCAACCGCGCCGACGGGGCCGTCGCCTGGGTCACCCAGCTCGATCGCTACGAGAACCCGGCCAAGCGCACCGATCCGATCGCCTGGTGCGGCCCCGTGCTGGCGGGCGGGCGGCTGTTCCTGGGCAATTCGCGCGGCGATGCGGTGCTGGTCGATCCGGCCAATGGCGCGATCGCCGGCACCATGAGCCTGCCCGGCGCGCTCAGCCTGGCCCCCATCGTTGCCGGGGGCACCATGTACATGGTCACCGACAACGCCACCCTCGCCGCTTTCAGATAGGATCGCCCCAATGCTCCCCGTCGTGGTCATCGCCGGGCGGCCGAACGTGGGCAAGTCCACCCTGTTCAACAAACTGGCGGGCCGCCGCCACGCCCTGGTCGCCGATACCCCCGGGGTCACCCGCGACCGCAAGGACGCCACCGCCATGCTGCGCGGGCGGGAGATCCGCCTGGTCGACACCGCGGGGCTGGAGGAATCCGCGCCCGAGACGCTGTATGGCCGGATGCGCGCCAGTTCCGAGGCCGCGGTCTCCGGCGCCGACCTGGTGCTGTTCGTGGTCGATGCGCGCACCGGCGTCACCCCGGCGGACGAGCATTTCGCCGACTGGCTGCGCCGCCAGGGCCGGCCGATCCTGCTGGTGGTCAACAAGGCCGAGGGCCGCACCGGCGCCGCCGCGGCGCTGGACGCTTACTCGCTCGGCCTGGGCGAGCCGGTGGCCGTCTCCGCGGAGCACGGCGAGGGCATCGCCGACCTCATGGGCCACATCGTCGACCAGTTGCCCGAAGACGCCGGCCGCGACGCGCGCGCCGAGACGCTGAAGCTTGCCATTGTCGGCCGGCCCAACGCCGGCAAATCCACCCTGCTGAACCGGATGATCGGCGAGGAGCGCATGATCACCGGCCCCGAGCCCGGCCTGACCCGCGATGCCGTGGCCGTGCGCTTCCACGACGCCCAGGGCGCCATCGAGCTGGTCGACACCGCCGGGCTGCGCAAGCGTGCGCGGGTCGACGAGGGGCTGGAGAAGATGTCCACCTCCGCCAGCATCGAGGCGCTGAAGATGGCCGAGGTGGTGGTGCTGGCCGTCGATGCCACCGAGGCCGAGCTGGGCCGCGGCCTGCATGACCAGGACCTTCAGATCGCCCGGCTGATCGAGCGCGAGGGCCGCGCCTGCGTGCTGGCGATGACCAAATGGGATGCGGTGGCCAACCGTGATTCCGCCCGCAAGATGATCTCCGACCGGCTGGAAGCCTCGCTGCACCAGATGAAGGGGATCGAGGTGGTCACCCTCTCCGGCCTGACCGGGCAGGGGGTGGAGAAGCTGCTGCCGGCGATCCGCCGCGCGCATGATGTGTGGAACCAGCGCGTCGCCACCGGGGCGCTCAACCGCTGGTTCGAAGCGGCGCTGGACCGCCACCAGCCGCCGCTGGTCGATGGCCGCCGGCTGAAGCTGCGCTACACCACCCAGGCCAAGGCGCGGCCGCCCACCTTCATCATCTTCGGCACCCGCGCGGAGCAGACCCCGGACGACTACCGCCGCTACCTGGTCAACAGCCTGCGCGAGACCTTCGCCCTGCCGGGGACGCCGGTTCGGCTCCAGTTCCGCGGCACCAAGAACCCGTATGGCGAGGACCGCGACGGGTAGTTTTCAGCCTTCCTCGCCGTCGACGGCCAGGGCGGCGAAGCGGGCGCGGTGCAGGGTGGCAGAGCCCAGCAGGTTGGACAGCACCATGGTCTTGCGCAGGAACAGCCCGGGATCGGCCTCGTCGGTGTAGCCGATGCCGCCGTGGAGCTGGATCGCCTGGCGGCAGACGAGCATGCCGGACTCGGAGGCGCGGGCCTTGGCGCGGGAGATGGCGGCGAGGCGGGCGGGGCCGGACAGGCCGCTGTCCAGCGCGACGGCGACGGATTCGACGCTGGCGCGGGCGAGCGAGACCTGGATCTTGAGGTCGGCGGCGCGGTGCTGCAGCGCCTGGAAGCTGCCGATGGGCTTGCCGAACTGGACCCGGGTCTTGAGGTAGTCCACGGTCATGCCGAAGACCCGGTCCATGACGCCGAGGAGATAGGCGGCGGTGGCCAGGGTGGCTTCCTCCTGCGCGGCCAGCAGGTCGCCGGCAACTGGCGTGCAGGGGGCGGCGGTCAGGGTCAGGGTGCCGAAATTGCCGCCGTCCTGGGTGCGTTCGATCGCGAGTTCCACGCCGGGGGCGTCGCGTTCGACCAGGGCCAGGCCGTCGCGGCTGGAGACCAGGAAGGCATCGGCGCCGGCGGCCTGCGGGATGAAGAGCTTGCGCCCGTTGGCGCGGCCGCCGGCGGTGGTGGTGTCGCCGGCGATGTCCAGCGTGTTGGCGCGTTCCTGCCAGGCGGGGATCACGATGCGCTCGCCGGCCAGGATGGCGGAGATGTGCGGGGTGGCGGCGAGCGCCCGCGCGGCCATGGCGACCTGGATCAGGGGTTCCGGCGCCAGGGCGGCGCCCATCTCCTCGGCGATGGCGCAGTATTCCGCCATGCCGAGGGCGGAGCCGCCGGCATCCTCCGCCAGGCGCAGGCCGGGCCAGCCCATCTCGCACATCTGCTTCCACACGGCACGGTCGAAGCCGGGGTCTTCGAAGCGCAGCGCGCGGATGCGGCGCAGATCGCCGGTGCGCGGAGCCAGGCCCGCGGCACTGTCGCGGATCAGGCGAACGGATTCGGCGCGATCGTCGGTGGCGGCGCTCATTTTGGTGCTTTCAGGCAGGAGGAGAAAGGAAGAATCTTCTTTTTCTGAAGAAAAAGAAGCAAAAAGACTTTTCATCCGTTTGCACCGGGGCAACCCATGGGAGCTCGGTGCAAACGGGCAAAAGTTTTTTGGTTCTTTTTTTCAAAAAAGAACGGCTTTCTTCCTTCAGCTCGGCGTATGGATCTCAGCCTCGGACTGCGCGCGGACCTGCTCCAGGGTCACACCCGGGGCCAGTTCCACCACCATGAAGCCGCGCTCGGTGACGTCGAACACGCCGAGATTGGTGATCACGCGCTTGACCGCGCCCAGCGCCGTCAGCGGGTATGTGCACTTCTTGACCAGCTTCTTGCCGCCGGACTTGGTGGTGTGGTCCATGATGACCCACAGCCGCTTCGCCCCGGCGGCCAGGTCCATCGCGCCGCCCACGGCAGGTGCGGCATCGTTGTCCGAGGTGGCCCAGTTGGCGATGTCGCCGTTATCGGCCACTTCGAAGGCGCCGAGCACGCAGAGGTCCAGGTGCCCGCCGCGGATCATGGCGAAGCTGTCGGCATGATGCACGAAGCTGCCGCCCTTGCGCAGCGTGACATGCTGCTTGCCGGCGTTGATCAGCCAGGGGTCGCGCTGGTCCTCCGGCGGCTTCGGGCCCATGCCGAGCACGCCGTTCTCGGAGTGGAAGACCACTTCGCGGTCGAGCGGCACGTAGTCGGCGATCCCCGTGGGCATGCCGATGCCGAGGTTCACATACCAGCCCTCGGGGATGTCCTGCGCCGCGCGCTCGGCCATCTGCAGGCGGTCCCAGCCTTTGGCGGCAACTTTCGCGTCCATGTGCGGTGTCTCCTGGGGAAAGGGTTAGAAGGAAGGGTCTTCTTTCTGTGAACAAAAAGAAGCAAAAAAACTTTCTCCGTTTGCCAGCATGAAGGCGCGGCCTAAACGGGGAAAAGTTTTTTGGTTCTTTTTTTCAAAAAAGAACATGCTTCCTTTCCTAGAACGGCGGATCGCCATACGGAATGTGGATCACCCGGTCGACATACAGCCCCGGGCACATGATGTTCTGCGGATCGAGCGCACCCAGCTCCACGATATGCTGCGTCTGCACGATCGTGGTCTTCGCGGCCGTCGCCATCACCGGGTTGAAGTTGCGGCCGGCCAGCTTGAAGGTCAGGTTGCCCCAGCGATCCGCCTCCCACGCCTCGACCAGGGCGATGTCGCCGGGCAGGGCGTATTCCAGCACCATCATGCGGCCGTTGATCTCGCGGACTTCCTTGCCCTCGGCCATCTTGGTGCCGACGCCGGTGGGGGTGAAGAAGGCGCCGACGCCTGCACCGGCGGCGCGGATGCGCTCGGCCATGGTGCCCTGCGGCACGATCTCCAGCTCGATCTTCCCGGCGCGGTAGAGGTCTTCGAAGATGGTGTTGTTGCTGCGCGGGAAGGAGCAGACCAGCTTGCGCACGGCGCCGTGCTCCATCAGCGCGGTGAGCCCGGTGGTGCCGCCGCCGGCGTTGTTGGCGACGACGGTCAGGTCCTTCACGCCAAGCTCGATCAGCGCGTCGACCAGATTGTTGGGCTGGCCGACCAGGCCGAAGCCGCCCAGCAGCACCGTCATCCCGTCCTTCACGCCGGCCATGGCTTCGGCCATGGTCTGGACGATCTTGTTGATCATGCGCGCGTCATCCTGTTCCTGTCCGTGCTGCTTTATTCGCCCAGTTCGATCACCGCGTCCACCGCGAAGGCGCCCTGGCCTTCGGGCATGGCGAAGACGGGGTTGAGGTCGATGCCGGTCAGGCGGTCGCCGGCCTGGTGGGCGAAGACCGAGAGGCGGGCCAGCGTTGCGGCCAGCGCCTTGATATCGGCGGGCGGCCGGCCGCGCGCGCCCAGCAGCAGGGGCGCACCCTTGATAGAGCGGATCATCTCCTCGGCCACGTCCGCGCCGAATGGGCAGCGGCGGAAGACCACGTCCTTCAGGATTTCGACGAAGATGCCGCCCAGGCCGAACATCGCCACCGGGCCGAAGACCGGGTCGCGATGGATGCCCATGATGCATTCGACGCCGCCGGAGAGCTGCTTGGCCACCAGCACGCCTTCCAGCCGCGCGCCGGCGACGGCCCCGCCGCGCTGCATCAGGGTGGCGAAGCCGTCGCGCACCGCCGCCGCGCTGTCGATGCCCAGCAGCACGCCGCCGATCTCCGACTTGTGGACGATGTCCGGCGAGAGGATCTTCATCACCACCGGGAAGCCGAATTCGGCCGCCGCGGCCAGGGCGGCCTCGACGGTGGCGCAGGCGCGCTCGGGGGCGGCGGCGATGCCGGCCTGGGCCAGCAGCGCCTTGGCTTCGGCCTCGCTCGGCGTGGTGGCGGGAAGTGCTATGGCGGGCACGCTGGGCGGGGCGGCGCCGGGCTTTGCCGCAAAGGCGTCGCCGTAGCGCCCCATGGCGTGGATGGCGACCACGGCCCGCGTCGGGTCGCCGATCACCACCAGGCCGTCCTGTTCGTACTGCGCCTCGATCTCGCGCGGGGCGAGCACGGAGAGCACCCAGAGGCGGCCGGGGTGGCGGGCCTGCACCGGGCCGAGCGTGCCGCGCAGCCGTTCCACGTTGGCCTTGGTGGCGCCGGCCTGCGACCAGAAGGCCAGGATCGAGGAATAGCCGCCATCGGCGACGATGGATTCGGCGAAGTCGTTCATCGCCGTCGGGATGTTGGTGACCTGCGCGGTGCAGTCCACCGGGTTGCGCGGCGAGGAGAACGGGATGATGGCGCGCAGCTTGTCCTGGGCCGCCGGCGGCATTTCCGGCATCGAAAGCCCGATCTGCTCGGCCACGTCGCTGATCAGCACGCCGGCGCCGCCGGAGACGGTGAACACGCCCAGCGTGTTGCCGACCGGGTAGATCTTCCGGGTGGCGGTCAGCGCGATGTCGATCATCTCCTCGGTGGTGCGGGCGCGGACCACGCCGAATTCGGCCAGCACGGCGTCGGTCACCGCGTCGTCGCCGGCGATCGAGGCGGTGTGGGACTTGGCCGCGGCACCCCCCAGCGCGCTGCGGCCGACCTTCATCATCACGATCGGCTTGCGGGCAGCGCGGGCGGCGGTCAGCGCGGCGATGAAGCTTTCGGATTCGCGGATGCCCTCGGCATAGGCGGCGATGACGTCGGTCTCGGGGTCTTCCACCAGCCAGCCGATGACATCGCCGATGGTGACATCGGCCTCGTTGCCGGTGGTGACGCAGACGCCGGTGCCGACGCCGCGGTCGCGCATGGCGGCGAAGATGTGGGTGCCATAGGCGCCGGACTGGCTGGCCACGCCGATGCGCCCGGGGATCGGCCAGCCGCCCTCGAAGGCCGAGGTGAAGGTGGGGTAGAAATTGCTGCGGCGGTTGAACAGGCCGAGGCAGTTGGGGCCCAGCAGGCGCATGCCGGCGGCCTTGGCGATGGCGACCATGCGCGCCTGTTCGGCAGCCCCGGCATCGTCCACCTCGGCGAAGCCGGCGGACAGCACGATGGTGTTCTTCACCCCGGCATCGGCCAGGTCCTGCACCGCCTGTACCGCGATCTCGGCCGCGACGGCGACGATGCCGACATCGGGCACTTCCGGCAGGGATTTGACATCGGGATAGGCCTTCAGGCCCTGGACCTCGGCGCGCCGCGGGTTCACGGGATAGAGGGTTCCGGCGAAGTTCTGTGCCAGCATGTAGGCGATCGGGCGGCCGCCGATGCGCGTGGCATCCGCCGAGGCGCCCAGCATGGCCACCGAGCGCGGCGCCAACATGCCGGTGAGGCTTGCGAAGCGGGCCTTGGCTCCCCCGGTCGGCGTGCTGGTCATGTCGTTTCCGTTCCCTGCGCGCGGCCTGGATCTGGCGCGGCGTTCGGGCCGATCATGGCGCCCGGTGCAGGTGCCGACAAGATGCCGCGTGCGACGGTTCGGTCAGGATTGGGCGTCGGGCGAGAGCACCACACAGACGCCGCGGGCGCGGGCCAGCCTCTCGCAGGCCTGTTCCGCCGCTTCGCGTGACAACCCGGCCAGGCGGGCGCGGAAGAGCGTGGCCGCGCCGCTGCGCACCGGGCCGACGGCGGGGCGCGCGCGGCCCAGCACATCGCGGGCCTGGTCGCGGGCGGCGTTGACGGCGGCGCGGGCCAGGCCTTCGTTGGCGAAGGCGCCGACC
>JBIPLY010000007.1:0-26992 GCA_044369385.1 Acetobacteraceae bacterium | reverse complement strand
AGGCTTGCGTCGGGTCCGGCATGGGCGGCGGGCTAGACGTCGATGGCGCCGTAGCGGGTTTCGTACTCGCGCAGCACCCCGGCCAGGGCCAGCGACAGGCGCTTGGCGGCGAAGGGCGACAGGATCATGCGGTTGCTCAGCACGATCGACAGCGTTGCCTCGTCCGTTGGGTTCCAGGTGCGGTTGGTGCCGAAGAACAGGTCGACCTGTTCGCGCGAGCTTTGGATGTTCACCACATTGGCGAAGCTGGTCGCCATGGCGCTGTCGTCCCAATGCAACCGGGCCTCGCGGGCGGCGGCGGGCGGCGGCGTGTCGGACATCGGGGCAATTCTCCTGCTGGAATCGAAGACGGATCAGCTGCGCGCCGTCGGCTGAAGCGGCGCGCGGTGCGGCAGCACGGTCCAGGCTTCGCCGAAATCGTCGAACGCCTCGGCCCCCGCCAGCGCCGCATCGGACCAGGGCAGCCAGGCGCCGGTCGCCTCGTCGAAGCGCACCGCGGCGGGTGCTGCGGGCATGACGGGGGCCGCCGGGGCCGCGCGGGGCGGCACGGCGGCGACGCGGATGGCATTGGACTTCACCAGGCGGATGGTATCGGCGGGGTCGGATTGCCCGATCGCCACGGCGGCGATCTTGGTGGCTCCGAGGCTGGCGACCTTGGCCGCGGCCGCGCCAGACGACGCGCCAGACGACGCGGCTGTCGGCGTGATCGCCAGCGGGGCCGCGGCCGCGGGGGCGATCGCCGGTGCTGCGGCGGCCGGGGCGGCCGCGGGTCCGGCAGCCGGCACAACGATCGGCCCGCCACCGAACACGATGGGCGCCGGGTTGCCGATCACTGCCCGGGTCACCTGGGCCGGCGACGGGGTGTTGGGGTCGCGCACCTGCACCACGACACTGAACAGCCCGTCGCGCGCATAGGTATGGGTGACGCTGAAGCTGCGCGCCCCCACGGTCAACGGCACCACTTGCTGCTTGGTGCTGTCGCCCCACAGGATGGTCAGCGAATGGGCGTCGTTCAGGCCGGGATCGACGAAGCTGCCGGTCAGGGTCACCTGCTCGCCGGCCTTGACCGCGCCGCTGACGGCCGCCGAATTGGCCAGCGCGGTCAGCACCGGTGGCGCGTTGGCCACCGTGACGCTGGTCGTGGCCGCGCCGGACAGCCCGCCCAGGTCGGTGGCGGTCGCGGTGATGGCAAAGGCGCCAGACGCCTTGCCGGCCGGGTTGTCGGCATAGACATGGCTGGCGCTGAACAGGCGGGTCGCCGGATTGACGCTGGCCGGCGAGGTGGTGCCGTCGCCCCAGTTGACGGTCACGACATGGCTGTCGCCCAGCCAGCTGTCGGCGATGCTGCCGGTCAGCAGCACGGTGCCGCCCTCGCCGATCGCGGCCTTGCTCAACCCCAGGCCCTGGACGACCGGCGCGGTGTTGGCGCCGGCCAGCGTGGTGGCCGCCGTGGCCACCGCGCCGTCATTGTCCGTGGCGGTGACCAGGATGGCAAAACTGCCGCTGGGCGGGCTGGCGGCATAGACATGGCTGGCGCTGAAGCTGCGCGCGCCCGCGTCGACCACCGCGGCCGAGCTGGTGCCGTCGCCCCAGGCGATCATGACGACATGGCTGTCCAGCGCCCCGGCATCGGTAAAGCTGCCGGACAGGACCACCGTGTCGCCCGCCGCCACCAGCGCGGTGTCGAGCAGCAGCGGGCCCAGCACCGGGGCGGAGTTGGCCACCTGGACCGTCGCCGCCACGGTGGCGGTGGCGCCATCGTTATCGGTTGCCGTCGCGATCACGGTGAAGCCGCCGGCCGCGTCATCGGCATAGGCATGGCTGGCCGAGAATGTGCGCGCCAACGGGTCGATCACCGCCGCCGAGCTGGTGCCGTCGCCCCAGTTGATGCTGACGGTGTGCGTGTCCAGCGCGCCGGCATCGGTGAAGCTGCCGGTCAGCGTCACGCTGCCCCCTTCGTCGATCGACGCCGGGTCGAGCACCAGCGCGGCGAGCACCGGGGCCGCGTTGGTCACCAGCGCCAGGGTGCTGGCCGTCGCGCTCGCGCCGTCGCTGTCGGTCACCGTCGCGGCGACGGCGTAGCCGCCCTTCGCGTTGTCGGCATAGGCGTGGCTGGCCGCGAAGCTGCGCGTCAGCGCATCGACCACGGCGGCCGAGCTGCTGCCGTCGCCCCAATCGATGCTCACGCTGTGGCTGTCCAGCGCGCCGGCATCGGTGAAGCTGCCGGTCAGCAGCACGCTGCCGCCTTCGCCGACGATGGGCGGAGCGAGCACCAGGCCGGCCGGCACCGGTGCTGCATTGATCACCTGCGCCGTGGCGCTGACCGTGGCGATGGCGCCGTCATTGTCGGTCAGCGTCGCGATGACCGTGTAACCGCCGGGCGCGTTGTCGGCATAGGCGTGGCTGGCCGCGAAGCTGCGCGTCAGCGCATCGACCACGGCGGCCGAGCTGGTGCCGTCGCCCCAATCGATGCTCACGGTATGCGTATCCAGCACGCCGGCATCGGTGAAGCTGCCGGTCAGCGTCACGCTGCCGCCCTCGTCGATCGTCGCCGGGGCGAGCACCAGCGGCGCCAGCACCGGGGCGACATTCGCCACCTGCGCCGTGGCGCTGACCGTGGCGATGGTGCCCAGGCTGCCACTCAGCGTCGCCGCGACGGTGAAGCCGCCGGGCGCGTTGTCGGCATAGACATGGCTCGCCGAGAATACCCGCGTCATCGCATCGACCACGGCCGCCGAGCTGGTGCCGTCGCCCCAATCGATGCTGACGGTATGCGTGCCGGGCGATCCGAGATCGATGAAGCTGCCGGTCAGCGTCATGCTGCCGCCCTCGTCGATCGTCGCCGGGGCGAGCACCAGCGGCGCCAGCACCGGGGGGACATCCGCCAGATGCGCCGTGGCGCTGGCCGTGGCGCCGTCGTTGTCGCTGACCGTCGCGGTGACGGTGAAGCCCCCGGGCACGACCACGGCATAGACGTGGCTGGCCGAGAAGCTGTGCGTCAGCGCATTGACAACCGCCGCCGAGCTGGTGCCGTCACCCCAATCGATGCTCACGCTGTGGCTGTCCAGCGTGCCGGGATCAGTGAAGCTGCCGGTCAGCGTCACGGCGCCGCTCGCGTCGAGCACCGCGGGATCAAGCACCAGCGGCGCCAGCACGGGGGCGGCGTTGGACACGACCACGGCGGTGGCCATGGCGATCGCGCCACCATCCTTGTCGGTGGTCCCGGCGACGATGGTGAAGCTGCCGCCCGCCGCGCCGGCGGGGTTGTCGAGATAGCGATGCGTGGCGCTGAACGCGGTCTCGCCGGCGGCCATGACATGGCTGGTGGTGGTGCCATCGCCCCAGTCCACCGTCACCACCTGCCCGTCGAGCACGCCGGGATCGACGATGCTGCCCGTCAGCACCACGATGCCGTCCTCGGCGATCGGCGCCGGGGTGCCCAGGGTGAAATGCGCCACCTGGTTGGCCACGACCACGCTGGCCGCGCCCGCGGCCACGCCGCCATCCTGGTCGGTGACCGTGACCGCGATCGCGAACGGGCCGGATGCCAGCCCGATCGGGTTGTCGAGATAGACATGGCTGGCAGTGAAGCTGCGCGTGAGCGGATTGACCGTGGCCAGCGAGGTGGTGCCATCGCCCCAGGCCACCGCGACGACATGCGTGTCCACGCTGCCGATATCGGTGAACGTGCCGGTCAGCGTCAGCGCGCCGCCCTCGTCGATCACCGCGGCGCTGGTGTCCAGCGCGATCAGCGTCGGCGCCACGTTGTTCACCGCGACGATCGCCGAGGCGGTGCCATGCGCGCCGTCCTTGTCGGTCACGATCACGGCGATGGCATAGGGAACCGGATTGCCGAACGCGTCGGCCGGGTGATTGTCGAGATACTGGTGCGTGGCGCTGAAGCTGCTGCCGCTGACCGTCACCGGCTGGATGTTGCCGTCGCCCCAGTTGATCATCGCCGTGAACGGGCCGTCCTTGGTTCCGACATCGGCGAAGCTCGCCGTCAGCGTCACGCTGCCGTTCTCGTCGATCACGGTCTGGTCCAGCGTGATCGCCGTGAAGGACGGCGCCTGGTTCTCCACCGTGATGGTGGCCGCCGCACTGCCGGTCAGCCCGCCATTGTCCTTGGCAACCGCAGTGACGCTGTAGCCGCCCAGCGGCGCGCCGGCGGGGTTGTCGAGGAACTGGTGCGAAGCGCTGAAACTGCGCGTGGCCGGGTCAACAGTCACCACCTCTGCCGCGCTGCCGTCGCCCCAGTTCAGCGTAACCGTATGGGTGTCGGCCAGCCCGGCATCGGTGACGGTGCCGGTCAGCTTCACGGTGCCATTCTCGGCGATCAGCGGCGTGAGGAAGTTCAGCCCGGCGATCACCGGCGCGGCGTTGTTCACGTCGACCGAGGTGGTCTTGCTCGAGGTGCCGCCGGCATTGTCCGTCGCGGTCACCGCGATGGGGAAGGTACCCGCCCCGCTGTCGTTCACGTAGCGATGCGCCAGGGTGAAGCTGGTGGCGCCTTGGGTGAGCGGGAACACCTCGACAGCCCCGTCGCCCCAATTGACGCTGAGGCTCACCGTCGCGCCCGCGCTGGGATCCGTGACGGTGCCGGACAGCAGGGCGACCTCGCCCTCCAGCAGTGCTGCGACCGGCGACAGGGTCAGGGTGGGGGCGATGTTGGTGACCGTGGCGGTGCGCGTGGCGGCGGCGGAACTGGCGCCGTCATTGTCGGTGGCCACCGCCGAGACGGTATAGGTGCCGTTGAGCGCATACAGCCGCGTGGCGGTGAAGACCCCGGCGGTCGGCACCACGCTGGAGGTGGTGCCGTCGCCCCAGGTCACCACGACGTTGTGGGTGTCGGCGGGCCCGACATCGCTCACCGTGCCGGTGGCGGTAATCACGCTGCCCTCGGCTGTGGTGGTAATCGTGTTCAGCACCACGGTGGGGGCGGCATTGCTCACCTTCGCCGTGGTGGCGGCGGTGGCCTTCGCGCCGTTGTTGTCCGCAACGGTCACGCCGACGGCAAAGCTGCCGCCCGGCTGGCCGGCGGGGTTGTCGGTGAAGACGTTGCTGGCCTTGTAGGAGTTCGCTGCCTGGTCGACCGTGGCGGCCGAGGTCTTGCCGTTGCCCCAATCGATGGTCACGCTGTGCGTGTCGGCCGTGCCGGCATCGGTGAAGCTGCCGGTCAGCGTCACGGTGCCGCCCTCGATGGCCGCGGTGGGGGCGGTGACGGCGTTCAGCGCCGGGGCGGCATTGGCCACCGTCAGCGTGGCGGACGCGCTGTTGCCGGCGGCACCCTGGGCGTCCTTGGTGGTGACCACCACGTTGTAGCTGCCATTGTCGGCATAGCTGCGCGTGGTGCTGAAGCTGCTGGCGCCGGCGGCCAGGTTCAGCACCGAATTGGCCGAGCCGTCGCCCCAGGCGATGGTGACCACGGTCGCATCGGTGGGATCGGGGTCGGCGATGCTGCCGGACAGAGTGAAGCTTCCGCCCTCCACCAGCCCGCTCGGCAGCACCAGCGCGCCCAGCACCGGCCCCGCGTTCAGCACGGCGAAGCTGGTGGTGACGCTGGCGGCACTCGCCCCGTCATCGTCCTTGGCCGTGGCGGTCACCATGCGGCTGGCGGTGCTGCTGGCATAGACATGGCTGGCGCTGAACGCGGTCTGCCCGGCGGGGATGCTGAGCACGGTGTTCGCGGTGCCGTCGCCCCAGATCAGGGTGACGGTCTGCGCATCGCCGCTATTGGCATCGGTGACGGTGCCGGCGACGGTCAGCGCCTTGCCCTCGGTGGCATTGCCCGGCGCGGTCAGGGTCAGCACCGGTGCAACGCTGTTGACCGTCAGCGTGGCAAACGCCGTGCTGGTCAGGCCGTCGAGGTTGGTGGCGGTGGCGGCGATCTGGACCGTGCCGTTGTCCGTGATGCCCAGTGCGCGCAGCTGCGCCCAGCTCAGCGTGACGCTGCTGCCGCTGGCATCGCCGAACAGCCCGTCGCCATTGATGTCCCACGACAGCGCGCCCTTGAGCGCATTGGCCAGGCCCAGCGGCACCACATTGGCCGAGAAGCTGGCCGCGCTGCCTTCGTTGATGGTGACATTGGCCGGCGTGATCAGCGGCGCGGCCACCACCGAGACGGTGGCGAAGTCGGAATAGTTGGCGGTGCCGAAGCCGGTGGCGGTGAGGCTGGTGGGCGAGCTCTTGACCCAGGTATAGGCGTCGATGTTGTCATCCGGCAGCGGGTCCTGCGGATCGAAGGCCAGCGTGTCGGCGCCGTTCCCCCCGACCATCCACACGGTCCCGGTGGAGGCCACGCCGCGTCCCGCCACGCTGTAGCTGTCGGGATCGTTCCCGCCGAACAGATTCGCCGTGCTCCCGGCGCCCAGCGCCAGCACGGCGAAATTGTCGCGGCCGGCCTCGCCATTGACCGTCAGCGTGGCATTGGCGGTCTTGGCGCGCAGATCGAGGCGGTCATCGCCGCTGCCCAGGTTCACCGTGGTGGTGGCGCTGAGCGCGTCCAGCGTGACCACATCGGCCCCGCCGCCGCTGTTCACGGTGGTGGTGGCCACCGCGGCGGCCGTCATGGCGATGCTGTCGGCCTCGGCGCCCGTGGTCAGGCTCAGCGCCTCGATGCCGGAGAAGATCGTGGTGTAGGTGATCGGCGGCGGCGCCTTGCTGGTGATGTTCAGCACGGCCAGCCCGCCATTTTCGCCGTTCTGCCCGGCGCTGGCCACCAGCAGGGTGGCGCCGCGCACCGCAAGCTCGCCCGGGCGGCTCAGCCCGCCCAGCCCGCCGACATCGTTCGGCAGCGCCTGCATGAAGCTCAGCGTGCCGTCGGCCGCGCGCACGAAGCTGGTCAGCGTGTTGCTGCCGGTGCCGGCGACGACGACATACTCGGCGGTCACGGCGATGCCGCGCGGCTCCAGCATCGCCGAGACGCCCGCGGTCACGTCGTTGGTCACCGTCTGGCGGCGAACCAGGTTGCCGGCGGCGTCGACCGAGAACACATCGACATAGTTGGATAGTGCGTTGGTGACATAGACGAACGCGCCATCCGGGCTGACCGCCATCGCGCTCGCCCCGGTGCTCAGGTTGATGCTGTCACGCACCGCGAGGCTGACGGGGTCCAGGGTATAGATGGTGTCGGCATTGTTGCCGCTGCTGTCGCGCAGCGCGAACAGCGTGTCGCCGGCATTGCTGCCCAGGGTGCCGCCGTCATGCAGGACCAGGTCAACCAGCCGAACAGCACTGGTGCTGATGCTGCCCGGGGCGGCGATCGCCGTCGGCGCGCCGCCGCTCAGCGTGACCGCGAATTGCGCCAGCCCCGTGAAGCCGCCGCCGATCACCGTCGTGTTGTCGGAGCTGACGACGATGCTGTCCAGCACGTTGCTGGCGGCCGATGCCGTGCCGACATAGGTCAGGTCGCCGGTGCTGGCGTTGCGGCTGAACGCGCTCAGCGTCTTGGCGGCGTCGTTGGCGACATAGACCGCCAGGCCGTTCGGCGACATCGCGATGTCGCTGGCGCCCTGCAGCGTGCCGGCCGGGATGCCGCCCTGGCCCTCGGTCAGGTACTGCCGGGTGGACAGGTCGCCGTTCAGCACCACCAGCGCGCCGGTGGCGGCGTTGATGCCATAGGTCTGGGGCACGCTGGGTCGGCTGGCGATCGCGTCCAGCCCCGGCACCTGGCCGCTGTTCGGCAGGCTGGGCACCGGCACGTTGAGATAGCCGGTGCTGGCGGCCGAGGCGATCTTGGCCGCGGTCAGCGGGTCCTGCGCCACATTCAGGGTGGCGCCGCCCACCGTGGCGTTGATGCGATAGGTGGTGTCGTTGGGCACCAGGGTCGCGAAGATGGCGCGCGGGTTCAGCGCGTTCAGCGTGATGCCGGCGGTGACTCCTTCGATCGACAGCGCCTGGGTGAAGTTCGGATCCTGCGCGACGTTGCCGCTGAAGCCCGGATGCACCGCCCCCAGCCGCGGCAAGGACAGCACGCTGTCCGACAGGTTGACGAACAGCAGCATGTCGTAGCCGGTATAGGAGTTCACCAGCGTGTAGCCGGTGCTCACATCGGTGATGTCCGTGCCGCCGGCCAGACGGAACACCACCGCATCGGCGCCGGCCGGCATCAGGCTGGCATTCTCCAGGCCGAGGTCGGCGATCAGGTCGTTGCGCTGTGCCAGCGTCAGGTCCAGCAGCCCGGCGGTATCCGCGCCGCCGACCAGCCCGACCATGGTGGGCGATTCGGTGGTGTCGACCAGCGTGACTTTGGTGACGCTATGGATGAAATCGTCGCCGATCAGCGCATTGACCGGGCGCGGCCCGGTGGTGATGACCTGCTCCACGCCGCTGCCGATGGCCTTGCCCGTGGCCAGGGTGAAGCTGGTGTTGCTGCCCAGGATCCACCGCCCGGCCTCGCCAGCCGTGCCGTTGGCTCCGCCGGTACCCCCGACACCGCCGGCACCGCCAGCCAGGTCGAACGAAACGGTGTTCGGCAGTTCAAGCCTGCTCGCCACGATGCGGATCGTGCCCGCCGCGCCGCCGCCGCCGCCCGCTCCGGCGCCGCCAAAGCCACCATAATTGCCGAAGCCGCCGGTGCCGCCGGAACCGCCACCGCCGCCGTAGCCTCCGTCATAGGTTCCGAATTGCGGCTGACCGCCGTTGCTGCCACCGGCGCCCGACTGTCGGCCATTGTTGATGCCGGTCGTACCGCCGTTGTTGGGATCACCCGGCGTCTCGGCGCTCTTGCCGGCCGTCCCGACGCCGCCGGAGGCATCCAGCGTGCCGGCATTGAACACCAGCCGCCCCAGCGCCACGATTTCCAGCACGCCGCCGCCGCCGCCGCCCGCGGCCCCCGCGCCTCCATCCAGCCCGTCGCCGCCGCGTCCGCCATCACCGCCGCCGCCGCCGCTGCCGCCGTTGCCGCCGGCGTTGTTGCTGGTCCCGGCCTCCCCGCCGCCCCCACCGCCGCCGCCGCCGCCGGCACCGCCGCCGCCGCCGCCGCCGCCGCCGCCACCACCAGCGCCGCCGCCGCCGCCGCCGCCGCCGCCGGCCAGCGCCTCGCCGGTGCCGACCTGCAGGCCGCCCGCCCCCGAAGTCGCTGCCTTGCCGGAACTAGCCGCCTCGCCAGTCGAACCCCAGCCGCCGTTCGCACCATTGCCGCCGTTGAAGGCATTGGCGAACTCGCGGGCGCCACCACCGCCGCCGCCGCCGCCGCCGCCGGCGCCCGCGCCGCCAACGCCACGAATGCCGGCAGCACCGCCGGTGCCCCTGGCGCCGCCGCTGGCGGGAGCATTGATGCCCGCGCCGCCGGCCGTGCCGTTTCCGCCGGTAGCCCCGCTCGTGCCCCCCGAACCGGTGGTTCCGCTGGAACCGGTTCCGCCGTTGCCGCCATCAGCCATGAACAAGTTGCGGCTGTCGTACCCGCCGCTCCCGCCCCCTCCGCCGCCGCGGCCATCGCCACCCGCGCCGCCGTTGCCACCGGCGCCCAGGATGCCGGCACCGCCGAAGCTGCCACCCCCCGCGCCGGCGATGGTGCCGTTGGCGGCGACGTTGAAGGTCACCTCGCTGAAGCTGCCATTGGTGTTGGTGTCAACGATGGCGATGTCGTTGGCCACGCGCAGCGACAGCCCGTTCGCCCCGGTGGCCGACAGCGTCACGCCCTCGGGGATGCGCAGGTTGCCGTGCAGCGAGAACACGCCGACGCCGCCGCTGACCGCGAAGCCGTAGTAGCTCGGCGCCCCCGCCCATTCGGTCGCGAGGTCCAGCAGGAAGTCGCCGTTGCTGCCCTGGGTATAGCCGTTGCCGTCCCGGTCGAACTGGATGCCGCCCCCGGTCAGCGCGCCGGTTGCGGTATTGAAGGTGACGTTGCCCGACACGGTGAAGATCGGCAGCGTCGGCAACGCCGCCGGCGCCGCCTCGACCAGGCCGGTGATGTTGTCCACGGCCCAGGCCTCGGCCCCGGTGGAGTCCAGGCTGAACCACAGCTTGGTCACCCCCAGCAGCGGCGCCGGCAGCCGGAACGCGGCGGTCGCGCCTTCCGCCGGGGCGCCGGACAGCGTGTAGGTCTGGTTCGTGCTGACCAGGGTGTCGTAGGTCAGCGTCAGATTGCCGGTGGTCGCGCCGGCGCGGCCGACCAGGTCCATCCCCAGGAAGCTGAACGGCGCCCCGCCATCGGCCGTCACCGTCACCACGTCGTTGGCGTTTCTCGCGCCGGCCGCGCGGCTCTGCGCCCCTGCCACCACGACGAAGTTGGTATTGTTGCCGACCGAATTCTTCAGCGACGCGGTGAGCCCGGTGCCATCGGTGTAGGTGGAGCCCGTCGTCAGCCCGTTGAACCCGATGGCGTGCGACAGGTCGGCCGCCGCGTCGGCATCCGCCATGCTCAGCACGGTGCCGCCGCTCTTCAGCTCCACCCGCGCCCCGGCGATGCTGGCCGTCGTCGCCGTCTCGATCGAAAGCCCCAGCGAGTCCGTCGTGGCGGTGCCGCCCTGGATCTGCACCAGCGTCGTCACCGCGGCGGTGTCCACCACGTTGTTGCCGTTGCCCGCCAGCATCCCGCCGGCCGCCAGCGACCAGGCCACTGCCGTCGCGCCAACGCCCTTGTTGGCGGTGTTGTTCACCGTCAGCGTCTCCACCTGCGGCGTGACCGCGGTGAACTGCCCGGCGGTAGGCGTGGCGGCGATGGTCAGCACCACCTCGTCCTCGCCGGCCTCGCCGACGATCTGGCGCAGCGTTCCGCCCACCGCGCTCACCGTCACCCGGTCGTCGCCGTCGCCGGCGTAGATGAACAACTCCGGCGTGGTGGCGGTCTCGTTCAGCGTGATCCGGTCATCCCCGGCGCCCAGGCGCAGGTCCACCCGGCCGGCGTTGTTGATGTCCACGGTGGCGCCCAGCACCCCGGTGATCCGCAGGTCAGCGACGATGCCGACAACCGCGCCATTGAGGATGCTGCCCGCCGTGACCGCGCTGCTGTCGGCGCTGCGGTCCACCACCACGATGTCGTCGGCGGTGGCGTTGACGGTCACGGTGTTGCGGGCACCGGACACCGTGATCGTGCCCTTCGTGCCGGTGCGATTGAGCACGGTATTGGCCGCCGTGTCGTTGACCTGGAGGTCGACGGCAAGGTCCACCTGATTGACCGTCAGGGTGGCGACCGCGCCGAACACCACATCGCCGGTGAAGTTGCTGCCGCTGGCCCGCCCGCGCCCGTCCGCATCGCGCGACAGGGTCATCGCCGAGGCGGTGGCCGGGGTCAGCGCCAGGCTGGTGCTGCCGTTGCCGGTGATCTCCAGATTGCCGTCCAGATCGGCAAAGTCGCCGGCGACGCGCAGGTTGCGATACCCCGCGGCCGCATCGATCGCGGTGGCCACGCCGCTCTGGGTGCCGGCCACGTCGAAGGTCCCGCTGGTGCCGCCGCCCAGCGCCACGGCGACGCTCTCGATGCCCGTCCATTGCAGCCCGGCGCTGCCATCCCCCATCCCCAGGCCGGTCAGCCGCCCGACCGCGAGCGTGCCGCTGGCCCCGGTCGCGGTCTTGCTGTCATCGACGCTCAGCGAATCACTGCCGGTGCTGCCGGCCAGGATCACCAGCCCGTCCACACCGGCGACGCTGCCGGCATTGCCCACCGTGACGCTGTCATTGCCCAAGCCGAGGTTGATCGTGGTGGTCCGCGCGGCGGGGGTGGCCAGGATCGCCACGCTGTCCGCCCCGTCGCCCAGCGTCAGCGTCGCGCGCTCGATCGTCGCACCCAGCACGATCCTGCCGGCCATGCTGGCCGCCGTGATGGTGCCCCCGCTCAGCACGAAGCTGGTCGCGCCGTCATCGCCCGCGTTGAACAGCAGCGCCGTGTCCAGCGTGCCGGCGCCGCCGTTCAGGGTCAGTGCCGCCTTGATCCCGGCCAGGGTGCTGGCGGTATCGGTGGTTCCGGCCGTGGCGGCGCTGCCGATGTGGAACTTGTTGTCGCCCACCCCGGCATTGACCGTGGTGACGCTGTCCACCGCATTGATCACGATGGTGTCGTTGTCCGGCCCGGCATTCACCGTAACCGCGCTGGCGGTCAGGGTGCCGGCCAGGGTGATCGTGGTGCCCTCGGCAGGCTGGCTGTCTTTCTCGCCGTCGGCCTCGACATCGGCGTTCAGCGTGATCGTTCCGCTGGCGATGATCCGGCTGCCAGCGCTGGCGGTCAGGTTGTCGCCGGCATCCAGCGTCACCGCGCCGGCAAAGGCGCGCACCAGCGCCGCCCCACCCAGCACGATGTTCTGGCCAGTGGCCGCCGCATCGGGCACGACAAGGCTGATATCGCCGGTGGCGGCACTCACCGTGCCGTCAACCTTCAGCCCGCCCGCCCCGGTGGTGATGGCGATCTGCTGGCCGGCGGTGGCCGCCAGCGTGACCGCGCCCGCCCCCGCACTGACCGGCAATGCCGCCATGCCGGAGCCGATCGCCCCGCCGGCCGACAGCGCAACCGTCGTCGCCGTGATCCCCGTGCCGCTGGACAGGATCGCCCCCGTGGCCGTCAGGTCAACCAGCGTGTCCGCGCTGATGCCGGTCAGGTCCAGCGTTCCGGTCTGCGACAGGAATACATTGCTCGTGCTCGTGCTCAGCCCCGCCGTCACCGTCACCGGCCAGGTGGCAGTCACCGCCAGCCGGTTGGTCGCGTCGCCCACCGACCCGCCGGACTTGACCGTAAGGCTGGTGGTCTCGATCTGCTGGGTCCCGCTGGTGACGATATCGCCGGTCGCGGTCGCGGTGGTCAGCGCGGTGGTGCCGGCCTTGTTGCGGATCAACCCCGCCAGCTGAATGTCGGCCGTGCCGCTGCTGGTGATGGCAATCGCGGTCGGCACCGCCACCGTGCCGGTGGTGTAGCTGAAGCCGCTCTTCGTCGGCGCCTGGACCACGATGGTGGAGCTGCTCTGGCTCGACGTGTTCACCGGGTTGATGCCGTTGACCACCAGCGTCTTGGGCGAGGCGTTGGCCAGCGTCACGCTGTCGAAACTGCTCTGGTACTCGATGGCGAACTTGCCGCTCGCAACACCGGTGGCGGCCGTCGCCCCGAAGAGCGCGGTGTCATTGGCGACCCCTGGAATGATGAAGCCGACCTCGCCGGCCAGCGGCCCGGTGAAGGCGATCGGGTTCACCGTCACCGTAGTGGAGGTGCTGGACCAGGTCAGGCCAGACCCGGTCACCGTTCCGTCCGCCGCCACGTTCAGCACCGGATTGGGCGCGCTCAGCAGCCGGACATTGGCGTTCCAGGCGATGCTGCGCGCATAGGTCAGGGTCAGCTTGGCCGCGCTGTCGCCGAAATCGACCAGCGCGCCGTTGCGGTTCGCCGTGGTCTCCGCCCCGTGGTTGAACGGCAGTTCGGCCCGCACGTCCAGATCCCGCGTGGTCACCGTCGCGCCAGTGGCGGCGTGGACGGTGGCCTTGGCACTCAGCGTCTGCAGCGCCGTCACTGTGGTGTCGCCGCCGGCGCCCTGGGTCCACCCGTTGGCGCGCGACACGCTGTACTGGTTTTCCACATCCGCGCGCAGCGAAACCGAATTGCCGCCGATCAGGGCGGCGTTGGCGCTCAGCGTCGTCTCGGCCGCGATGTCGATGCTGTTGCTGGCACTGGCACTCGCATCCGCACCGGCGGCGCGGGCATGGGTGTCGGCGATGTTCTCCAGGTTGGTGCTGACCAGATTGGCGAGCACGCTGATGTCGTTCGCCTTCAGCGTGGCGCCGCTGCCGATCACGGCCTGCGTTCGGTTCGTGGCGCTCAGCGTGCTGTTGGTCTGGGCGTTGATGCCCAGGCCGATGGTGTCCACGATGGCCCTGGTATCCCCGGACAGCGACGCGCGCGCCTCGACGCTGATCGTCTTGCTGGCGGTGACATCCGCGTCACCGAGTTCGACCCGCGTGGTGTCCGAAAGCGTCGTATCCGCCCGTGCCCGGCTGATATCGATCAGCGACGCGCCAGATCCCACGGCATCGGCCGAGGCATAGGGCGACGAGGTCGCCAGCAGCGCCACCCCCCCGGCCGCGGCATCAAGCCTCGCGCCGGCACCGATGGTCACCTGATTGTTGCTGGTCACCTGGGTGGTGGCCTCGGTCAGCCCCACGGTCACCGCGCCGAGATTCTGCCCGGAGGCGCCGGCATGCAGCCAGGGCGTCGCCGTGCTGGTCAGGTTGATGTCGCCGCTGGTCGCCGTCAGCGTCCCGCTGCTGCCGATCGCCACGCCGGTGGTCAGATTCGCGGTGGCGACGACTTTCGCGCTGCTGACCGCAAGCCCGCCGATCCCGCCCAGGGTGGGGCTGGCATCCAGCACCAGATCGGCATCGTTGATGGCGGCAATCGTGATGCCGCTGGCCGTGACCTTGCTGCCGCTGCCGGTGCGCGCAACCACGTTCGGCGTGATCGCCGCGCTGCCGAACATCAGCCCGACCGCGATCGCGCCGATCGCGTTGCCATCGAGGCTGACATCCGTCGCGATGATTTCGGACTTGGCAGTGATCGTCGCAGCACCGGTCGTCGTCACGCTGGCGTTGCTGGCGATCTCGGCGGTCACATTGCCGCCCAGCTTCAATTCAACCACCGCCGCCGCGCCGCCCAGCCCGATCGACGCCGACAGCCCGGACGCGATGGCGTCATTGAACGCATCGTTGTCGTAGACCGTCTGCCGCTGCTCGGCGCTGACGGTCAGGCTGGTGGCACCGACCGAGGCATGGGCGCCAACCTGCGCCAAGGTGTCCGCCTGCAGCCGCGCCGACGAAACCGCCGCCCCCGCCGCCGCCAGGACGCCGAGATTGGCCGCCCCGGTCGTCAGCCCCGCCGTGATGTCTTGCCGCGCGGTGACGCTGGTGGCGCCAAATCCGCTGATGCTGGCAAAGCTGCCCGCCGTGCCGCCGGTCACCGTATCGCCGACGATCCGCGCGCCCAGCAGGGCCGCCGTGGTCGAGGTATCGGAAATCGAGGCCACCGCGGCGCCCAGCGCCACCGCCCCGCTCGCCGCCCCGGCGATGCCGGTCAGATGGTAGGCGGCATCGCGCGTCGCCGTGACGCCCAGCGCGCCACCGCTGCCGATCAGCGTCGCCTGCGGTCCGACATAGGCGGAGACATCGGCATCGGCGATGATCACCACCACGCCGACGCCGATCGCCGCGGTGCCGGCCACCGCGCCGCCGCCCGCATCCGCATCCACCCGCATCGCCTGGCGCGCGCTGACGTTCAGTGCCTGCGCCTTGACCACCGCGCTGCCGTCGATCGCCGCGATGGTCGCGCTGGTCTTCGATCCGGTGCCGGTCACGCTGTCGACCACGTTGCTGCCGGGCAGGGCGGTGCGTGCGCTGGATTGCGCGCGGGCCGCAACCGTCGCGATGCTGTGCGCGCTGCCGGTCGCCTGCGTGCGGTCCAGCGCCAGGGCGTTGCCCGCCTGCGCATCGCCCCAGCTCGCCGCCAGCGACAGGCGCGTGGCGTCGCTGGCGTGCGGGATCACGAAATAGGTCTGGCCGTCCACCAGCCCGCCGATCGCCGCCCCGCCATTGGCGCGATAGGTCACCGCGGTGCCGACGGCCATGTTGGTGGCGCCCGGGAAGTCGATCTCCCTGCTGGCGAGAACGGCGCTGGCCGGGTTGAAGCTCAGCGGCGCGGGCACGCTGGTCGGCACCACCGCGCCGATGCTGTTGCCCAGGCCGGTATCGACCCCGCCGATCAGGCTGCCGCCCAGCGCCGCGCCGGAACTGCCATTGGCGCTATAGGAATCGGTAAATGCGCCACCGATCGACAGCACCGAAATGCCGCCGCCCAGGCTGAACCCGCCCGCGCTGGCCGCCGCCGCCACCGAGCGGATATCGCGGATCGACTGCGCCACCACATCGGCAGCACTGGTCGCGGTGACGGTCGCACCATCGATCGTGGCCGTGGTGTCATTGCGCAGCACGGAGACGTGCACGCCCGCGCCGAGCGCGGCGCCCCCCACCCCGAGCGCGCCGGCCACGCCGCGGATCACCACGTCGTTGCCCGCGCCCACCGCCACCTGGCTGCCGGACGTCACGTTCGCCCCGCCGCGGATCGCCGCCGTCGTGTCGCTGTCCAGCAGGTCGATCGCCACCGCCCCGGCCGCACCCACCAGCACGCCGCCGGCACCGCCGCCGGCAATGTCGTACACTTTCTCGGTCGACAGCGCCTGGACCGCCACGCCCCGCATCGACATGGTCTTGAAGTCGCCGGGCGTCTTGTCCAGCGCCGCGTTGGACAGGATGCCGCCGAGACTGATGGTGCCCGACGCCGTATTCGCGGCCACCGTGCCGCCGTCGATCCCGGCGTCGACGATCTTGTGGACACGCGTCAACGCCACCGCCCCGGCCCCCGCCCCGGCGCTGATGCCAAGCCCGACCGACCCGGCGATCGCGTAACTGGTCGTGTCGCCCCGCGCCGAGACCAGCACGTTCTGCCCGGCGGTGACGGTCGCATTGACCAGCTCGGCTTCCACCCGCAGCTTGTCGGCCTCGCTGCCGATCAGCACCGCCGCCGCGGACCCGGCCGCCGCCGCGGCGCCGCCCGCCGAGAAGCCGGCCGCAACCGCGGTGATCGTCTCCTGCGCCCGCGCGGTCACATTCACGCTGCCACCGGTCAGCAGCGTCGCCCCGGTCACGCGCGCCGAGGTCTCGCCCATCAGCACCGGCACCGCCAGCCCCGCGCTGGCCGCGAAGCTGCCGGCCCCTGCCGCGCCCGCGCCGACCACCAGGTTCGAATAGGCCCGCCCGGCGACCACATCGATCACCGAGGTCCGATTGGTGCCCTCGGTGGTCACCGTGGCGCCGGGATCGACATGCGCCAGCGTGTCGATGCGATGCACCGTCACCCCGCCGGCCACGTTGCCCGCCACATTGCCGGCGACCCCGAGCGCCGCGCCGACGCCGGCATGCTTGTCACTGCTCTGCGCCACCACCACCACGCCGAGGCGGGTGACATTGGCGGACGGATTGCCGAACACGGCCGTGCCGACGCCCGGCGCGTTGTCGGTCACCTTGCTGGACAGCGCCGGCAACCCGGCCGGCACCAGCTTCTGCACCTGGTGCTGATCGCTCGCCGTCGCACGCCCATCGCTCAGCGCGATCGCGGTTCCGGCCGCGGCATCGGCGGCACTGGTGGCCAGGCGAAACTGGTTGGCGCTCACGCGAATGACGAAATAGACCCCGCCATTCTCAAGCCCGCCCAGCGGAGTCCGCTCCGCCGCATAGGTCACCCGGTCGCCGGTGACCATCCCGTGCGCGGTCTTGTTGATGGCGTTGCCCGACCGCGCCGACATGGTGAAGGCGAGCGCGGGCGCGGCCTGCTGCGCGGTGCTGGCGCTGCTGGTGTCAAACAGGCCCGAATCGCCGGCCAGGCCGACGCTGCCCACCAGCCGCGCGGTGACCACCGCATTGTCGTCGATCCAGGCCTCGGTCCGCTTCTGGATCACCCCGATCTGCGCGGCGATGCCAACCGCGACACCGCCCGACATGCCCAGCCCGCCGGCGACCCCGGTGGTGTCGGTACGATCGTCGGCCGACACCTGCACATTGCGCCGCGCCGTCACCGTCGCCCCCGCCCCGATCGAGGCGGTGGTCTCCAGGTCAAGCACCGCAACCCCGGCCGTCAGCCCCAGCGCCACGCTGCCGCCGCCGGTACCGGCCGCCGCGACCATGACGATCGATTCCGATCCGTCAGCCACCACGCGCACATTGCCGTCCGCGTTCACCTTCGCCCCGGCGCCGATCCCCGCCCGCGTGCGCCGCGTCACCACCCCGGCATCCACCGCCGCACCCACGCCCACCGACCCGCCGATCGCCAGCGCCCCGGCCGTGCCCAGCAGCGTCAGCGCGCTGTTCGCCGTGATCGCCACATCGCCCGTGGTGGTGGCACCGGTGCCGGCCGTCACGCTGCCCGCGACCTTGCCCGGCGCCTCGATCAGCGCCTCAGTGGTATCGACGATGCTGACCACGGCCGCCGAACCCTGGACCGCCGCGTTGCCGGCCAGGCTGCCGCCAATGGCAAAGCCGCTCACCGTCTGCCGGGTATCCGCCGCCACCGTCACCCCGGCAATGCCCGCAACCGTCGCATCGCCGTCGATCCAGGCGCGGGTCTCGTTGCTCAGCACCATCGTGCCCACCGAGGCGCCGAAGGCCACGCGCCCGCCCAGCGCCAACTGTCCGGCGATCACCCCCAGCCGGGCGGCATTGGTCGCCGAAACCGTCACCGCGCCGCCGGCCGAGACCATGCTGGCGCCGTCGATCCGCGCCGACACGCCGGTGCGGATGGTGCCAACGCCCACTGAACCGGCGCCAGCGAAATTCTGTGCCCCAGCCAGGCCGATGCTCAGCGCCTGGATCGTCGCCTGCTGCGTCGCGCGCACGGCGACCGCCCCGGTGGCGGTGACCGTCGAGACATCAATCGCCGCGGCCACGTCGCTGCCGATCCGGTTGGCACCAAACGCCGCCCCGGCGCCCAGCCCGCCCGACGACAGTGCCGCGCCGCCGACCAGGCTGCGAATGCTCGAATCGTCGGCCGCATCCACCGTCACCGCGCCGGCGCTGGCCTTGACGCTGCTGGCATTGAGGATGCCGGCATCGATGTCGTTGAGCACCGCGTTCACCGCCACGCTCACCCCCGCGGCCCCCGCGCCGGGGCCGCTGCCCGCAGCCCCCACCGCCGCGGCCGTGATGCGTCCGTCGAGCAAGCCGTCCTGCTCCGCCGCCGCGGCGCTGATCGCAACCGACGTGCCGGAAACCCCGGCCTTGTCGATGGTCGCATCGATGTCGAGCGCGATGCGGTTCCACGCCAGCGCCACGCCGAAGCCGGCGCCACGCCCGGCGATGCCGGCCGCCCCGGCCACCGCCTGGATGATCGATTCGTCCTCGGCGCGCAGCGTCACCGCCCCGCCCGCCGCCACATCGGCGTTGCGGATCAGCGCGCGCACCACATTGGCACTGCCGGCATCCGACACCACCGGGTTGTGACCCAGGGTGTTCATGCCGATGGTGAAGGCCCCGGCCACCACGCCCTCGCCGGCAAGGCCGCTGCCCAGGCCGCCGGCCACGATGCGGGAATCCTGGAGCGCGGTCACATCCACCGCCCCTCCCAGGGTCATGGCGCGCCGCGCCGCATCGCCGGTGATCTCCGCCGTGGTCGTCGCCGCGAGCTGGTTGTAGCCGATCGAGGCCCCGAGCCCGACGCCGCCGGCCACCCCGGCCACGCCGCCACCCATGGAGATCGCCCAGGACAGGTCTTCCGCCGCCGCGCGCAGCCCGCCCGGCGCGGTCAGCGCGGTGCTGTCCAGCAGCGCGCGCGTCGTGTTGGTCATCCGGTTGATCGCGGCACTGCCGCTCAGCGCCGTGC
The DNA here is from genome assembly GCA_044369385.1 of Acetobacteraceae bacterium. Taxonomy (GTDB): domain Bacteria; phylum Pseudomonadota; class Alphaproteobacteria; order Acetobacterales; family Acetobacteraceae; genus CAMDGX01. The sequence goes on along the minus strand of JBIPLY010000007.1, from coordinate 7,653 downwards.
TGGCGCGCGACGTGTCCACCGACAGCGCCGCCGCCCCGGTCAGCGACACGCCGCCACGATGGGCGGCGACGGTCATGCTGCGCTGCGCGCCGTTGTCGCCCTGGCTCAGCGTGACCGTCAGCCCGCGGCCGAAGGCCTGGGTGTCGGCATGGACCTCGTTCAGGCTGAAAGCTCCGCCCATGCGCAGCCCGCCGCCGGCCGGCACCGGCCCGCGGAAGCCCAGCGCCACGCCGCCGGACAGTGCGACCACGGTGACATCGTTGTCGGCCGTGATCGACATGCGCTCGGCGGTGATGGTGAGCGGTGCGTTGGCATAGGCATGGCTGGAGTCGCGGATCACATTGACCGCCGCACTCGCGGCAACCCCCACGCCGCTGCGGGTCGACGGGAACGACCCCGCCTCGGCCGGTGGGGTGGCGCCGTCCAGCGCGTCTTCCTCGCTGACGCCGATCTTCTGGCTGGTGGCGGCCCCGGCCACGCCCAGCCCGATGATGGTGCCCCGCGTGGTCGCCGCCACGCTCACCTGCCCGGCCGCGACCGTGCCGGCGGCCGTGGGCGCGGCGGCCGCCGGCTCGCCCCCGATGAAGGCGGCGGTGTCGCGCAGGATGTCGTTGACCACCACGCCGGCACCCACGCCAAGCGAGCCCGGCCCGCCGGCCACGATGCCGCCGGCCACGGCCAGCTGCAGCCCGCCAGTGGTCGCACTGACCGTGAGGTCGCCGCCGCCGCTCAGGTTCACGCCGGCGCTGTCGCTGCCCAGCACGCCCGCCGTGGTGGTGCTGCGCTGGCGAAACCCGCTGCCGCTGCCGGCGAAGGCCAGGGTTCCCGCGGTGCTGCCGGACTGCGCCAGCTCGAAGCGCAGGATCTCCTCGCGCGCCATGACCTCCAGCGCGCCATCCACCCCGGTGCGGATCGCCGCCCCCGCCCCGACCAGGGCCTTGGTCTCATTCTCGACGGCGGTCACCATGATCGAGCCGCCCAACGCCGACGCCCCGCCGCCATTGCGCAACAGCGTCTTGCCCGGCTTCAGCTCGCCCATGCCCGCCAGGTTGATCACCTGCATGACGGTATCGGCGACCACCGCAACCGACTGCGCCTTCGTCTGATACTTGGTGTCCTGATTGATCGCGGCCCCGCTGGCGATCGTCGCCAGGCTGGCATTCGCGTACACATTCACCCCCACCGAGCCCGACACGCCGATGCCGGCGATGTTGTCGGTGCTGGAAGCGGTCTTGACCGCGTTGTTGAACCGCTTGGTCGCGCCGGACTCGCCGAACGCACCCGCCAGCAGCTTCAGCATCACGCTGGCCGAGGGCAGCTCGATATTCAGATCCGGGATCGCCACGTTCGGAAACGGCGGCAGCGCGCCCAGCAGGTCGGGCAACGAAAAACCGGACACCGACGGAACATCCGGCAGCGGCGGCACGTCCGGCACATCCGGCAGCCCGAGATTGCCCCACAGATTCGGCATGCTCCAGTCCAGGCCGAACTGCGGCATCTTCACGTCAAACGACAGGTCGGCGGCAAAGCCCTTGATGTCGGCCCAGATGCCCAGCAACAGGTCGCGCGGATCGATCAGGAACGGATAGCTGACATCCGATGCCACGCGCAGCGCCCCGCCGGCATCGGCCAGCGTGTTGGCCGCGATCAGCGCCTCGGCCGCATTGCCATAGACGTTCACCGCGATCGCCAGCGCCACCGTGGTCGGCGCGTCCTTGGCCGCCGACGGCGCGGCCGTGGCCGAGGCCTGGCCGCGCTGCGTGATGGTCGCGGCCACGATCAGCTCGCCGGTGGTGGCCAGGTCCGCGGGGTCCAGCGCGCTCGCGCCCTCGCCCACGGTGGCGCGCACCGTGTGGTCGACGACATTGACCAGCACGCTGCCGGCGCCGCTGACCTTGCCGGTGCTGCCGCCGGTCCGGACCGAAACGTTCCCTGCCTGGTCCTTGGCAGCTTCTGCCGCCGAATTGGCGTCGAAATCGCCGAACAGCGCCGCGCTTGACACGTTCGGGTCGGTGGAGAGGGTGACGGTGCCGTCGATGCGCTCCAGCGCCGGGTTCAGGCTGGCCGGGTCGAATTTCGGCGCCGGCGCGGCGTTGCTGCGCAGCACCGCATCCAGCCGCGCCTGGACGTTCAGCCCCGGAAGGAACGGGTTGGCCGACAATTGCTGCCCCGACCCGCTGCCGAGTGCGGTCAGGTCGAGGGCCACCGCGCGCAGCGCCTCCTCCGGCGCGCGCACCAGGCGAATGCGATCGGCATCCACGCGCACCACATGGTACTCGGTCAGGTTCTCCAGCCCGCCGATCTCGATGTCCGCCAGCGCGGCGTCGAGCAGCGTGACCGCCCCGCCCGGCGCCTGCATCGGCACCTGGCCGGTTCGGCCTTGGGTGGGATCGGTGCGGTACTGCACCGTATCGCCGGTCTGCAACCCATGCGCTGCCAGCGTGATCGCGCCGGTGGTGGCGTCCACCGCCGCCTGCGGCGCAAAGCCCAGCGCCGGGGCGCGATAGACCAGCCCCGCGGTCGCCGGCGCGCTCTGGGCACTGACATCGATCACCGCCCCGCCGGCCGCCGGGCGGAAGCGGATCTCGTTGGCGGAGATCAGCTCCACCTCGTAGTTCGTGTTGCTCACCAACCCCGGCACGGTGGTCGCAGCGTCATCCTCCAGCATGGCGAAATTCACCAGCCGCCCATCCGCCAGGCCGTGATTGGCCAGGAACAGGCTGTTGGTGGCTGCATCGAACCGCGCCAGGGTCAGCGCCGCGACGCCGGTGCCGACGAACAAATGCGTGCCCAGCGCATTGCCCTGCGACACCTGCACCACGTTGCCGCCGGTCAGCAGTTGGAACGTGGCGTCGTCCAGCTTGCGCACCGAGTAGATCTGGCCATCGACCAGCCCACCGATCGCGGTATTGCCGTTGCGGCCATAAGCGACCACGGCGCCGTCGTACAGCCCGTGGCCGACAATGCGGATCGTGTCCGCAGCGGCGTCGATCGCACCCAGGCTGAATTCCCGGTTGATCACCTCGGTCAGCGAGTGCTGCGCCAGCGGATTCGTGTCCGCGGCATCCAGTGCGATCACCGGCGCCTCGGCCAGCTGGATCGTGTTGGCGTCGACCGGCAGCGCGTAATACGTCGCGCCATCCACCAGCCCGCCAATGGCCGTGTTGCCGGCCCCGGCGACATAGCGGATCGCCTCGCCCGGCTGCATGCCGTGGCCCGGCAGCGTCACCCGGTTGTTGGCGATATCCACCGCCGGCCCGCCGCCATTGAAGCTGCCGCGCGCGTTGAGCGTGCCGCCCGCGGTCACGCTGCCGTCCAGGGTGGCCAGCACGGTCGCGTCGTCGAAGGCCAGGCCCACGGAGATGCCGGCCAGCCCGCTGTCGCGCGCCTGGGTCTCGGCGTTGGTGCTGGTCTCCTCCCGCCCGGTGGCCAGGATGTTGACGCTGCCGGCCGCGCTAATGCTCACAGCCGCGCCGACGCTGGTCGTCGCGGTCAAGTCGTTGCGCGCGATCGCCACCGCGATCGAGGTCGCCTTGGCATCCACCTTGCTGGCCAGGGCGGTCAGCGAATCGGCCGAGGCCACGGCCGAGGCGATCGCCGAACTGCTGCCTAGCGCGGTGATCGCGACATCGCCGGCCGCGCTGATCGTGGTCGCCCCGGTCAGCTTCGTCTCCGCCACCGTGGTGGCGCGGGCGTAGCCGGCGGCGGCGTGGAACTTCGCCACCCCGCTGGCCGCGCCGACCATGCCGATGGCATCGACCTCGGTGCGCACCGTGCTCTCGCCGCCGATGATCACGGAGCCGGAGCTGGTCACCGTGGCGCCGTCCAGCGTGATCCGCGCCGCCGCGCCGCGCATCGCCACGGACACGTCGATGCCGGCAAACGCCAGCGCCGCGGCCGGGTCATAGCCCGGAATGCTGCCCAGCAGCCCGGGCAGGTCGCCGATGAAGCCGCTGGCAAACGGTGCCGCGTCATCCCCGCCGGACAGGTCCTCGGCGGTGGCGGACACGGTGATGTCGCCGCCGGTCAGGCTCGCCCCGGCAATGCTGATCGTCGCATCGCGGCTGACGAAGCCCTCCGGCAGCATCGCCGCGCGCGGCCCGGTCGCCTCGGCGATCAACGTGATGGCGCCATCGACGCCGGTCGCGGAATCGGCGTTCAGCTTCGATCCGGCAATCAGCGTGATGCTCGCGGCATTCAGCGCGATGTTGCCGGCATTGCCGCCGGTCAGCCGCGTGTCGATCACCCGGTTGCCCAGGAGCTGGATGCTGTCCGCGGTGATGCTCACCGCGCCGCCCAGCGTCGTCAGGCTGGAATTGATCACCACGCTATCATTGCCGCCGCCATCGATCACGGTCAGGCCGGAGGTCAGCCGCGTGCCGACATTGGTCCTGATCGTCAGCGTATTGACGCCGCCGCCCAGGTCGATGGTCAGCATCCCCGTCGGCGAATCGAAGATCTGCGTCTCCGCCGTGCCGGTTGCCCGCAACTGCAACTGCCCGGCCGCCGGACCCGCTTCCAGAAACGCGGCGTCGTTGGCCCCGCTCAGCGCCAGCGTCAGGTTGACCGCCACGCCCGACAGCGTCACCGGCTCCAGCCCGGTATAGGCGATCGTGGCGCCATCCAGCCGCACCGTGCCGCTGGTCGCGTCGAACGCGGTCATCAGCACCGAATTGTGCCCGCCCTCCAGCACCAGCGAGTCGAATCCACCTGCCCCGCCATCGACGCCGCCGGCCATCGCACCGCCGACGGCCAGGCTGAACGTGTCCTCGTTGTCCGCCGCCCCGGCCAGCAACGTGAAGCCGGCAAACGCGGTGCCCGCCACCTCGCCCGCGCCGGCGCCGGTGATGCGCCACAGCGAATCCGCCTGCGGCCCGCCCAGCGTGTCCTGCCCGGTGCCGGTCAGCACCGAAACGCCGGTGAACGCCACCAGCACCGCGCCGTCGCGCGCCACCGTGCCGGCGCCGGCACCGTCGATCTGCCAGCGATGCGCCGCATCGTCGCCGAACACCAGGCTGTTCAGCCCGCCGCCGCCGTCGAAATCGATCCGCGGCAGCGCCACGGCGCCGAAGCTCTGGGCATCGATGCGCAACCGGTCGGCCCCGTCCCCGCCGGCGATGCCGATGGCGCGGATATCAGCCAGGTCGCCGAAGGCCAAAAGCCGGTTGCCGTCCGCGGCATCGACCACCTGCACCCGCTGCACCACCTGCGCCTCGGTGCCGGCGCCGACGGACTCCTCGGCCATGCGCACCACGATGTCGCGGCCCTGGGTCTGGTCCGGCAGCTGCACCAGCTGCACCACCAGCGTGTCGGCGTTGAGCAGGACGCGCGGTTCCAGCGCCTCCAGCAACAGCTTCTGCGGCTGCCGCGCCGGCGGGTCTTCCCCCCCAGGCGCGCGACGTGAAATACGGGCGCCAAAACGCGCCCCGTGCGAAAGGTCGTCCATCGAGCAAGCGCCCCCGGACCCCGCTTCACGCACCCAGCGCACGAACACGGCGCGGCATGGCGACGATGGCGATGTCGTTCAAATATTGTGTCTCTATCCCAGCACATGTCACGCCGCAGAGCCATGGCAAACTTCTGAAATGCGGCTAGGATTTGGCACCCGGCGGAGCGCAGGTCATTTTTTCACGCTATGGTTGCATCCTGGCCCTCGCCTTCGCCGCCCTCGCGCCGGCGCCCGCCCGCGCGCAGGTGACGTTCGACTGCGTCACCCGCCCGTCCATGACGCTGAAGATCGGCACCCCGGTGGCCACCACGCTGCACGCCGTCGATGTCGAGCGCGGCGACCGCGTCACCCGCGGCCAGGTGCTGGCGCGGCTGGATTCGGCGGTTGAAGCCGCCGACCTGGAGCTGCACACCGCCCGCGCCGGCAGCACCGCGGAGGTCTCCGCCCGCAGCGTGCGCGCCGAACTGGCCCGCACCGAGCTGCTGCGCGCCGAACGCCTGGTGGAATCCAGCACCATCTCCCGCCAGCGCGTGGACGAGCTGCGCGCGGCGATGCGCGTGGCACAGGAAGAGCTGGCGCTGGCCACGCTGAACCATCGCCTCTCCCAACTCGAGCTGACCCGCGCCCAGGCCGCGCTGGCCCAGCGCACCATCCGCAGCCCGATCGACGCGGTGGTGGTGGCCCGCGTGCTCGGCCCCGGCGAGTTCGCGCACCAGGACACCCATATCGTCGAGCTGGCCGCGGTCACCCCGCTGCATGTCGAGGCCTATCCGCCGGTGCGCTTCTTCGGCGCCATCCGCGCGGGCGCGCCAGGGCGGGTGAGCCTGCCCTACCAGGCCGCGCCGGACGTCACCGCCGCGGTCCAGGTCGCCGACCCGGTCTTCGACGCCGCCAGCGGCACCTTCGGCCTGCGCCTGCTGCTGCCCAATCCCGACGGCGCGACGCCGGCCGGATTGCGCTGCCGGGTCAGTTTCGACATCCCCGACCCCGGCCGCTGAACCGGGCCGCTGACCCCGGCCGCTGAACCGGGCGACGACGTTTCGGTTGCAGCAGACGCCTAAACCTTGGCCAACTCGCGCGAGATGTCGCGCTGCGGCCGCGCCCCGAAATGGCCGATCACCTCCGCCGCCGCGATGCTGCCCAGCCGACCGCACGCCTTCAGCGGCTTGCCCGCCGTCAGCCCGGCCAGGAACCCGGCGGCATAGGCATCGCCCGCCCCGGTGGTGTCGACCACCTGCGCCGGCTCGGCCGCGATGATGAAGGTCTCGGCACCGCGAATGATCGTGCTGCCCGCCTCGCTCATCGTCAGCGCCGCCAGCGCCACATCATGCCGCACCAGGTCAGCCGCCTCGGCCAGGGTGTTGGTCTCGTACAGCGCGGTGATCTCCGCCTCGTTGGCGAACAGGATGTCGACGTGATTCTTCACCAGGTCGCGGAACGCCGCGCGATGGCGATGCACGCAGAACGCATCCGACAGCGACAGCGCCACCTGTCGCCCCGCCGCATGGGCCGCCGCCGCCGCCTTCAGGAACGCCGCCTGCGCCGCCGGCGGGTCGAACAGGTAGCCCTCCAGATAGGTCACCGCCGCGGCGCCGACCAGCTCGGGGTCCACATCGTCGGGCCCGAAGGTGACGCAGGCCCCCAGGAACGTGTTCATCGTGCGCTGCCCGTCCGGCGTCACGGCGATCAGGCAGCGCGCCGTCGGCACCAGCTCGGTGCTGGGGGCCGTCGGGAAATGCACGCCGACCGAGTTGATGTCGTGGCGGAACACCGCCCCCAGCGCATCATCGCCCACCTTGCCCAGATACGCGACGCGCGCCCCCAGCAGGGCGGCCACGGCACAGGTGTTGGCCGCCGATCCGCCGCTGCTCTGCACCCCTTCCGGCAGGTCGGCGGTCAGCCGCTCGGCGGCCGCGGCATCGATCAGCGCCATGGCGCCCTTGTGCATGTCATGGCGCGACAGGAACGCCTCCGGCACCGGGGCGACCACGTCGACGATGGCGTTGCCGATGCCCAGTATGTCGAAGCGGGGCGATTGGGGCATGGTGGGTCTCCGTTGCGCTGATCTGCGCCCGCGTAACACCCGCACCCAGCCCCGGCAACCATGACCCCATCCCCGCGCCCTCCCGGCCCGTTCGCCCCCGCCGCCCTGGCGCTGGCACAGCTTTCCGATCCCGCGCTGTTCTCCGCCGTGCTGGCCAGCG
>JBIPLY010000141.1:0-9218 GCA_044369385.1 Acetobacteraceae bacterium | reverse complement strand
GATGATCGAGGCGGCGACGCGCAAGCCGGCGGATGCGGTGGCGAACGCGTTTTTCAGCGATCGCCGCTTCATCGGTTCGGGCGACCGGCGTTCGGTGTCGGACCGGGTCTGGGCGGTGCTGCGCGCGCGCCGGCGATTGGGCTGGTGGCTGGAGCGGGCGCACGAGCCGGCGACGCCCAGGCTGCTGGTGGCGGTGAGTCTGCTGCTGGAGGGCTGGACGCTGGACGGCGTGAAGCAGTCCTTTTCCGGCGGCCAGTTCGGCCCGACGCACCTGACCTTGGGCGAGTCCGCCGCCCTGGCCCGGATGGAAGGGCAGGGGCTGGACCATCCGGACATGCCGCAGGCGGTGCGGCTGGAGGTGCCGGACTGGGTGCTGCCGCATCTGCTGGCCCGCTTCGGCGCCGCCGTGGATGCGGAGATGGCGGCGATGAGCCAGCCGGCGCCGCTGGACCTGCGGGTCAATTTGCTGAAAGGCGTGCGGGCGCAGGCAATCGCCGCCCTGGCGTCGGAGGGCATCGCGGCGGTGCCCACGGACTTGTCCCCCTGGGGCCTGCGCATCGAGGGCCGCCGCCCGGTGACCACCGGCGCCGCGTTCCAGTCCGGCCTGGTGGAAATCCAGGACGAGGGCAGCCAGCTCGTCGCCCTGATGGTCGGCGCCGCCCCGGGCATGCGGGTGGCGGATTGGTGCGCGGGGGCCGGCGGCAAGACGCTGGCCCTGGCCATGACCATGGACAACAAGGGCGCCATCACGGCCTGCGACGTCTCCGTCCCGCGGCTGGAGGGTGCGGTGCGCCGCCTGCGCCGCGCCGGCGTGCACAATGTCGAGCGCCACCTGATCGAGGCCGGCGACAAATGGGCCAAGCGCCGCGCCGGCAGCTTCGATCGCGTGCTGGTCGACGCGCCGTGCACCGGCACCGGCACCTGGCGCCGCAACCCGGACGCCAGGCTGCGGCTGGTGGAGCGCGACCTGATGGAGCTGGTGCCGAAACAGGCCGCGATCCTGGCCACGGCCGCGCGCCTGGTGCGCCCCGGCGGGCGGCTGGTCTATGCCACCTGCTCGGTGCTGCTGGAGGAGAACGAGCATCAGGTCGCCGCCTTCCTGGCCGCGAACCCCGATTTCCGCGCCGTCGACCTGGCCGAGGCCTGGCCCGGCACCGCGCCCCCGAATGCCGGCCCGAATCTCTCCCTGACCCCGCTCGCCCACGGCACGGACGGCTTCTTCACCGCGGTGCTGGAACGCGCGGGGTGATCACCATCCGCCGCGCAAGGCTGACCGACGCGGTGCCCATCGCCGCCGTCCACGTCGCCGCCTGGCGCAGCACCTATCCCGGCATCCTGCCGGATGGCTACCTCGCCCGCATGTCCGTCCCGCGCCAGGCCGGGCATTACGAGCGCGCGATCCGCGCCGGGGTGGGGGTGCATGTCGCCACCGCCTCGGGCATCGATGTCGGCCCCGAGGGCGGCCCGCCCCGCGTGGTCGGCTTCGCCACCGCCGGCCCCGCCCGCACCCCGGGCGCCGCCGACGCCCTGGCCGATGGCGAGATCGAGACGCTCTATGTTCTGGACGACTGGCGCGATCGCGGCATCGGCCGCCGCCTGATGCGCGCCGCCGCCGGGCACCTGGCCGGCATCGGCTGCACCAGCGCCTTCGTCTGGGTGCTGCGCGAAAACCCCAGCCGCTGGTTCTACACCCGCCTGGGCGGCCGCGCCGGCGCCGAATCGCTGGTCGAGGTCGGCGGCCAGGCGATCCCGCAGACCGCCTATGTCTGGTCGCCGCTGGAAAAGCTGGTCGAAGCGACCCAGACCCCTTGACCCCCCACCCTCCCTGCGGTGCAACACGCCGCACCGCAGCATCAGGTTCCCCGCCATGCCCCCCGCCATGACCGAGACCACCGACCGCGTCCTGATCCTCGATTTCGGCAGCCAGGTGACCCAGCTCATCGCCCGCCGCCTGCGCGAGGCCGGGGTCTACTGCGAAATCTGGCCGTTCAGCGCCGAGCCCGCCCGCATCGACGCCTACAACCCGCGCGCCATCATCCTCTCCGGCGGCCCCGCCAGCGTCCCGGACGGCAACTCCCCGCGCGCCCCCCAGATGGTCTTCGAACGCGGCGTGCCGGTGCTGGGCATCTGCTACGGCCAGATGGCGATGTGCGCCCAGCTCGGCGGCGAGGTGGAAAGCAGCGACCACCGCGAATTCGGCCGCGCCTTCGTCGAGGTGAAGGACGATTGCGCCCTCTTCCACGGCGTCTGGGCCCAGGGCGGCCGCGAACAGGTCTGGATGAGCCACGGCGACCGCGTCACCAAACTCCCCCCGGGCTTCCGCCCCGTCGGCACCAGCGAGGGCGCCCCGTTTGCCGCCTTCGCCGACGACACCCGCCGCTTCTACGGCCTGATGTTCCATCCGGAGGTGGTCCACACCCCGCACGGCGCGCAACTCCTGTCGAATTTCGTGCGCAAGGTCGCCGGCTGCACCGGCACCTGGTCGATGGCCGGCTACCGCGACACCCAGGTGGAGAAAATCCGCGCGCAAGTGGGGCAGGGCCGGGTGATCTGCGGCCTCTCCGGCGGCGTGGACTCCAGCGTCGCCGCCGTCCTGATCCACGAAGCCATCGGCGACCAGCTCACCTGCATCTATGTCGACCACGGCCTGATGCGCGCCGGCGAATCCGAGGATGTCGTGCGCACCTTCCGCGACCGCTTCAACATCAAGCTGGTCCACCGCGACGCGTCAGATCTGTTCCTCGATGCGCTGGACGGCGTCACCGACCCCGAGATCAAGCGCAAGACCATCGGCCGCCTGTTCATCGAGGTCTTCGAGGAAGAAGCGGCCAAGATCGGCGGCGCCGATTTCCTCGCCCAGGGCACGCTGTATCCCGACGTCATCGAAAGCGTCAGCTTCACCGGCGGCCCCAGCGTCACCATCAAGAGCCACCACAATGTCGGCGGCCTGCCCGATCGGATGCGCATGCAACTGGTCGAGCCCCTGCGCGAACTGTTCAAGGATGAAGTCCGCGTCCTCGGCCGCGAGCTGGACATCCCCGAGATCATCGTCGGCCGCCACCCCTTCCCCGGCCCGGGCCTTGCCATCCGCATCCCCGGCGCCGTCACCCGCGAAAAGGCCGACCTGCTGCGCCGCGTCGACAGCATCTACCTGGAGGAAATCCGCAACGCCGGCCTGTACGACGCGATCTGGCAGGCCTTCGCCGTCCTGCTCCCGGTCCGCACCGTGGGCGTCATGGGCGACGGCCGCACCTACGACATGGCCTGCGCGCTCCGTGCCGTCACCAGCACGGATGGAATGACCGCGGAGTTCTACCCCTTCGACATGGGCTTCCTCGGCCGCGTCGCCAGCCGCATCGTCAACGAAGTCCGCGGCGTCAACCGCGTCACCTACGACATCACCAGCAAGCCGCCGGGCACGATCGAGTGGGAGTAAGGGAAGCGGCGCGATGGATGAGAAGAGCCTCTCCGCACTCCTGATGCGCGATTCCGACTTCGCGGAGCTTGAGCGCACGCTCAGCGTGTTCTGTCCGTTTGAAGCAGTGGGGATGGTGCGGCAGGAAATCCGCCACGCGCATTTTCTTGCCTATATCCTTGATCCGAACCGCCCGCACGGCTTCGGCGATACCTGTCTCCGAGCGTTCCTGACCGCCGCCGTCGAAGCTCAAGGCGACGGGACCGCTGTCGGGATTGGAAGCCTCGATATTCACTTGATGGACTTGCAGGGCGCGACTGTGCGGCGCGAATGGAACCGCATCGACTTGCTGATCGAAGTCCCCGCGTCCAAGTTCGTGCTCGCCGTAGAACTCAAGGTCAGTGCCTCGGAAGCCCCCGGCCAGCTTGCGAAATACGAGACGGTGCTGAGCAGGGAGCACGACGGCTGGCACCGCGTGTTCGTTTTCCTGACCACCGCCGGAGTCGAGGCCAGCGAAGAACAAGCCGGCACCTGGGCCGCGTTGCCCATGGAGACCGTCGAGAGAGTGCTGCGACTTGTGTCAAGCCGACACAGCGGCGGGTGTCCTGCCCGATCGATGTTGTTGGCCTACTTGGACATGCTGAGGAGGCACCACTTGAACAACGAACGCTTGGAACAGCTAGCCGCCGACCTCTGGAAGCGCCATCGCGAGGCGCTCGAATTCCTGGCTGACCGACAGCCGAACGTGCTGTCCGATGCGATGCGCCTGTTGATCGATCAACGAGATGAAATTGCCAATGCTCTTGGAAAGATCGCTGGCCTATCAATCGTGTGCGATAGCTTCTCCGGTGTAAGCGAACTTCGATTTGCCGTGGCTGATTGGGATGAAGTCCCGGGAATGAAAGGCAAGGCCGACTGGACCGAAACTAACCGTTTCATTCTTCTCATAGTTGCCCGAAACTCGGATAACATCAAGGTGGTCATAATTCTTGGTCCCGGCGACAATGTTGAGAGAGAAAGCATCTATCAAAAACTCAAGGAAAGTTCCGCGACGATAACTCAGCCAGATCGCTTGTCGCCCCAATGGAAGCGTTTGGCAAGTGAGACGGTTGTAAAGCTGAAGAGCGATGATGATCTTGATCCAGAAAAACTGGTCAAGAAAGCACGTGAGTGTCTCGAGAAAATGGCCAAAGGGCGGCTGATCGAATTTGACAAGGCGCTTCGTCCCCAGAGTCGGGCATGAATCACCTCGCCGCGCTTACGTTGGCGCTTTTTCTTCTCACTCCACCCGCCGTCGCACAGCATGCCCTGACGCTCGCCCCCGGCCACACCCTGCGCCTGCACGCGGCCACGCCCGACCGCCCGACCGCCGTCGCCTACACCCTCGATCTCGCCGCCGGCGACTGGCTGGCGGTCACCGCCCCCGCCGCCATCGTCGACGGCAGCGCCACCGAGCCGCCCATCGTCCTCACCGGCCCCGCCGGCCAGCAGACGCGCGATTTCGGCCGCCTCGTCACCCGCATCGACGCCGCCGGCCCCTGGCGCCTGGCGCTGTCCGCCATGCACAGCATCGAGATCGCCCGCTACCCCGCCGGCCACCCGCTGGTCGATCCCGGCATCGCGCCGGCCGCCATCCGCCTCACCCCCGGCACCTTCCCCGCGCCGCGCTTCGCCGTGGAGCCATACGACCCCACCTACCTCGACGCCCCCCCGCCCAGCGGCACCCCCGCCCGCCTGACCATCACCCTCGGCGACGACGTCACCATCCATCTCTACCGCCGCGCCGCCCTGGCGCAGTCCGGCCTGTGGGCACACGACCCGACGTCGCTTGTCGCCCGCCTGCTCGAAGGCACCCGCCCGCTCGAACCTGGCCTGCATCTGCCGACCTACCCGATCGGCAACGGCTACGTGGCCTACACCGCCCGCCCCGAACGCCTCCACGGCGCCTGCCTCACCTGGCTGCGCTACATCGCCCGCCACACGCAGGAAGAAGCCTATCCCTTCGACCCGCTGACCTACACCGCCCTCGGCCTGTCGCCGGACGGCATCTGGTTCGCGGTCGCCACCGCCACGGCCACCCATGCCCCGCTCCCGGCCCATTCCGCCACCGGCGGCGAAGGCCGCTCGCCCGAATACGAAGCCGCCCTCACCCGGCGCATCGCCGAGGACCCCGCCGGCCTCACCCCGGGCCTCGCCGCTCTCGACGCCGTCACCACCAGCCTGTGCCCCGGCTGACCAGCAGTTGCCGGCACCGGCCAAATCGACGAATCTGCCGCACGCGAAGGGAGATGCCGCCGTGAGACGACCCCGATGGATGCATTCGTCGCTGCTGGCGGCCCTGCTCGCCCCCTTGCTTGCCCCCCTGGTGGCCCCGCTGCCCGCCGCCGCCCAGCCGGCCGAGGCCGTCATCACCGCCCAGCTCTGGGAGGCCTGCATCTCGCCCTCCGAGGTGCCGACCAAGATCGCCCTGTGCACCGAAGCCCTGGCGCGCGACGGGCTGGAGCCGCGCGACCGCGCCACCCTGCTAGCACAGCGCGGCACCGGCCATGCCATGCTCGGCGACCTGGCCAGCGCCATGCCGGACCTGGAGGAAGCGCTGGAAGCCTATCCCGACGAGCCCTCCGCCCTGCTGTCGCGCGGCATGGGCTTCGTCGAGCGCGGCGAGCCGGAGCGCGCCATCGTCGATCTCACCGCCTTCCTGAAATGGGCGCCGGGCCATGCCGGGGCGCTGAACTCGCGCGCCGTCGCCAATCTGCGCCTCGGCCGCGCCGCCGTCGCCGCGGCCGATTTCTCGGCCGCCCTGGCCACCGCGCCCGACCACCCCGTGCTGCTGCACAACCGCGCCAATGCCCTGCGCGACAGCGGGCAGGTGGAGCTGGCGGTGCGCGAATACGATCGCTGGCTGGTGATGTTCCGCGCCTCGCCCCGCGTGCTGACCGATCGCTGCCTGGCCCGGCTGATCCGCGGCGACATGCGCCTGGCCGAGGATGACTGCGAAGCCGCCGTGCTCGCCGCCCCCGGCGATGCCGGGCTGATCGAGAATCGCGGCCTGATGCATCTGCGCTGGAACCGGCCGGAAAAGGCGCTGGCCGATTTCGACCAGGCGCTGGCGATGAAGCCCAGCCTGTCCTGGGCGCTGTACGGCCGTGGTGTGCTGCGCCTGCGCCGTGGCGACCCCGCCCGCGGCCGCGCCGACATCGCCGCCGCCCGCGCCATCGATCCGCGCGTGGCCGAGGACCTGGCCCGCTTCGGCATCAAGCCGTAGCGCCTATCCGGCGCGAAGCTTTGGCGCCTATCCGGCGCGGGTCAGCTTCAACCCCCGCGTGCGATCCGTCGACAGCACCAGCCCGTCGGCCGCCACCCGCAGCACCGCGCCCCAGGGCTTGCCCGCCCCCCGCACCGGCGCATCCGCCGGCATCGCCATCAACAGGTCGTCCTCGATCCACGACAGCACCAGCCGCAGCGCGCCGAACTCGCTGCGGATCACCATGGAAAGCCCCGAGGGCGACCCGCCATCGCCCGCCACCGCCGCGGCGATGCCCAGCCCCCGATTGGCATAGGCCCCGGCCAGCGCCGCCCCGTCCCCCGCACCCCCGCTGGCTTCCGGGGGCCGAACCCGCCGATAGCTGCGCGCCGCCCCGCACCAGCGCGCCGGAATGACATCGCCCTGCGGCAGGCCGAAGCTCAGATGCACCACCGCCCGCTCCGGCGCGAATTCTCCCGGCGCCACGGCCTCGATCACGCTGCTGCCGCCCTGGTGCGTGAAGCCCGGCCGCCCGCCCAGGTCGACGATCTCGAACACGTCGTCGCCCGCGGCGTCGCGGTACATCCCCGCCGCCCCGGCCAGCCGCGCCAGCCCGTCGGCGTCCGCCAGCGGCGCCAGCCGGTCCTCCAGCACCACGTCGATCATGCGCCGCGCCAGCGAGAACGGCGCGATGTCGTCGCGATTGCCCAGGATCACCACCCCCGCGCCATCCTCCGGGAACCGCACCGATTCCGACCGCCCGCCCGCCACCCCGCCGCCATGCCCGACATTGCGCCGCCCGCGGTAGTTCGTCACCGTGAAGCCCAGCCCGTACATCGAAACCGACCCGTTCGTGAACGGCGTCGCCACCTCCATCCGCGCCAGCAGCGGCGCCATCTCCGGCGTCGGGTTCGCCAGGTGCGCCTGCCAGCGCAGCATGTCCTCCAGCGTCGAGGTCATCCCCCCCTCGCCGCCCAGCACCAACCCCCATTGCGCCCGGTGCCAGGCGCCGTCATCGCCCCGCGAATGATGCCCCACCAGCCGCGGCAGAATCGCGCTGTCCCGCCCCTGCAGCACCGTGTCCGCCATCCCCAACGGCCCCGTGATGCGCGCGCGCAGCAGCTCGTTGTAGCTGCGCCCGGTGATCTCCTCGAGGATCTCGGACAACAGGAAGAAGCCGGTGTTGCAGTAGATCATCTGCTCGCCCGGGGAAAAGTTCATCTCCCCGTGCCGCGCGATCAGCGCCCGTGCCGTCGCCCGCGTCGACACGCTGGACAGCGCCAGCCCGGACCAGGTCATCATCTCCAGGAAGTCGCGCATCCCGCTGGTGTTGCTGGCCAGATGCCGCAGCGTGACGGTGTGGGGCAGGGGCCCCAGCCACGGCGCATACCGGTGCACCGGCGCGTCCATGTCCAGCTTGCCCTCGCGTTCCAGCATCAGCGCCAGCAGCACGGTGAACTGCTTGGTCTGCGAACCGATCCGGATCGCGCTGCGCGGGCCAAGCGGGATGCCATGCGCCAGGTCGGCCATGCCATAGGCGCCCTGGTGCACCACCTGCCCGCCGCGCGTGGCGGCCACCACCAGCCCCGGCGTATCCGCCCCGGTCCAGCCGCTGAACAGGGCGTCGATGCGCGATGCGATGGCGGTCATGGCGTCCTCCGGCGGGTGCGCTTGGATGCTAGGCCGGATCGCGGCGTCGGCGAAACCCCACCCCCGCACCGGCTTGCCACCGCCCGCCCGACCTGCAAGCGTCGCCGCGGGATGCAGGAGCGTGCGATGACCATGGCCGGGCGCAATTTCGACGTGATCGTCATCGGTGCCGGCTCGGCCGGCGCCGTGCTGGCCGCCCGCCTGTCGCAGGACCGCGACCGCCAGGTGCTGCTGCTGGAAGCCGGGCGGGACTGGCGCGCCGGCCAGGCCCCGCGCGAGATGCAGAGCGCCAACCCGATCAACATCATCGCCCCCCCGCACCTTCAGGCCGAATGGCAATACCCCGGCCTGATGGCCCGCCGCACCGCGGTGCAGGAACCGAAGCTCTATTGGCGCGGCCGCGGCCTGGGCGGCAGCTCGGCGGTCAACGCCCAGATCGCCATCCGCGGCGTGTCCGACGCCTTCGACCAATGGGCCGAGCTGGGCTGCGAGGGCTGGTCATACGAAGCCCTGCTGCCGCACATGAACGCCCTCGAATCCGATCCGCTCGGCGGCCCGCGCCACGGCCGCACCGGCCCGGTGCCCGTGTATCGCGCCCCCCGCGAGACCTGGGGCCCGATCGACCGCGCCGTGGCCGACGCCGCCCTGGCCCTCGGCTATCCCGCCCATGCCGACCTCAACGCCCCGGACGGCGAGGGCGTGGCCACCTACCCGATCAACAACCGGAACGGCATCCGCGTCTCCACCAACGAAGCCTTCCTGGAGCCCGCCCGCGGCCGCGCCAACCTGACGATCCAAGGCGAGACCCTGGTCGACCGCATCCTGCTGTCCGGCCGCCAGGTCCGCGGCGTGCGCGCCCGCCTGCCCGGAAAAGGCTGGACCGACATCCAAGCCCCCCAGGTCGTGCTC
>JBIPLY010000140.1:0-9222 GCA_044369385.1 Acetobacteraceae bacterium | reverse complement strand
GCCAAGGACCGATTGGCTAATGTCGCGTAGACTCCATTCCAATTCGCCACGAAAACGAAGGGCTTTGCCTTGGCGGCAAAGCGCCTGTTTTCGCGCGTTCCCCGATCTCACCAGCTCATGGCGCGGTTCGCATGACCTATCTCGATGCCAATGCCAGCGAGCCGGTGCGGCCGGCGGCGCGCGCGGCGATGCTGGCGGCGCTGGATGCCGGGGGCAATCCGTCCTCCGTGCATGGCGCCGGGCGGGCGGCGCGGCGGGCGCTGGAAGCGGCGCGGGCGGCGGTGGCGGCCGGGTTCGGGGCGCGCGCGGCGGGCGTGGTGTTCACCTCCGGCGGCACGGAGGCCAATGCGCTGGCGGTGCGCGGGCTGGGGGCGGGGCGGCGGCTGGTCATTGGCGCGACCGAGCATGACGCGGTGCGGGCGGCCTGTCCGGGGGCGGCGGTGGTGCCGGTGGATGGGCATGGGGTGGCGGAGCTGGCGGCGCTGGCGCGGATGCTGGCCGAGGGGCCGGCGCTGGTCTGCCTGATGGCGGCGAACAACGAGACCGGGGTGCTGCACCCGATTGCCGAAGCCGCCGCGCTGTGCCGGGCGCATGGCGCGCTGCTGCATGTCGATGCGGTGCAGGCGGCGGGGCGGATGGCGCTGGACATCGGCGCGCTGGGGGCGGATTCGATGGCGATCTCCGGGCACAAGCTGGGCGGGCCGCAGGGGGCCGGCGCGTTGATCCTGGCCGGCGATCCGGCGCTGGCGCCGCTGCTGGCGGGCGGCGGGCAGGAGCGCGGGCGGCGCGGCGGGACCCCGGCGTTGCCGGCGATTGCCGGGATGGCGGCGGCGTTGGCGACCGCTTTGGCGGAACCGGTGGACCTGGCGGCGTTGCGCGATGCGATCGAGGCCGCGGCAGTGGCGGCCGGCGCCGTGGTGATGGGGGCGGGGGCGCCGCGGCTGGGCAATACGACGTGCCTGGCGCTGCCGGGGGTGCGGGCCGACACGCAGGTGATCGCGCTCGACCTGGCGGGGTTCGCGGTGTCCGCCGGGGCGGCATGCTCCTCGGGCAAGGTGGCGGCGAGCCATGTGCTGGCGGCGATGGGGCTGGGCGACCTGGCGGGCTGTGCCGTGCGCGTGTCGCTGCCGTGGAATGTCGCGGCCGAGGATGTGCGGCGGTTCGCGGATGCCTATGTGGAGATGGCAGGGCGCCTGCGCCGCACGGGGAATGCCGCATGACCAACCGGCCGATCTATCTGGACAACCAGGCGACCACGCCATGCGATCCGCGCGTGGTTTCCGCCATGCTGCCGTTCTTCACCGAGCATTTCGCCAACCCGCATTCGGCCGAGCACATCATGGGCCGTTTCGCCGAGGAGGCGGTGGAGGTGGCGCGGGCGCATGTCGCGGCGCTGATCGGGGCGGATGTTCGGGAAGTGGTTTTTTCGTCCGGCGCCACGGAGAGCAACAACATCGCCATCAAGGGTGCGGCGCGCCAGGCGGTGCAGGCCGGCGATGGGCGCCGGCGCATCGTGACGGTGGCGACCGAGCACAAATGCGTGCTGGAATCGGTGGCTGACATGGCGGCCGAGGGGTTCGAGGCGGTGGTGCTGCCGGTGGGCGGCGACGGGATGGTCGATCCCGATGCCGTGCGGGCCGCGCTGGGTGTGCCGACGCTGCTGCTGAGCGTGATGGCGGTGAACAACGAGACCGGGGTGGTGCAGGACATCGCCGGGCTGGCGGCGATCGCGCATGCCGCCGGGGCGCTGTTCCACACCGACGCGGCGCAGGCCGTCGGCAAGATCGCGATCGACGTGGCCGGGATGGGCATCGATCTGCTGTCGATCAGCGGGCACAAGCTGTACGGGCCGAAGGGGGTGGGCGCGCTGTATGTGCGACGGCGGCCGCGGGTGCGGCTGATGCCGTTGTTCTCCGGCGGCGGGCAGGAGCGCGGGCTGCGATCGGGCACCTTGCCGGCGCCGCTGATCGTGGGGCTGGGCGAGGCATGCCGCATCGCGCGCGAGGAGATGGCGGCGGATGCGGCGCGCATCGCGGACCTGCGCGACCGGCTGTTCGATGGGCTGGCGCGGGCGATTCCGGGCATCGTGCTGAACGCCGACGCCCATCGGCGGATCGCGGGCAACCTGAACCTGACCTTTCCCGGCGCCGGGGCGCAGGCGATGATGGCGGCGATGCCGGAGCTGTGCGTATCGACCGGCTCGGCCTGTTCCTCGGCCGAGGTCGAGCCGTCCTATGTGCTGCGGGCGCTGGGGCTGGACGACGAGGCCGCGGCGCGGACCTTGCGCATCGGGATCGGACGCTTTACCTCGCCGGCCGAGATCGACGCCGCCATCGCCATGCTGGCCCGCGCCCATGCGGCGGCGGGCTGACCCCCACCTTCAGCGCCCCACCTTCAACGCCCCACCTTCAACGAAAGCGCCCTGCCCGCCATGCCCCGATTGACCTTCATTGAACGCGACGGCACACGCCGCGAGGTGGATGCCCCGCTGGGGCTGTCGGTGCTGGAGATCGCGCACAAGCATGATGTGGACATCGAGGGGGCGTGCGAGGGCTCGCTGGCCTGCTCGACCTGCCATGTGATCGTCGAGGGGGACTGGTTCGGCCGCCTCGGCACGCCGACCGAGGACGAGGAGGACATGCTGGACCTGGCCTTCGGGCTGGAGAAGACCTCGCGCCTGGGCTGCCAGATCGTGATGACGCCGGAGCTGGACGGGCTGGTGGTGCGGCTTCCCGCCGGCAGCCGCAACATGATGGGGGGGTGATGCGCATCGTGGTCGCCATGTCGGGGGGCGTCGACAGCTCGGTGGTGGCCGGGCTGCTGGCCGAGGCCGGGCATGAGGTGATCGGGGTGACGCTGCAGCTCTACGACCATGGCGCCGCGGTCGGGCGCAAGGGGGCGTGCTGCGCCGGGCAGGATATCCACGATGCCCGCGCCGTTGCGGATCACCTGGGCATCGCGCATTACGTGATCGATGCCGAGGCGCGGTTCCGGGCCGCGGTGATGGCGGATTTCGCCGACAGCTATGCCGCGGGCGAAACGCCGGTGCCCTGCGTGCGCTGCAACCAGAGCGTGAAGTTCGGCGACCTGCTGGACCTGGCCGGCGAGCTGGGGGCCGAGCGGCTGGCGACCGGGCATTATGTGCGGCGGCTGGACGGGGCGCAGGGCGCGGAGCTGCATCGCGCCGCCGATGATGCGCGCGACCAGAGCTGGTTCATGTTCGCCACGACGCGGGCGCAGCTGGAACGCTGCCTGTTTCCGGTGGGGGGGATGCCGGACAAGGCGGCGGTGCGCGGCCACGCGGCGCGGCTGGGGCTGATGGTGGCGGAGAAGCCGGACAGCCAGGACATCTGCTTCGTGCCCAGCGGCAGCTATGCCGATGTGGTGGCCAAGCTGCGACCGGATGCGATGGCGCCGGGCGAGATCGTGGATGCCGAGGGCAGCGTGCTGGGCGCGCATGCCGGGGTGGGGCACTACACCGTGGGCCAGGCCAAGCGGCTGGGGGCGGCGGCCCAGGCCAGGGGGGGGCAGGCCGGCGGGGCGCGGCGGGTGGTGATCGGGCTGGATGCGGCGCGGCGGCGGGTGGTGGTGGGGGCGCCCTCGACCGGGGATCGCCTGGTGCGGCTGCGCGGGGTGAACTGGCTGGTGCCGCCGGCGGAGATGGACTGCACCGTGAAGCTGCGCGCGCGCGACGGGCTGCGGCCGGCGCGGGTGGTGCCGACGCCGGACGGGGCCGAGGTGATGCTGGAGACCGCGGCGTTGGCCGCACCGGGGCAGGCCTGTGTGTTCTATGATGGGGCGCGGGTGTTGGGCGGGGGGTTCATTCGGGCGTAGGAAGAAAGAATCTTCTTTTTGTGAACAAAAAGAAGCAAAAAAACTTTATCCATTCGCGCGCGGAGAGATTGCTCTTAAGCGGATAGAAGTTTTTTGGTTCTTTTTTTCAAAAAAGAACTGCTTGCTTCCCCCCCGGTTGACGCCCCCGGCGCGCGGCGCTATGTCCCCCTCCTCCGCGCGGATGGGTGTGGCGGCGTAGCTCAGTGGTAGAGCAGGGGAATCATAATCCCTTGGTCGGTGGTTCAAATCCGCCCGCCGCTACCATCCCGCGGATTTTTCCTCCTGACCCCGAGCAACGCCAGGGCGCCCACCGCCAGCAGGGCGGCGCTCGCCGGTTCCGGGATTGGCGCGGAGGGTCCGGCGCCGGGCAGCAGCACGTCGGTGCCCGCCAGGCTGTAGCCGCTGACCTGGAGCAGCATCCGGTTGGGGTCTTTGCCATCGACGCGCTCGTCCCAGCGCATGCGCACCTGTCCCTCCAGGAGGAAATCGCCGGACAGGCCGCGCAGCAGCGCCTGGTCCGTGGTGCCCTGGGCGTCCATCTCGAGCTTTTCCAGCTTTTCCCCGTTCAGAACCAGGTCATCCAGCCGCAGCCGGTCATTCTTCGCGTCGGCCTGGGCGAACAGCGCCAGCGTGTCGATGCCGCGCAGGCTGGGATCGACCAGGGCGGTGATCGCGCGGCCCAAGGTCAGGGTGATGCGCTCGCGTTCGCGCGACAGGGAGAAATCCTGCCAGCCACTGTCGTCGGACCTGGACCAGCGGACCTGGCCGGGATCCTCCGGCGTCTTGTCGGCCAGCCCGAGGCCGAGCTCCCAGGCGCCGTCCAGGCGGTTGTCGCCGATGCGCAGGGTGGCGGTGAACCCGGTATCCTTGAGGAGATCGACGCCCAGCTCGGCGAGGTAGTCGGACAGGCCGGAGCGGGTCTCGAACCGCGTCTGGTCGAGGTCCTCGGTGCAGATGCCGGCGGATGCCGGGGCGGTGGCCAGCAGCCAGGCCAAAGGGGCAGCGAGCAGAAGGCGGGATGCGGACAACGGCGTGGCTCCCTCGGGCGGTTGCCGGGGGAAGCTGCGCCAAGGGGGTTAAGCGGCGGTTAGGACCCGGGCGGCCGCCCGTCAGCCGCCGCCGAGCACGTCCAGCACACGGTCGCACGCGCCCCGCTGCAGCAGCGGCAGCGGCCGGGCGCCGAGATGGCGGGCCGAGCGGGTGGTGGCGTGGGACAGCTCCAGCCCGGTTGGTGTCCAGACCGGCAGGCCGGCCAGGTCGAACTCCGGGTTCAGCGCGCCGTCGACCGGGCCGCGCCAGGTCAGCGCCGATTCGTGGACGTACTGGCCGTTGTCGCCCGCGGCCGGGCGGCGCCAGGTGCCGCCGAACAGCTTCCAGCTGCCGCCGTGGCTGTCATGGATGCGGCTGGTCGGGCCGGATTCGGACCCGTCCAGCTCATGGGCCAGCCCGTCGGGGTCGAGATCGAGCAGCTTGGTGAGCTGTTCGGCCATCCACAGCATGGCCAGGTCGGCGGCGCCATGCGCCTCGTAACCGCCGCCGACATCGGAATGCACGCCGCGGAACCAGACCTGGCGCAGCACCTGCGGCTGCGCCGGCGACTTCGGGCGGTTCCAGGGCAAGGGCTGGAACGGCGGGCGGCGCTCATCCAGCGCCAGGGCGTGGAAAGCGTGCTGGACGCGCGCGCCGAGATCGGCGTTGTGGAAGCGGAACGCGCTGGAGCAGGGCTGCCACTTTCCGAGCACCCGGCCGGCCGGAATGCCCATCGCGCCGACCGTGTCCCAGACGCCGATGCAGCGCACCGGCACCTCGGTGCGGCGGCCGTCGAAGCGGGCCTCGAACGCCGCGCGGGCGGCATCACGCTCGGGCGGCGCGCGGCGGTTCCAGTCCCAGGCTTCGGCGAAGGCGCCCATCTGGCGCTTGCGCAGCAGGCCGATGCGCCCGATCAGCCCGCCGACGGCGCGCGCGGTATAGGCGCCGCGCGAGAAGCCGAACAGGAAGATCTCGTCGCCATCACGGTAGTTGTTGACCAGGAAGGCATAGGCCTGGCGCACGTTGCGCGACAGCCCGACGCCCACCGCGCCGCCGCCGAGCTTGTCGATCAGCCCGCCCGTGCCGACGCCGTTGTCGTAATAGACGATCTGGTCGGTGCCATCCGCCGCCACCGGGCGCACGATGCGCGCCAGGCGCAGGACGTTGGTGGCCGCGCCGCCGGAATCGGCGCTGTTCCAGGTGCCGTCGCAACACACCACCAGCCTGCGCATCGCCTGCCCTCCGGATATGGGTGCGGCATGGCAATGGAAAGGAAGATTCAAGTCAAGCAAGAATCTTCTTTTTGTGAACAAAAAGAAGCAAAAAAACTTCATCCGTTGGCAGCCGGCTCCCCGGGGGAGACGGGTGCAAAAGGGGGAAAAGTTTTTTGGTTCTTTTTTTCAAAAAAGAACCGCTTGCTTACGTCCCGCCCAGCTCCTGCCGCACCAGCTCCACCCAATAGGCCACGCCGAACGGAATGGCGTCATCGTTGAAGTCGAATTTCGGCGTATGTACCCCGGCGGAGCCTTCGCCATTGCCGATGCGGATGAAGGCGCCCGGCTTCTGCTTCAGCATATAGGCGAAATCCTCGCCGCCGCCGGTGGCCGGCATGGCCGGGTTGACCCGCTCCGCCCCCACGATGGCCGCCGCCGCGGCGATGGCGGCGTCGGTGGGTTCCTCGGCATTGACCAGCGGCTCCGCCACCCAGACGAACTCCACCGCCACGCCGGCGCCGTGCAGGGCGGCCAGGCCCTCGGCCAGCTCGCGGATGCGGCGCTCGATGATGACCCGCGTCGCCTCGCTGTAGTGGCGCGCGGTGCCGGAGACCGTCATCTCCGCCGGCATCACATTGGCCGAATCGCGCGCGCCGCCGCCGATATGGCCGACGCTGATCACCGCCGGCTCGAAGGCGGAGATGTTGCGCCCGACGATGGTCTGCAGGCCGAGCACGAAATGCGCCTGCACGATCGACAGGTCGACGGACAGATGCGGGGTGGCGCCGCCATGGCCGCCCTTGCCGGTGAAGGTGACGTGGAACATGCAGCCGCCGGCCATCGCGGCGCCGCGGCGGATGCCGAACTGGCCGACCGGCATGCCGGGGCTGCAATGCATCCCGTAGAGCGTGTCGCAGGGAAACCGCGCCAGCAGCCCGTCGGCCAGCATGGCCAGCGCGCCGCCGCGGCCCTCCTCGGCCGGCTGGAAGATCAGGTTCACGGTGCCGGCGAAGTCGCGGCGGCGCGACAGCGCCCAGGCGGCGCCCAGCAGCATCGTGGTGTGCCCGTCATGGCCGCAGGCATGCATCACGCCGGGGGTGCGCGAGGCATGGTCCTGGCCGGTGTCCTCGACGATCGCCAGCGCGTCCATGTCCGCGCGCAGGCCGATGGCGCGCTGGCCCGGCAGCTTCCCGCGGATGGTGGCGACGATGCCGGTCTTGCCGACGCCCTCGACGAACTCCACCCCCCATTCGCGCAGCCGGGCGGCCACCAGGGCGGCGGTGCGCACCTCCTCCAGCCCCATTTCGGGATGGGCGTGGATGTCGCGGCGGATCGCCACCAGCTCCGGCAGGATCGGGGCGAGGGCGGCCAGGGCATCGGTCATGGCGGGGGTCTCCTTCCCCCCCATCATGCCAGCGCCCGGGTGCTGCGGCTACCAGGTGTGCTCGGCCTCGTGCGGCGGATGCGTCAGCCGCAGCGCCGCGTCCCAGCGCGCCAGCGCCGCCGCGTCGGCCCCCTCCAGCAGCCCGGCGGCGGCGGCCTCGGTGGCGCTGAAGCGCCCGAACACCAGCGAGGCCAGCGTGTCCGGCGTCAGGGCGAAATCCACCGCCCCCGCCACGCGCCGAACTGCGCCGCCCGCGGTCTCGACCTCCCACGCCCCGTCGTTCCAGGGGCAGAACCGGTCATGCAGGCGCAACCGCAGCACGCCGTCGCCGGCATAGGGCCGCTGCGCCAGCGCGGCACCGACGCTGACCAGGCGGGCCATGATGCCGTCGCGCAGGAAGCGGTTGAGCTGGCGCGGCTCGGCCAGCATCAGCGGCAGCGGGTCGTCGGCCGGGGCGTTGTCCCAGACGATCGCATCGACATTGTCGTAGCCGGCCAGCGCCCCCCACAGCGCCTGGTGCGCCGCGGGGGTCAGGGCGAACAGGTCGGTGATCGTCAGCAGCCGCGGGCGGGCGCCGCCATAGGCGTAGGCGACGTAGCCCAGCACCTCGCCGGCTTCCTCGTAGGCCAGCACCACCTGATTCTGGCCGGGCGGCGGCGGTTGCAGGGCGCCGGCGAACCACATCGCCCGGCCGCGATGCACCAGGCCGGTGCGCGCCTCGCGGTGGCGGCGATAGACCTCGACCAGGGCGGCGAAATCGCGCACCGGGTCCAGCTCGCGCAGGTGCCCGGCGGGCGAGAGCGGGTGATGGAAGGCGATGTCGCGCGGGGCGATGCGATAGCCGTGGCGCGCGTGCACGCTGCCGTAGCCGTAGCGCTGGTAGATCGAGACCCAGGCCGGATGGAGGCCGGCGAACGCCACCTCGCCGGCGTCGTGCAGCGCCGTGAAATGCGCCTGGGTCACCGCGCGCAGGTAGCCGCGGCGGCGATGGGCGGGGTGGGTGGAGACCTGCGTCACCCCGGCGATGCGCACCGCGCGGCCATTCAGGCGGATCTGCAGCGGCCAGGCGGCATAGGTGGTGGCGATCGCGCCGTCGACGATGGCGCACATGGTCCATTCCGGCGCCATGCCGTCGAACATCTCCGGCGGCAGGGCGAGCTGGCGCGCGGCCTGGCGGGCGAATTCGCCCATCTCCTCGGCCCGCGCCGGGCGGATTTCGACGTTCGGCATGTGGCGCCCCCCTGGAACAGGCGCCAGGATAGCGGCGCTACCGCAGCGCGCGCCAGCCGATGTCGCGGCGGCAGAACCCCTCCGGCCAATCAAGCGCGTCCACGGCGGCATAGGCGGCATCATGCGCCGCGCGCAGCGTGTCCGCCGTGCCGACCAGCGCCAGCACGCGCCCGCCGGTGCTGACGAGCTGTCCGTCGCGCAGGTCGGTGCCGGCGTGGAAGACGGTGACGCCGGGCACGGCCGCCGCCGCTTCCAGCGACCCGATCGGGGTGTGCTTCGGATAGTCGCCGGGATAGCCCCGCGTCGCCATCACCACGGCCAGCGACGCGGCGGGGCGGAAGCGCAGGGAGATGGTGGCAAGCTCGCCGTCGCAGGCCGCCAGCAGCGCCGGCAAAAGGTCGTCCATCAGCCGGGACAGGATCACCTGGCACTCCGGATCGCCGAAGCGGACGTTGAACTCGATCAGCTTCGGCCCGTCGGGCGTCAGCATCAGCCCGGCGAACAGGATGCCGCGAAACGGCGTGCCGCGCT
>JBIPLY010000519.1:0-2848 GCA_044369385.1 Acetobacteraceae bacterium | reverse complement strand
CCAGGGGCGTGTCGTGGGCGTCCACCCGCAGGTCGACGAGGGGGAAGCTCTCGGCCTCGACCACCAGCAGGCTGGCGGAGACGACCGCCGCCGTCTCGCCGCCGGCGTCCTCGCCGGCCTGGATGGCGGCGACCAGGCGGGTGGCGAGCGGCAGCGAGGGGTCGGCTTCGAAGGCGGCGACCATGGCCGGGGCGATCTCGGCGTTGCGCAGGATGTTGCCGGCGCCGACGCAGTCGCGGCCATGGGCCACCGAGATGGCGGCGCGGACATGGGCGCCGTCGTAATGGGCGGTGCGGCCGGCGGCGTCGATGGCGGCGAGCTGGCGCCAGGCGCGGTGGGGGGTGGCGGCGACGATGGCGTCGATGGTCTGTTGGGCGGTGAAGCCGCGGGCGAGCAGGTCGAGGCCAAGCGGGCCGAGGCGGGGGTCGGTGCGGTGCTGGGTCAGCACGGCGCCGATGCCGGCGCGGGCGAAGGGCACCCGGGCGCCGACGCCGACCGCGGAGGTGGTGACCACGGCGCCGAACTGGCCGGTGCGGGGGCAGCGGCCGAGCAGGGAGAAGGTCATTGGCGCGTCCTAGTAGAGCAGCTTGCGGTCGAGGACGTTGCGCATCTCGGCGGGGCGGCCCTCGATCCAGCACAGCAGGTTGTGGCGGAAGATCTCGGTGATGCGGCGGTTCTCGGCGGTGACCGTGCTGGCGGAGTGGGGCGAGATCAGCACGTTGCGCATGTCCCACAGCGGCGATTCCCGCGGCAGCGGCTCGATGCGGGTAACGTCGAGGGCGGCGAAGCCGATGTGGCCGCTGGCGCAGGCCTCGATCAGCGCGTCTTCGTCGACCACGGTGCCGCGGGCGATGTTGACGAAGGCGATCCCGGCCGGCATGGCGGCGAAGGCGGCGGCGTCGATCAGGTTCTCCGTCTGCGCGGTGTGGGGGACGGTGACGACGACGGCATCGGCGGTGGCCAGCGCCCGGTGCATGTCGGCGGTGGGCAGGACGGCGTCGAACAGGTCGTTGTGGGCGCGGGTGCGGGCGGGGTCGCGGGCGATGGCGGTGGTGGTCATGTCGAAGGCGCGGGCCAGGCGGGCGCAGCCACGGGCGAGGTCGCCGGCGCCGATGATGACCAGGTGGCGGCCGGCGACCTCCTCGCCGCAATAGCGGATCCAGGAATGGGCGCGCTGTTCGGCGCGCAGGCGGTCAAGCTCGCGCCAGTGCGACAGCAGGCTGGCGAAGACGAATTCGGCCAGCGGGCGGGCGTGCACGCCGCGGGCGGTGGTGACCAGGATGTCGCGGTCGGCCAGGCCGAGGGAGGCCACCGCCGGGCCGACGCCGGTGGAGGTGGTCTGGATCCATTTGAGGTTCGGCAGGTGGGCCAGGTCACTTGCGGCGGGCAGGTCCCAGAGGATGTCGGCCTCGGCGAGCATCTCCCGCCAGCGCGCCTGTTGCAGCGGGGTGCGGGTGAAGCCGTCGATGCCCTTGTGGTCGGCGGTGTAGCGGGTGGGGGGGAGCAGGGCGGGATCGTAGAGCACCTGGAGGTCGGGGTGGGTGTCGCGGATGGCGGCGACGTGCTCGGCTTCGAGCGGGGAGGCGATCATGATGGTATGGGTCATGACGCCATCGTAGCCCGACGGCGGCGGCGTTGGGGAGGGGTCAGATGCGTTCCCAGAAGCCGGTTTCGTCATCGAGGCGGGCGTGTTCGCCGCTGCGGAAATCCATCGCCGAGACGATGCCGACGACGCGGCCGGCGGCGACGACGGGGATGTGGCGGAAGCCGCCGTCATGCATCAGGCGCAGGGCGTCGATGGCGGTGTGGCTGGGGGGCATGGCTTCGGGGTTGCGGGTCATGACCGCGGCGAGGTGGGTGTGGGCCGGGCTCTTGCCGTCGGCGAGGAGGCGGACGGCGTCGCGGCCGGTGAAGATGCCGAGCAGCGCGCCCTGGGCGTCGGTGACCAGGATGGCGCCGATGCGATGCTGGTGCATCGCCTGACACGCCTGTTGCACGGTGGCGGTGGCGGGCAGGGTGACGGGGGTGCGGCGGACGACCTCGCCGATCTTGCGCTGGGACATGACGGCCTCCTGGGTTTTGGGGAATATGACGGTTTGGCGACAGTTCGGCGTTGATCTGGCGCAAGCGAGGGGAGCGGGACATGGGACGGTGGCTTGTGGCGGTGGCGGTGCTGCTGGCGGGGTGTGCGGGGCCGGTTTCGCGGCCGGGATGGGTGCGGGGCGATCTGGGGGCGGCCTGGCTGACGGCGGCGGGCGAGGTGCGGTGGCCGCCGGAGGATGGGTTCCGCGGCGCGGCGGTGCCGATCGTGCTGCCGGCCGGGGTGCTGCTGGACCGGTTCGGGTCCGACAATGGGCGGTTCCTGTCGCCGAAGGGGGCGGCGTTCCGGGGGCGGGCCTTGCCGAGCGTGTGCGCGGCGCAGCCCTATTCGGCGTTCCGGGTGGCGAGCCCGCTGCCGGTGTGGATCGGGCGGGCGGCGGCGTGGTTCGACGAGCCGGGCGGGGCGACGCAGGTGCAGACCGATGCCAGCGTGGCGCAGCTTTTGGCCGATGGGGTGCTGGTGCGGGTGGCGGGGGCGGCGGCGCCGTGTTAATTGTTTTGTATTCGTAACATTTAGGGCGTGAGTCGGCGATGGGCGGGGGCGGCGTTTTTTGCCGTGGCGCCGGGGCGACATCGTCGGAAGGCGAGGAATGGCGGCGGCCGGCCGCGCGATGGGGCGGAGGCGGCGGCGGGGGCGTGGATCGCCGCGCGGCGTCGCTGCGGCGCTGCGGGATTCCTGTGCGTCGGCGGCTGCATGCGCAGCATGGGTACGGCGCGCGGCGACCCCTCACCCAACCCTCTCCCCCGA
>JBIPLY010000520.1:0-2848 GCA_044369385.1 Acetobacteraceae bacterium | reverse complement strand
GATCCCCCGCCACCGCTGGCGAGCCCGGCACCACCGCCCCCGTCACGGCGTCGCACAGCGTCACCGCCACCCCGCCCAGTTCGGCGGCATGGCGCGACAGATCGATCATGAACCCGCAATTCCCGTCGCCCAGCCCGGCCGCGCGCACATCGCCGCGAAACAGCTCGGCCACCCCCTCGCCCACCACCCGGCCCCCGGCCACCGCCCGCACCGCCACCCGCCGCCCCGGCACGGCCACATCCCGCACCCAGCCCCGCGCCCAATGCCGCGTCACCGATTCCACAAAACCCTGGAGCGAAGCGGGAACCACCATGGCCCCCAGCCTATACCGCCCCGCGCGTCAGCCCAACGGCAACGCCACCTCAGACACGCCCACCGGCCCGACAAACCCATACCGCCCGCAACCGCCCCGCGCCGGCGTCCCGTCGGACAGCTTGGGCACCATCAGATACCCGGTCAGGAACCCCAGCCGCTCCTCGCGCGCCACATGCGCCCAGCCCTGCGGCCCCCACAGATACAGATGCCGATACACCGCCAAGGTCGCGGCCAGCGCCAGCGCGCCCCGCACTCCCTCCAACTGCGCCCGATACGGATCATCCCCGCCGCGCATCGCGCCCGGCTCCAGCACCACGAACGGCCGCCCCCGCGCCAGCAGCGGCGCCAGCCCCGGCACCACCCCGGCCGCATCCGCCCCCAGCCGCAGCACGCTGGCCGGACACAGCCCGATCTCCCCGATCAGCGCCGCCAGGCTGTCCATCGCCGGCGCCGCGTCATGCACCCGCACAAGCCGCGCCAGGCCGGGCATCAGCCCCAGCCGCCCTTCCAGCCGCACGGCCTGGCCCGCCGTCAGCGCAACACTCGCCACCGAAACCCCGGCCGCCGCCCCCAACAGGCTGCACCCCGCCAGCCCCGCCCCCACATCCACCATGCGCCGACACTCCGGCAGCACCGCATCCAGAAACGCAGTCACCCCGGTGGCGGCTTCCGCCACCCCGCCAACCCCCCGAACCACCGGCCGACGCTGCAACACAGTTGCCGACATGAAACCACCTCGCGCGGAACCTTCCCCGCGATGCTGCCCGGCAAAAGGTTAACGCGCGGTCAAATCACGCCGCCGCCAACCGCCCGGCAATGGCCCGCCGCACCGGCCCCGCCGCCACCGCTGCGGCCAGCAGCGCGCCCCGCACCAGCCGCGCCGGCCCGCGATCGTCGGTGTAGAGCCGCGCGATCGCATTGGTCGCCGCCCACAGCGGAAACGTCGCCGCCCGATGCCCGCGCTCGAAGCGCAACAGCCGCCCCGCCGCCCCGGGCTCCCCGCCCCCGCGCAACACCTCGCCCAGCCGCACCGCGCCCGCCAGGCCGAAATTGAACCCATGCGCCGTCACCGGATGCATCCCCACGGCCGCATCGCCGGCCAGCACCAACCGCGGCCCCACAAACCGGTTGGCAAACACCGCCACCAGCGGATAGCCCGTCCGCGGCCCCACCACCGTCATCGGCCCCAGCCGGTCCCCATACCGCGCCCCGATCTCCGCCGCATACGCCGCGTCATCCATCCCCCGCAGCCGCTCCGCCTCATGCCCCGGCACCGTCACCACAATTCCGGAACAATCCCCGTTCAACGGCAGATTGGCCACCGTGATCCCATGCCCGAACCACTCGGTCGCCACCCCCTCATGCGGCACCGCATGCGTCATCCGGCACACCATCATGGTCTTGCCGAAATCGACCATCTGCGCCCCGATCCCCTGCGCCCGCCGCAGCTCGGAAAACCGCGTATCCGCCGCCACCACCAGCCGCGCGCCAACCTCCCGCCCATCCGCCAGCCGCACCACGGACCCCGCCTCCCCGGCCACCACGCCGGCCACCCGCACCCCATCCATCACCGAAACCTCGGCCATCTCGGCCACCGCCGCGAACAGCGCCCGCCGGATCAGATGGTTCGGCACAAAGCATCCCAGCGTCTGCCCAGCCCCCGGCGCAAACCGCAGCGCCAGCGCCGAGCCCCCGTTCATCGCCCGCGCCTCGCGCAGCGGCGCCACCTCGGCGGGATCGATCCGCTCCATCACCCCCCAGCCGCGCAGCACGTCGATCGAGGCCCGCGTCAGCGCGATCTCCCGCCCATCGGCGGCCGGCTCGGCCAGGCGATCCCGCGCCTGGCCCTCCAGCAGCACCACCGAAAACCCGCTCCCCGCCATCGCGCGCGCCACCGACAACCCCGCCGGCCCCGCCCCCACGATGGCGATGTCGAAGGTCACGCCGGATGGTTCCACTGCAGCTCCATGTTCAGCGGGAAGATCGGCCGCCGCACGTTGTGGAACTTCAGCTGCGAATAGTCGCTGGTGCACGC
The DNA here is from genome assembly GCA_044369385.1 of Acetobacteraceae bacterium. GTDB lineage: Bacteria > Pseudomonadota > Alphaproteobacteria > Acetobacterales > Acetobacteraceae > CAMDGX01. Next base: position 498 of record JBIPLY010000520.1, on the reverse strand, counting down.
CCCAACCCCCGCACATTCGACGATCTCGCGGGCGGCCTTGCCCATGTCGGCGCGGAAATGCACCCGGCTCTTGATCGCGATGAACTTCTTCGCAGATGGCGTGATCCCCAGATTCGTCAACATCTCCTGCGCCGTCGGCTCGATGTGCCGCGAGAGCAGGATGATCTCGATCGTCCCGGTGTTCAGCACCACGGTCGGCCCCATGAACACGCGCAACCCCGGCGTCAGCCCGCCCTTCAACGTGAACGTCCCCGCCGAGATCGTCTGCACCACCCCCGTCACCGTCAGCGGCGAGGACTGCACCGGCATCAACGGCATCGGCAGCTTCGCCCCGATCGTCAGCGTCACCTCCGCCCCGATCCCCGCCTTGATGGCCTCCTGCACCGCAATCGGGTCGTAGATGCCGAAGAACACCACATCCTCCAGCCCCTGGCGGATGATCTCGCGCAGCACATCGGTGGTATCCATCGTGCCCCCGGAGGCGCAGTTGTCGTAATG
>JBIPLY010000139.1:0-9264 GCA_044369385.1 Acetobacteraceae bacterium | reverse complement strand
CGACAATGTGATGGCGGCGCGGTGGCATGATGCGCAGCCGGATTTTGACACCGCCCATTTCATCAAGGGCTTCGGGCACAAGGATGGCCGGTTCCGGTTCCGGGCGGACTGGGCGGCGATCGGGGCGGGGCATGCCGGGATGTCGGCGTTTCCGGACCATGTCGACGTGATCGATCGGGCCGACGCGTCGCGCCCGTTCCGGCTGGTGGCGGCCCCGGCGCGCAGCTTCCTGAACAGCACCTTCACCGAGACGCCGTACACCCGGGCGCGCGAGGGGCGGCCGACGCTGCTGGTGCATCCGGCCGATGCGGCCCGGCTGGGGGTGATCGAGGGCGGGCTGGTGCGGCTGGGCAATGCGCGCGGGGAGGTGGTGCTGCATGCCCGCCTGGTCGAAGGGGCGCAGCCCGGGGTGGTGGTGGCGGAGAGCATCTGGCCGCATGCCGACCATGTCGGCGGGGTGGGGATCAACGCGCTGACCAGCGACGAGCCGGCGCTGCCGGATGGCGGCGCGGTGTTCCACGACACGGCGGTCTGGGTGCGCGCCGAGGCCGCGGTGCTGGCGGAGGCGGCGGAATGACCCGCGTTGTTCTGGTGACCGGGGCCGCCACCGGGGTGGGGGCCGCGGTGGTGCGGCGGCTGGCCGGGCCGGGGATTTCGATCCTTGCGCATACGCGGCGCAACGCGGCGGGGCTGGAGGGCGTGGTGGCCGAGGCACGGGCCAAGGGGGCGGAGGCGGAGGCGATGCTGGGCGATCTCGCCGCGCCGGAGACGGCGGCCGCCCTGGTGGCACAGGCGGTGGCACGGTTCGGGCGGCTGGATGTTCTGGTCGCCAATGCCGGGTTTGCCGACCGGACGCGGGCCGAGGACCTGACCGACGAAGTTTTCGCCCGCTCGATCGATGCGATGCAGTCCGGCTTCCTGCGCCTGGCGCGCGCCGCTGTCGGGCCGTTGCGGGCGGGGACGGATGCGCGGATCGTGGCGGTGAGCAGTTTCGTCGCCCATGCGTTCCGGCCCGGCTTTCCGCTGTTCCCCGCTTCGGCGGCGGCCAAGGCGGGGCTGGAGGCGCTGGTGCGGGCGCTGGCGGTGGAGTTCGCGCCGGCGATGACGGTGAATGCGGTGGCGCCGGGCTTCGTGCGCAAGGATGCCGGGGCGCATGCGGCGATGAGTGCGGCGGGGATGGAAGAGCGGCTGCGGTGGATCCCGATGGCGCGCATCGCCGAGCCGGCGGATATCGCGGCGGCGATCGGCTTCTTGGCCTCGGTGGAGGCTGGATACATCACCGGGCAGGTGTTGCATGTCGATGGGGGGCTCGTTATTTAAGAAAGAAGTTCTTTTTTGAAAAAAAGAACCAAAAAACTTTTCCCCATTGACATCCGCCTCTCCCGGGGGCGCCGGATGCAAACGGATATAGTTTTTTTGCTTCTTTTTGTTCACAAAAAGAAGATTCTTCCTTACGTCTGAAGCTGACCCACCCACGCCAGGACCGCCTCCGCCACCGCCCCCGGCTGCTCCGGGAACAGCGCGTGGCTGGCGTTGTCGATCACCCGCGCCTGCACCCGGGCGCCGAATTCCGCGCGCAGTTCGTCCCATTTCTCGCGCGGCTTGAACGGGTCCAGCGCCGGGATCAGTTCCAGCATCGGGGCGGTGCCGGCGTGCCACCAGTCGGACTGGGCGACGCCTTGTTTTTCGCGGCAGTCGATCTGCATGCGCTGGGTGGCGGGGTGCCAGCCGTGCAGCCAGGGGCGCGGGTCGTGGCCCGGGGCGAAGAAGCCCAGGCGCAGGGCGGCGAGGCGGGCTGCCTCGGGGGCCGTGAGGTCGCCGGCCTGGCGCGGGGTGGCGGCGATTTCGGGGGCGTAGGCGCGGGCGGCGGCGGCGGCCAGGACCACGCCGCGGACCAGGGCGGGGTGGTCCACGGCGGTCATGCGGGCGACGAAATGGCCGAAGGCGTGGCCCAGGATCACGGCGCGGCCGGCGCCCAGGGCGCGGATCACGGCGGCGATGTCGGCGGCCATGTCGTGCAGGCTGGCGCCCTGCATCGGCCCGGTGGAGCCGCCGATGCCGCGCGGCTGCGGGCGCAGGACGGTCAGGCCGCCGGCGGCGAGCAGGGCGGCGACTTCATCAAAATCCTCGTAGCCGTCGCGGCCGAGCGAGGGGAGCATGACCAGGGCGGGGCCGGCGCCCTCGATGATCGTCTCGATCGCGGCGGCGCCGGCCGGAACCAGCAGCGTGCGGCGGGTGGTGTCTGCCATGTCGGAACCCCTTTGCGCGCAGGCTATGCGATCGCGGCGCGGCGGGCGAGGATGGGGGGTGACGAAAGCTTCTCCTTATCCCCTGGCGCTGCTGGCCCTGGCCGGCACCGGCGTGTTCATGGCCGCGGCGACCGGCATGACGCGGGCGCCGTTCCTGTTGCAGATGGCGCGCGATTTCGCCACCGACCTGGTGATGGTGTCGCACCTGCTGTCGGTGACGGCGGTGACCTGGGGGGTGACGGCGTTCTTCACCGGGGCGCTGGGGGCGGCGTTCGGGCGGCGGCGCGTGCTGATGGGCGGACAGGTGGTGCTGGGCCTGTCCATGGTGGGGATCGCGCTGGCGCAGAGCTATGGCCAGGCGGTGGTGTGCGTGGCGGTCGGGGGCTCGGCCTGCGGCGCCTATATGGGCACGGTGTTCGGCGAGGTGGCGGAGCGGGTCGAGTATTCGATGCGCGGCCGGGCGATGGGCTGGGTGATCGGCGGGCAGTCGCTGGCGCTGCTGCTGGGGGTGCCGGCGGCGAGCTGGATCGGCAGTTTCGTCGGCTGGCGCGGGGTCAGCCTGGTGATCGCGGCCTGCGCCTTTGCCGTGGCCGTCGCCACGTGCTTCGTGTTTCCGCCCAGCCCGGCGCGGGCCGGCGGCGGCGCGGGCGGGCCGGGGCTGCGGGCGGCGCTGCGGCCGCGCATCCTGGCGCTGCTGGGGGCGAGCGTGATGGAGCGGACCTGCTTCGGCCTGGTGGCGACGTTCTTTGCCACCTACCTGCAACTGGCGCACGGGCTGGGGCTGGCGGAGCTGGCGCTGCCGCTGGCGCTGGTGGCCGGCGGGAACTTCCTCGGCAACATGATCGGCGGGCGGCTGGCCGATGCCTGGCGCGACCGGGCGCTGCTGTATGCGATCTCGGCGCTGGGAACCGGGGCGGTGGCGGTGGCGCTGTTCGTGCCGGAGCGCGGGGTGACGGCGGCCGTCGCGCTGGGGGTGGCCTATGGCCTGGTCAACGGGGTCAGCCGGCCGGCGCTGGTCAGCCTGTTGTCGGCCACGCCGCCGGAGGTGCGGGGCACGGTGCTGGGGATCAACATCACCTGCGCCAGCGTCGGATGGGTGACCTCGGCGATCGCCGGCGGGGCGCTGGCGGCGGCGGGGGCCTGGGGGGCGTTGGGGTGGACGCTGTTGGGGTTGGGGGTTGCTGGGGCCGCGCTGGGGATGGCAGGCAGGAAGTAAGAATCTTCATTTTGTGAACAAAAAGAAGCAAAAAAACTTTATCCATTGGCACCCGGCCGCCCCGGGAGAGGCGGGAGCCAATGGGAAAAGTTTTTTGGTTCTTTTTTTCAAAAAAGAACCGCTTTCTTGCCTACGGCCGCAACGCCCGCAGCACCAGTTCCGCCATCCCCGCCGCCAGTGCCGGCAGGTCCTCATCGACGCATTGCTCGATCAGCGTCGGGTGGCAGAAATGCACCGTGGCGCTGTGCATGAGCTTGGCGAAGACCTCCGGGTCCAGCGCGGGGTCGAAGAGGCCGACCTGCTGGCCCTCGACCAGGACATGGCGCAGGGCGGCGTCGATGCCGTGGATATAGGCGTCGACCACGCCCCAATGCTCCTGCATCGCGGCGCTGACCATGTCGTGCATGCGCTTCTGGTCGAAGAACAGCTGCACCATCCGCGTGTGCAGCGCGGCGTAAATGGCGCGGATGCGGTCTGGCGCGGGCTCCGGCGCGCGGGCGATGGCCCAGATCTCGGCGGTCAGGGTGTCCAGCAGGCGGGTGGCGATGGCCTCGTTGATCGCCGCCTTGCTGGGGAAGAAGCGATAGACATTGGCCGGGGACATGCGCAGCTCGCGCGCGATGTCGGCGACCGTGGTCTTCTGGTAGCCCATGGTGCGGAACAGCCGCTCGGCCGCCTCGATGATGGCGAGGCGGGTGGCGTCGGCGCGCGGAGTGGCCAGGGTGGGTGACATTCCTGACGTATGACGGATTTCGTCAGGCATTGAAACCCCTTGCGCCGGCAGGTCAGTCCTGTGGGGTATCGTGGAACCAGGCCTCGACCGGGCCGGAGAGCTTCATGGTCATCGGGTTGCCCTTGCGGTCGGTGGTCTTGCCGACGGCCACGCGCACCCAGCCTTCGCTGATGCAGTATTCCTCGACATTGGTGCGCTCGACGCCCTTGAACCGGATGCCGACGCCGCGTTGCAGCAGGGCCTGGTTGAACCAGGGGCTGCGCGGGTCGGTGGAAAGACGGTCGGGCGGGGTGTTGGATTCGTCGCTCATCCGTCCCGTATAGCGCGGCGGCGGGCGCTCGCCTATCGTCCGGCGCATGGCACGCCCCGATCCGCTGACCCTGTTGCGCCGGCACGCGCTGGCCGCCGCCTTCCCCCGCCCGGCCAGCCTGAAGGCGGCGCTGGCGGGGATGGGGTTCGTGCAGGCCGATCCGATCCGCGCGCCGGCCCGGGCCCAGGACCTGATCCTGCGCCACCGCGTGCGCGGGTATCGCGCCGGCGAGCTGGAGCGGCGCTATCCAAGGCTGGCGCTGGAGGAAGGCTATCTGCATGTCTACGGCTTCATGGACCCCGGGCTGCACGCGCTGCTGCACCCGCGCCACGATCCGGCGCTGCCGGACGGGATGCTGGTGCCCGAGGGTATTGCCGCCGAGGTGCTGGCGCATGTGCGCCGCCACGGCCCGACCCATCCGGCGGAGCTGGCCGCCGCCCTGGGCCAGGGGCTGACGCTGAACGCCTGGGGCGGGCAGAGCCAGGCGACGACGCGGGCGCTGGACCTGTTGCAGCATCACGGGCTGCTGCGGGTGGCCGGCCGGAAGTCCGGCATCCGGGTCTATGCCGCCGCCCCGGCGGTGGAAGCGGCGGCGGCGGAGGTGCGGCTGCGGGCGCTGGCGATGCAGTTGGCGCGGATGCTGGCCCCGGTGGCGCAGCCGACGCTGACCGGGCTGGTGGCCAAGGTGGGGCGGATGACGGTGGGCGCGCTGGAGCGGCCCGGCCCGGTGGCGGGGCTGCTGGACGAAGGCTGGCTGGCGGCGGCGGAGATCGACGGGGTGCGCTATCTCTGGCCGGCCGATGCGCCGCCGCCGCAGCGGGCGGGGCCGAGGGTGCTGCGGTTCCTGGCGCCGTTCGACCCGCTGGTGTGGTGCCGGCGGCGCTTCGCGCATCTGTGGGGCTGGGACTACCGGTTCGAGGCCTATACCCCGGCGGCCAAGCGCGTGCGCGGCTACTACGCGCTGCCGCTGCAATGGGGCGAGGCGGTGATCGGCTGGGTGACCGTGGCGCGCACGGCGCAGGGGCTGGATGTGCGGCCGGGCTTCGTGGCCGAACGACCGTCCGAGCCGGCCTTCGCGCGCGCCTTCGATGCGGAAGTGGCGGCGATGGCGGCGTTTCTGGCGGGGGACGAGCCGGCGGGCGCGCCCTGATGGACCCACCCGTGGCCCCACTCACCATCATCGGCGCCCCCGGCTCGCCCTATGTGCGCAAGGTCCTGGCGGTGCTGGCGCTGAAGCGCGTGCCGTATGTGCTGGACCCCGTGGTGCCGTTCTTCGGCAACGACGGCTTCACCGCGCTGTCGCCGTTGCGCCGGGTGCCGGTCCTGATCGATGGCGACCTGGCGCTGCCGGACAGCACGGTGATCTGCGAGTATCTGGAGGAGCGCTTCCCCGATCCGGTGCTGCTGCCGGGCGATGCCGCCGCCCGGGCGCGGGGGCGCTGGATCGAGGAGTTCGCCGATACCCGCATCGGCGACGTGTTCGTCTGGGGCCTGTTCGGCGGCGCGGTGATCCGCCCGGGCGTGTTCAAGCAGCCGCGCGACGAAGCCGCCCTGGCGCGGCTGGTGGCCGAGGAGCTGCCGGGGGTGATGGATTTCCTCGAATCCGTCGCTCCGACCGCGGGCTTCCTGAACGGTGCGCTGGGCGTGCCCGACCTGGCGGTCGCCGCCCCGTTTGCCAATCTGCGCTGGGCGGCCGTCGGCGCCGACCTGTCGCGCTGGCCGCGCGCGGCGGCCTGGGTGGCGCGGGTGGAGGGGGTGGCGCCGCTGGACCGGCTGACCGCGCTGGGCCAGCGGTTCCTGACCACCAGGCGGGCCGACCGCGCGGCGCTGTTCGACGAATTCGGCGTGGCGCTGGTCGGCGAGACCGTGGCCGGGGGCCAGGCGCGGCGGGGGCCAATGACGACCGTGTGACGCGCAACACTGGCGCAGGGCGAGAAAGCCATCATATGCTGCCGGGATCATGGCCCATCCCGCCCCCGTCTCCGACATCCCCGACCCCTCGGTTGCCGAGCTGCTCGCCGCGCGGCCGCATCTTTCCATGCACGCCCATGCCGGGCTGATGCTGGAGGGCGTGGCGCTGAAACGCATCGCCCAGGTGGTGGGCACGCCGGCCTGGGTCTATGGCGCCGGCACGATCCGCGACCGGCTGGCGCGGCTGCAGGCGGCGCTGGCGGGGACCGGGGCGCATCTGCATTACGCGGTGAAGGCCAACGACCATATCGCGGTGCTGAACCTGATGGCACGCGGCGGGGCCGGGGCGGATGTGACCAGCGAGGGCGAGCTGCGCCGGGCGCGCGCCGGCGGCGTGGCGGCGAAGGACATCGTGTTCTCCGGCGTCGGCAAGACGGCGCGGGAAATCCGGCTGGCGATCGGCGAGGGCATCGGCCAGATCAACGTGGAGAGCGCCGAGGAGCTGGAGGCGGTGTCCGCCATCGCCAGCTCGATGGGCCGGGTGATGCAAGTGGCACTGCGCATCAACCCGGATGTCGATGCCGGGACCCACGCCAAGATCACCACCGGGCGCGCGGACAACAAGTTCGGTATCGCCCATGGCGACGTGATGGCCGTCTATGCCCGCGCGGCGGCACTGCCGGGGGTGGAGCCGGTGGGGCTGGCGCTGCATATCGGCAGCCAGATCCTGACCATCGCGCCGTATCGGGCGGCCTATGCGCGCACGGCCGACCTGGTGCGGGAGTTGCGGGCCGCCGGGCACACGGTCAGCCGGGTGGATTGCGGCGGCGGGCTGGGCATCGGCTATCGCGACGATCCCGGCGCCTCGGTGGAGGCCTATGCCGGGGCGGTGCGGGCGACGTTCAACAATCTCGGCGTGCAGCTGATGGTGGAGCCCGGCCGCTGGCTGGTGGGGCCGGCCGGGGTGCTGCTGTCGGAGGTGGCGATCGCCAAGGGCGATGTGGCCAGCCGGCGCTTCCTGGTGCTGGACGCGGCCATGAACGACCTGGTGCGGCCGGCGATGTATGATGCCTATCACGGCATCGTGCCGCTGGATGCCGCGGACGCCGCCGGGCCGGTGGAGGTGGTGGATATCGTCGGGCCGATCTGCGAGAGCAGCGACACCTTCGCCCGCGACCGGGCGCTGCCGCGGCTGCAACAGGGCGCGCAGGTGGCGATCCTGGATGCCGGGGCGTACGGCGCGGTGATGAGCTCCAGCTACAACACGCGGCCGCTGCTGCCGATCGTGATGGTGGATGGCGACCAGTGGGCGGTGGTGCGCGACCGCCAGCTGCATGCGGATCTCTGGGCCGGGGAGCGGATTCCCGGCTTTTTCGACACCTGAACCCGAGGCACTCCGGCATGATCACCCCGCCGCGCCCGCAGGATCGACTGGACACCCTGTTGCGCGCGGTGGCGCGGCGGCGGCGGCTGGCGCGGCTGGCGCTGTGGTTCGAGCGCGCCTGGCCGGCGGTCTGGCCGGTGCTGGGGGTGGCCGGGGTGTGGCTGTGCCTGGCGTTGCTCGACCTGCCGCGGATGCTGCCGGGCTGGGCGCATGCCGGGCTGCTGGGCGGCTTCGCGCTGCTGCTGCTGGCGGCGCTGTGGCGGGCCGGGCGGCGGATCACGGTTCCGGAGCCGGCGGCGGCGGACCGGCGGATGGAGCGGGCCAGCGGGCTGCCGCATCGGCCGCTTTCGGTGCTGACCGACCGGCCGGCCCAGCCCGGGGCGGCGGCGCTGTGGGTGGCGCATGTGGTGCGCGCGATGGACCAGGTGGGGCGGCTGCGCATCGGGCTGCCGCGGCCGGGAATGGCTGGGCACGATCCGCGCGCGCTGCGGCTCGGGCTGGTGGTGGGGCTGGCGGCCTGCCTGGGCATCGCCGGGGAGCAGGCGCCGGGGCGGGTGCTGCGCGGCTTCGTGCCGGTGTTCGGCGCGGTGGCGGCCCCGGCGGCCACCCAGATCCAGGCCTGGATCACGCCCCCGGCCTATACCGGGCAGGCGCCGGTGTTCCTGAAACCCGAGGGCGGCGCGGTCACCATCCCGCGCGATTCGCGGCTGGTGGTCAACGTCACCGGCGGGCTGGCGGCGCCGAGCCTGACCCAGGGCGCACGCGCGCTGGCGGTGCGGGCGCTGGATGCGGCGAGCTTCCAGGCCGAGGAGGCGCTGGAGGACAGCGGCCGGCTGGTGCTGATGCGGGACGGGCGGGAACTGGCGGGTTGGGACGTGACCGTGGTGGCCAATGTCGCCCCCGAGGTGCGCTTTCCGGAGCCGCCGGGCGGGTTGCGGGCGCGGGTGCCGCAGACGCGCCTGCCGTGGGAGGTGGCGCATGCCTATGGCGTGGTGGGATTGCAGGCCGAGCTGACCCTGCGCGAGCGGCCGGAGGCGCCCGTGCTGGTGGTGCCGATCCAGCTTCCCGGCGGCAGCACCAAGGCGGCCAAAGGGGCGCGGGTGCAGGATCTGACGGCGCATCCCTGGGCCGGGACAATGGTCGACGCAAGACTGGTCGGGCGCGATGCCACCGGGCTTGCCGGGCACAGCGAGACGATCGGCTTCGAGCTGCCGGAGCGGCGCTTCCAGCATCCGGTGGCGCGCGCGCTGATCGAGCAGCGCAAGGCGCTCACCCTGCGCCCCGACGAGCGCGGCGCCCCGCTGCTGGCGCTGGAGCAGATGGCGCGGCTGGACGAGGTGTGGAAGGGCGATCCCGGCGGGTTCCTCAACCTGGAGAGCATCACCCGGCAACTGCGCCACGACCGCGCGGCGGGGGCCGTCGACGAGGCACAGGGGCGGATGTGGCAGCTGGCCCTGCACC
>JBIPLY010000603.1:0-2859 GCA_044369385.1 Acetobacteraceae bacterium | reverse complement strand
GAGGGTTTAATCCCATGAGTAAACATTAATAAAAAATGAATTCACCAACAAAGGATGGATACGCATCCGCACTAAAAGAACTCTCCTCACTCCTTGGGGGTCAAATAGCCTATCACTTTCCTGATTATCAGGCAATATTAGAATACGCATTGGCAAATTAAATCCATTATCAGGAGCAATTGGCAACAGGTAAATCAAAAAAATATTTTGATTCTGTATTAAAGAGATATAAAAATCAAAATATTTTTTGATATAATCTATGTGTTGATATTCTTATAACAACGGAAATGGAACCAACACAGCTAACAATGGAGCAAGAATTTAAACTTGCGATAATTAAACGTAATGTGGATATATTGACTTTGGAGGAAGCTAGAGAATATATAATTGAATTAGTACGGCAAGGTATGATTAAAGATGATTTGATTAAAAATTGGATGAGGATGAAATGAGCAAATTGATTGCTTTTGAAGGGATTGACCGCAGTGGGAAAACAACCCAAATTAGAAAACTTTGCGACCATTTCACGGCGTTAAAGTTAAAATTTTACATCACAAGAGAACCCTGTGATTATGACGTTCGTTTTGAATTAAAGAATGGGCTTTTGACACCGGAACAGCAGCTTAAATTAATCCTGAATGATAGGATTAAACACAATCCCACGGTTAAATATTTGTTAGAAGATTCTGATTTGGTATTGTGCGATCGCTATACGGATTCAACACTTGCTTATCAGGGATATGGGCACGGACTTGATTTAGATAATTTAAGAAAGCTAAATCACGAGGCGACGGGGGGAATTGATCCCGATATGGTGATTTTGTTCGATTGTCCTGTTGAGGTGGCGGTGCGCCGCGATCTCGACAAACCTCTGGACAAGATTGAACGAGACTTGCTTTTTTTAGATCGGGTTCGATTTGGATATCTGGAATTGGCGAGGGAGAATAACTGGATTGTGATTGACGCAACGAGATCGGAATGCCAGATATTTGCTGAGTTGTTGGGGATTATTCCTGTCCCTGTGATTAGATAAACAGCAAAAAACCAGGGAATATAAACCCCTGGTTAGTTTTAATTTGATAATGTGTGTGGTTTAGTCAATACAAGCGCATAGCTTGTTATTCTCTCCAGCTTCAATAAGTGCTTTTTCCATCGGGGTTAAGGCTCCAACATCTCCCCAAGCGTATTTAGTCCGCCCCAAACCTTTCAAAGACCTTAGATCGGCATTTTGTTCCATCTCAACAGCCCTTTGATATAGTTCGGGATGTTTTTCCTTTAGTTCAACAATCTCGCTGATTTTGCGGTTTGGGCAAAAAAAGCAGGATGATTTTGATGGAACAGGAAAACCAACCGACTTAATCAGAGCGTTGCAGTTTTCTTGGTTTAGACCCCATTCAATTAAAGGGTATTCCTGTCTAATTCCTTCCCATATCATCTCTCGGACTTTGCCGGATTTGTCTAAGAGTCGTCGCAGTTCCCCCACATGAATCCCTACAAATTGCCGAGGGATTGACCTAATATCATTCTCTAAACAATATTCTTTAGTTGCTTTTTGTATTGGTTGAATTTTCCACTTCATTGAACAATTTGAAGACCCGTATGCTTTTGCTGGCAAAAGTTTTTTTACTAAACTTTCTTCTTCTAGTGTCGAGTATTCGTATTTTTGTCGAGATGTTCCCATCTGTTTATATTTTACCCACTCAATCCCAGGAAATCCTTCTACTAAAAGCCAATTAGAAAAAGTCTCTACCCATTGATAGGTTTCCGGTAGCTCCGCCCCCGTGTCAGCAAACAAGATTAAATCGGGTTTAATCCCTTTCAACACCATTGCAATTAACATGGCGGTGCTATTGGTTCCCCCACCATAGGAAACAACGATAGGAGAGTTTGGATCGGGTGCTGGGCGATTCTTTAAAATCCAAATAGGGTCTTTAGCTTGAGTATCAACATGATTACCGAATAAGTCTAATTGCGTTGACATATCAATTCCACTTGCCCTCTGTATCCCTATATTTATAACTCTACTCCAGTTATCCTAAAATATCAACCCTCACTCAACTTTTTTGTAAAGAATTATATCGCCCGTTGTAATCGCCTCCAAAAACTCTGTCCATGCGGGTTCTGCTGATTCCCGTCTCCAATAACGATAACCCATGCCGATGACGAGGGTTTTTAATTTTTCCCTATCTTCTGGCTTGAGTCTGGCTTTGATTTCTTGCCTATGTTCGTGGGGCCTCATAAAAAATCCTATGTAACTATTCACCAGTTATAACAGATTTATTTCCAGATGGTAAATAATTCTGGTAGCGACGGGCGGTGGATCGTGGATCTAAAAAGCCGAATCCCTTACAGAATCCGGCTTTTACCCTTATATAGTAGGACTTTTGGGAGTTTGGGATCTCAAGTTCCCAATTGTTGATCAATCAAAAGCCCCTGATTCCCAATATTGTTTCGCAGCTTCCCACTGTTCAGAAGTAGCAGCGACATGAACCTGATGCCCAATATCACTCTTGGCTTTATGATGGTAGGCGATACAATTAGTCGGAAACCAAGTATCTGCATATTCCGCCATAATTTGAATAACCTCTAGCCCGAACCCGTGGGGGTCATACGATACTTTATTGTCTGCTTTTCCTTTAGACTGAAAAAATCGAGCGTGTAGTAGTTTCTCATTCATAAAGTTTCTACTTCCACAACTTGCGCTTTCCATCCCTTACGAGTCAATGACAGGGCATCTCTCGCCGCAACTTCGTTATCTTTGTATGTGATAAATTCGTCATCAGGATGGACGGCAATAAAGTCCGCGCCCGTACCTCCTGCATACAAACCTTCTGTGACTTGATCGTTGTAACGATTCCA
>JBIPLY010000517.1:0-2861 GCA_044369385.1 Acetobacteraceae bacterium | reverse complement strand
GCCGAGGAAGCCGCGCGCACCAAGGCCGAGGAAGAGGCCCGCACCGCGGCCGAGACCGCCGCCACCGTGGCGCGCACCGCGGCCCCGGTGGCGCGCACCGGCGAAGAGCCGCGCCGCGCCGCCCGGCCCACGCCGACCCCCGCCACCCCGGCCACGCCGGCCGGCGAGACGCTGCGCCTGCGCGCCCGCTCGGAGGAGGAGGAGGAGGCGCGCCCGATCCGTCGCCCCGGCGTCGGCGCCCTGCCGGCGCGCAAGCCGCCGGTGGTCACGCCCAAGAAGGTCGGCGACGACCGCCGCCGCGCCGGGCGCATCGACGTCCAGGCCGCCATCGAAGGCGAGGACGACCGCGTCCGCAGCCTGGCCTCCGTGCGCCGCCAGCGGGAGCGCGAGCGCCGCCAGGCCGAGCTGGAGCGGCTGCGCGCCGACCAGGTGAAGGTGGTGCGCGAAGTGGTGCTGCCGGATGCGATCACGGTGCAGGAGCTGGCCAACCGCATGGCCGCGCGCGCGCCGGACGTCATCAAGGCGCTGATGAAGATGGGCGTGATGGCCACCATCACCCAGACGCTGGACGCCGACACCGCCGAGCTGGTGGTGCAGGAATTCGGCCACAAGGTGAAGCGCGTCAGCGAGGACGACGTGGAGATCGGGCTGGAGGGCGAGGTCGACATCGAGGCCGACCTGATCCCGCGCCCGCCCGTGGTCACCGTGATGGGCCATGTCGACCACGGCAAGACCAGCCTGCTGGACGCGCTGCGCGCCACGGATGTGGCCGGCGGCGAGGCCGGGGGCATCACCCAGCATATCGGCGCCTACAACGTCGCCCTGCCGAACGGCAACTCGATCACCTTCATCGACACGCCGGGCCACGAGGCGTTCACCGCGATGCGCTCGCGCGGCGCCCGCGTGACGGACATCGTGGTGCTGGTGGTGGCCGCCGATGACGGGGTGATGCCGCAGACGATCGAGGCGATCAAGCACGCCAAGGCCGCCGACGCCCCGATCATCGTGGCGATCAACAAGATGGACCGCCCCGACGCGAACCCGACCCGGGTACGCCAGGAACTGCTCAGCTATGACATCGTGGTCGAGGACATGGGCGGCGAGACCCAGGATGTGGAGGTCTCCGCCACCCAGCGCACCGGCATCGAGAAGCTGGAGGAGGCGATCCTGCTCCAGGCCGAGCTGCTGGACCTGAAGGCCAATCCCGAGCGTTCGGCCGAGGGCTCGGTGATCGAAAGCCGGCTGGATCGCGGCCGCGGCCCGGTGGCGACCGTGCTGGTGCAGAAAGGCACGCTGTTTCAGGGCGATATCGTGGTGGCCGGTGCCGAATGGGGCCGGGTGCGCGCCATGCTCGACGACAAGGGCAAGGCGATGCAATACGCCCCGCCCTCGACCCCGGTGGAGATCCTGGGCCTGGCGGGCGTGCCGATGGCCGGCGAGCCGTTCGTCGTCGTCGAGAACGAAAGCCGGGCGCGCGAGATCTGCGAGTTCCGCCAGCGCAAGCTGCGCGAGAAGGCCGCCGGCGTGATGAGTGCGGCGCGCGGCACGCTGGACGAGATGCTGGCACGCATCCAGGCCGGCGCGCAGAAGGAAGTGGCCCTGGTGATCAAGGCCGACATGCAGGGCAGCTCCGAGGCGATCAACGCCACGGTGACCAAGCTGGCGCATGAGGAAGTGCGCGTGCGCGTGCTGCTGTCGGGCGTCGGCCAGATCACCGAGAGCGACATCCAGCTGGCGCGGGCCTCCAACGCGGTGATCGTGGCCTTCAACGTCCGCGCAACCTCCCAGGCGCGCGAGATGGCGCAGCGCGATGGCGTGGATATCCGCTACTACTCGATCATCTACGACGTGTCCGACGATGTGGAGAAGCTGGTCCGCGGCAAGGTGGCACCGAAGGCGCGCGAGCGTTTCCTGGGCTATGCCGAGATCCGCCGCGTGTTCGACATCACCAAGACCGGCAAGGTGGCGGGCTGCATGATCACCGAGGGCCTGGTCAAGCGCGGCTCCGGCGTGCGGCTGCTGCGAGACGGCGTGGTGATCCACAACGGCGAGCTGACGCAGTTGAAGCGGTTCAAGGACGATGTGCGCGAAGTGGCGCGCGGCTACGAGTGCGGCCTGTCCTTCGCCAACTTCAACGACCTGCGCGAAGGCGATGTCGTCGAGTGCTTCGAGATCGAGATGGTGCCGGGTTGAGGCTGACGGCGCCCTCATCCAAGGCTCCCTCGCAACGGCAGCTGCGCGTGGCGGAGGAAATCCGCCACGTGCTGGCCGGCGTGTTCGGGCGCGGGGAAATCCGCGACCCGGAACTGGCCGATGTCGTCATCACGGTGACCGAGGTGCGCATCGGGCCGGACCTGAAGCGGGCGACGGCCTTCGTCACCCGGCTTGGGCGGTCCGACATCGCGGGGAAACTGCCGGCGCTGCGCCGGGCGGCGCCGTATCTGCGCGTCCAGGTGGCCAAGCAGTTGCGGCTGCGGGTGGCGCCAGATTTGTCGTTCCAGGCCGATACCAGCATCGACTATGCAATGCATGTGGACGAATTGCTGCGGGCGCCGGATGTGGCGCGGGATTTGACGGCTCCGGACAAGGAAGCCTGACATGGATGTGAAGCAGGCGGTGCAGCTGGCCAAGGGGACGGTTCAGGAGCTGTTTGGCGACCAGATCTGTTCCGACCCGTTGCTGGAGGAGGTCGAGCACGCCGAATCCGGCGCTGTGTGGCTGATCACCATCGGGTTCCTGCGCAGGCCGGACGTCTCGATCACTGAACCAGCAAGCGGACGTTCCGGGCTGTTCGATATTCCCCGCCGGGCCTACAAGGTCGTGCGGATCAACGACGGCACCGGGCAGGTCATGTCGGTCAA
>JBIPLY010000138.1:0-9314 GCA_044369385.1 Acetobacteraceae bacterium | reverse complement strand
TCCGACGATCAAGAAGATCTCCTTCACCGGCTCCACGGCGGTGGGCAAGCAGCTCGCGGCGCTGGCCGGGCTGCACATGAAGCGGGTGACGATGGAGCTGGGCGGGCATGCGCCGGCGATGATCTTCGACGACGCCGATGTGGAAGCCGCCGCGCGCATCCTGGGGGCGGCGAAGTTCCGCAATGCCGGGCAGGTCTGCGTCTCGCCGACGCGGTTCCTGGTGCAGGAGAGCGTCTATGCGCGGTTCGTCGAGACTTTCGTCGGCGTGGCCAAGAAGGTGAAGGTGGGCGACGGCACCGATCCGTCCACCACGATGGGGCCGCTGGCCAATGCGCGGCGCATCACCGCCATGGAGGCGCTGGTGGGCGACGCGGTGCAGCAGGGCGCGGAGATCCAGACCGGCGGCAAGCGGATCGGCAACAAGGGCAATTTCTTCGAGCCGACGGTGCTGACCAACCTCAGCCGCGAGATGCGGGTGATGAACGAGGAGCCGTTCGGGCCGCTGGCGCTGATGGTGCCGTTCAGCAGCTTCGACGAGGTGGTGGCGGAGGCGAATCGGCTGCCGTACGGGCTGGCGGCGTATTCCTTCACCCGCTCGGCGAAGACCGCGAACGCCATTGCCGCGGCCGTGGAGAGAGGGATGCACACGATCAACCACCTGGGCCTGGCGCTGCCGGAAGTTCCGTTCGGCGGCATCAAGGATAGCGGCTACGGCTCGGAAGGCGGCTCGGAGGCGATCGAGGCCTATCTGAACACGAAGTTTGTCACGCAGGCGGGGCTTTAGCCTCGCCCAGGCGGGGCTTTCGTCGCGCCAGCGGGCCGGGGGGCTAGATCCGCGCCCCGGCCTGCCAGACTTCCAGCACGCGCAGATCGTCGTCCAGCACGACCAGGTCGGCATGCGCGCCGAGGGCGATCACGCCGCGGTCGGTCAGGCCCAGGGCCGCGGCGGGCGTGGCGGTGGCCATGCGGATGGCCGTGGTCCAGTCGGCGCCGGTTAGATTGACCAGGTTGCGCACCGCCTCGGCCATGGTCAGGTGGGCACCGGCCAGGGTGCCGGCGGCGTTGGTCAGCATGCCGTCATGCAGGGTGATCGCCTCCCCTGCCAGGGTGAAGCCGGTGCTGCCCGAGGCCGCTGTTGCCATCGCATCGGAGACCAGGAACAGCCGCTCGGCGCCAAGCTCGTTCAGCGCGATGCGCAGGGCGGCGGCATGGACGTGGTGGCCATCGGCGATGATGCCGGCCATGGCGCGGGCGTGATCCAGCACCGCGCCGACCATGCCCGGGGCGCGGCCCTGCATCTGCGACATGGCATTGAACAGGTGGGTGGCGCCGCTGATGCCGGCGGCAAGGCCGGCGCGGGCCTGTTCGTACGTGGCGTCGGTGTGGCCGGCAAACACGATCCGCCCGGCCGCGACCAGGGCGGCGATGTCGTCGGGCGCGACCATGTCCGGCGCCAGGGTCAGCAGCAGCGGGGCGGGGAAGGGCGCGCGCAGCCAGTCGCGGTCCTGCGGCGTGAAGGCGGTGACGCGGTTGGCGGGGTGGATGCCGCGGCGGGCGGGGGCGAGGAACGGGCCTTCCAGGTGCAGGCCCAGGATGCCGGGCACGCCGGCCTCCAGCGCGTCCTGCACGGCGGCGATGGCGCGCGCCATGTGGGGACGGTCGGTGGTGATCAGCGTGGGCAGCAGCGATGTGGTGCCGGCGCCGGCATGGGCGGCGGCGATGCGGGCCAGGCCGTCGGGCGTGGTTTCGTCGTTGAACATGATGCCGCCGCCGCCGTTGACCTGCAGGTCGATGTAGCCGGGGGCGAGGATGGCATCCTCGGGCAGGTCCTCGACCGGCACGCCCGGGGGCGCGTCGGCGGCGATGGCGGCAATGCGGCCATCGGCGATCAGCAGCACCGCCTCCTCATGCTCCTGGCGGCCGTCGAACAGGCGTTGGGCGCGCAGCGCGATCATCGGCCGATCTCCTTCAAGGCGGGGCGCAGGCGGTCGCCGTGGCGGGCGAGCAGGGCGACGGCTGCATCGGGGGCGAGGCCGTGGACCAGCAAAACGGCGGTCTTGACGTGCATATGGGCCGCGGCCAGGGCGGCCTGCAGGCGGGCGTCGTCGGCCTCGCCGGTCAGGTGGCGGAGCATGCGCAGGGCGCGCTGGCGCAGCTTCGCGTTCTTGGCCTGCATGTCGACCATCAACCCGTCATGGACGCGGCCGAGCAGGACCATGATCTGCGAGGACAGCAGGTTCAGCACGATCTTCTGCGCCGTGCCGGCCTTCATGCGGGTGGAGCCGGCGATCGCCTCCGCCCCGGTCTCGACCAGGATCGGGTGCTCGGCGGCGGCCAGCAGGGTGCCGTTCGGGGAGTTGGACAGGCCGATGGTCAGGGCGCCGGCGGCCCGCGCGGCGGCGATGGCGGCGACGGTATAGGGGGTGGAGCCGCTGGCGGCGGTGCCGATGACCACGTCGGCCGGGCTGATGGCGTGGGCCGCGACGGCGGCGGCGGCGGCAGCGATGTCGTCCTCGGCGTTCTCGATCGAGCGGGTGAAGGCGGCCTCGCCGCCGGCCATCAGCAGCACCAGGCGCTCGGGGGGCCAGGCGAAGGTGGGCGGCAGTTCGGCGCCGTCCTGGACGCCGATGCGCCCGGAGGTGCCGGCACCGGCATAGGCCAGGCGGCCGCCTTTGGCGAGGCGGGCGGCGGCGGCGCTGGCGGCGGCGGCGATGGCGGGGAGGGCGGGTTGAACCGCAGCGGTGGCGGCCATCTGGGCTTCCCACATCGCCTGCACGGCGAATAACGAATCCCACGCATCCAAGTCGCGGTACCGCGGGTTGATCGATTCGGTCGCGGGCAAAGTGGCTGTCACGGCTTCTGGCCTCTATCGCAGGACGTGGGGGGCGGCGGCATACGCATGCAGGCGGATTGTTGTTGCCCGCGGACGCGCCGCGACTGCGCCAGGCTGCAACAGGGCCGGACGCTTCGCTAAAGAAATCTTTTGCACCTGCGTGGATCGGCTGATAGGAGGCGCGCCGATAGTGATGACGACCGCGTATCGACGAGTCGCATTCGCCATCAGGGTGCCGCCACTCAGGAGAGGAAACACAGCTTCATGTCCAAGGCCTTCATCGCTCAGGTGATCCAGGAATCGGCGTCATTGACGGGGACCGCGGCCAACCGCGCCGCCGGCGATGTCATGGGCGCCATTGTCAAGGAACTCAAGAAGACCGGGAAGTTCACGCTTCCGAGCTTCGGGACCTTCACGGTGAAGAAGACCAAGGCGCGCAAGGGGCTGAACCCGCGCACCGGCGAGGCGATCAAGGTGAAGGCGGGCAAGACGGTGCGGTTCAAGGCTTCGCCGACGCTGAAGAAGGCGGTTTAAGAAAGAAAGCAGTTCTTTTTTGAAAAAAAGAACCAAAAAACTTTTATCCGTTTGCAAGCCTGGCGTGCCGGCTGCAAACGGATAAAGTTTTTATGCTTCTTTTTGTTCACAAAAAGAAGACTCTTTCTTAGATATCGATCTCTTCCACGCTGCGCGCATTGTCCTGAATGAACTGGAACCGCAGCTCCGGCCGCCGCCCCATCAGGCTTTCGACGAGGGTGCTGGTGGGTTCCCGGTCCTCGGGCGCGATGACCACCTTCAGCAGCGTGCGCCGCGCCGGGTCCATGGTGGTTTCCTTCAGCGCCGATGGCGGCATTTCACCCAGGCCCTTGAAGCGGCTGACCTCGATCTTGCCGGATTTGAACAGCTTGGCCTTGCGCTCGCGATCGGCGTCGTCCATCGCATAGACCGATTTCGCGCCCTGGGTCAGGCGGTACAGCGGCGGTTGGGCCAAATAGAGATGGCCCTCGCGCACCAGGGCCGGCAGCTCGCGATAGAAAAACGTCATGAGCAGCGAGGCGATGTGGGCGCCGTCGACATCGGCGTCGGTCATGATGATGATGCGGCCATAGCGCAGCCGGGCGCTGTCGAAGCGCTCGCCGACGCCGCAGCCCAGCGCCTCGATGAGGTCCTTCAGCTCCTGGTTCTGGCGCAGCTTCTCGGTGCTGGCGCTGGCCACGTTCAGGATTTTCCCCCGCAACGGCAGGACGGCCTGGGTCGCGCGGTCGCGGGCCTGCTTGGCGGAGCCGCCGGCGCTGTCGCCCTCGACCAGGAAGAGCTCGGTGCGGCTGGCATCCTCCACCGAGCAATCGGCCAGCTTGCCCGGCAGGCGCAGGCGGCGGGTGGCGGATTTGCGCGCGACGTCCTTGTTCTCGCGCCGGCGCATGCGCTCTTCGGCGCGCTCGATGACGAAGGCGAGCAGGTTGTCGGCCTGGGCCGGGTCGCCGGCGAGGAAATGGTCGAAGCGGTCGCGCAGGGCGGTCTCGACGAAGCGGGTCGCCTCCGGGCTGGTCAGCTTCTCCTTCGTCTGGCCCTGGAACTGGGGATCACGGAGGAAGGCGGAGAGCTTGGCGGCCAGGCCGGCCAGCACGTCCTCGCCGGTGACGTTGGCCGCCCGCTTGTTGCCGCGCTGTTCGCCCCAGGCGCGCAGGCCGCGCAGCAGGGCGGAGCGGAAGCCGGCCTCGTGGGTGCCGCCCTGCGCGGTGGGCACGGTGTTGCAATAGGAATGCAGGAAGCCTTCGCCGGCCTCCAGCCAGGCCAGCGCCCATTCGACGCGCCCGGTGCGGGACCCGTCGGCGGCCGGGGGCAGGTCGGTCTCGCCGGCCCAGATCTGGCCGACGGTGGTGGTGGCGGCGATGTCGTCGGCCAGGCTGTCGCGCAGGCCGCCGGGGAAGTGCAGCACGGCCTCGGCGGGGGTGTCGTCGCGGATCAGCGCGGGGGCGCAGGACCAGCGGATGGTGACGCCGCGGAACAGATAGGCCTTGGAGCGGCAGAGGCGATAGAGCCGGGCAGGGCTGAAATGCAGCGCGCCGAAGATCTCCGGGTCGGGCTTGAACCGGAAGCTGGTTCCGCGGCGGTTCTGCACCGCACCGGCATTCTCGAGCCTGGTCAGCGGCGCGCCGCGGGCATAGCGCTGGCGCCACAGGGTGCGCTCGCGGGCGACCTCGACCTCCAGCAGTTCGGACAGCGCGTTGACCACCGAGCTGCCGACGCCGTGCAGGCCGCCGGAGGTGTCATAGACCTTGCCGGAGAATTTCCCCCCGGAATGCAGGGTGGTGAGGATCACCTCCAGCGCGCTGAGGTGCTTGAACTTGGGGTGCGGGTCGACCGGGATGCCGCGGCCGTTGTCGCGCACGGTCAGGAAATCGCCCTCTTCCAGGGTCATTTCGATGGTGGTGGCGTGGCCGGCGACGGCCTCGTCCATGGCGTTGTCGAGGATCTCGGCGGCCAAATGGTGGAACGCGGCCTCGTCGGTGCCGCCGATATACATGCCGGGGCGGCGGCGCACCGGTTCCAGGCCCTCCAGGACCTCGATATCCTTGGCTGAATAGGTGTTTGCGTCCTGGCCGCCCTTGCCGCTGGCGAAGAGGTCGTTCATGCTGTGTTCTCCGGTGGCGAGGGCACCTTACCGGGGCGGGTCGAGGTCAGGCTAGCCGGAATCGTCCTTGTCGGCGCGCGGGGCGATGGCCAGGAAGCGGCTGGGCGGAAGCGGGGCGCCGCGGTGCAGCGCCATGGCGCGGGCCAGGGCGGCGCGGTCGGGCTCGCCCATGCGGGAGGCCTCGCGCAGGTGATCGGACCAGTTCTCGACCTCCCATACCTCCAGCCATTCATCGGCGTGGGCGACATCCTCGTAAAGCTGCCAGGCGATCGCGCCGGCGCGGCCGCGGACATCGCGCAACTCGGCCATGACGGCGAGGAACGCCTCGCGCTGGGCGGCGTCGATGCGATAGCGCTGGGATTCCATGACGTGGCCGCGGGCGCTGGGGACGACGGCGACGAGGTCGGGGTCGACGGCCTCGGGGGCGGGCAGGGCGGCCTGGTCAGGCGGGGCGGCGGCGGGTTCGCGGTCGATATCGAAGCGGCGGGCGAGGACGGCCAGCAGCAGGCCAGTGCCGGCGGCGGCAAGCATGGTGGCTTGCAGGCCGAAGCGGGTGCCGAGCCAGCCCCAGAACAGGGTGCCGAGCCCGATGGCGAAGTTGAAGCCGAGTTGGTAGATGGCCAGCGCCCGGGAGCGGACCCAGGCGGGCGCGGCAAGCTGGGCGGCGCCGCCGGCGACCGAGGCGGCGGCGACCCAGCCGATGCCGAACAGCACCATGGCAACGGCGGCTTGCGCCCAGTGGCTGGCGGTGGCGAGCAGGGCCATGCCGATGGCCGCACTGAGGCTGGCGGCAAAGACGCTGTCGCCGCGGGAGAGACGCGCGCGGAGCTGCGGCAGCAGCATGCCGGCGGCAACCCCGCCCGCGCCCATCAGGCCGAGCAGGGTGCCGAAGAAGCCGGGCCCGAGGCCGAGCTGTTGCTTGACCACCAGCGGGAGCAGGGCCCAGGGGGCGGCGGCGGCGAAAAAGAACGCGGCGGTGCGGGCGATGGCGGCGCGCATGATGGGCGTATGGCGAACAAACCGCATGCCGGCGCGCATCGCAGAAATCAGGTGCTCGCGCGGGAGCGAGGAGCTGCGCACCCGGGCGCTGCGCCAGGTGAGCAGGACGCCGATCACCACGAGGTATGACAGCGCGTTCAGCGCGAACGCGAGTTCGGGGCCACCGAAGAGGATGAGTGCCCCGGCCAAAGCGGGGCCGATGGCACGGGCGAGATTGAAGCCGACGCCGTTCAGGGCGATGGCCTGGACCAGGTCGCGGCGGGGGACGGCCTCGCTGAGCACGGTGCCCCAGGCCGGGTTGTTCATCGCGGCCCCCAGGCCGAGCGCGAAGGTGAGCATCAGCAGCGTGGTGGAGCCGACCCAGCCGGCATAGGTGAGAAGGGCCAGGAGCGCCGAGACGGCGAACATCCAGCCCTGGGTCATCAGGATAAACAGGCGCTTGTCGACGATGTCCGCCAGCGCGCCGGCGGGCAGCGCGAGGAGGAAAACGGGCAGGATCGTGGCCACCGAGACCAGGCTGACGGTCAGCGCGTCGGGCGCCATGGTGGCCATGAGCCAGCCGGCGCCGGTGTTCTGCATCCACACGCCGAAGGAGACCACCAGGTTGGTGATCCACAGGGTGCGGAACAGCTTGTGGCGCAGTGGCGCGAGGGCGGCGGGAAGGGCCATGGGCGCGACCATGGCAGCGGGCGCGATGCCGGGGGAAGCATTTCCGTTGCCTCGGCCGCCGAGTCGCCTTAGGTGCGGCAAGGAGCAGCAGCGGGAGCGAAGCGAGATGGCGGCATTGCGCGGCAAGGTGGCCCTGGTCACCGGATCGACCAGCGGGATCGGCTTGGGGATCGCGCATGCGCTGGCCGGCGCCGGGGCCGACATCGTGATGAACGGCTTCGGCGACCCGGGCGAAATCGCGCGCCAGCGCGAAGATCTGGCCAGCCGGCACGGGGTGCGCGTGGCCTATGCGCCGGCCGATGTCAGCGATGCCGAGGAGGTGGCGCGGATGGTGGCGCAGGGCGAGGCGGAGCTGGGGCGGATCGACATCCTGGTCAACAATGCCGGGGTCCAGCACGTGGCGCCGATCGAGTCGTTCCCGCTGGCGCAATGGCAGCGGGTGGTGGCGATCAACCTGACCGGCGCATTCCTGGCCATGCAGGCGGCGATCCCGGGGATGAAGGGGCGCGGCTGGGGGCGGATCGTCAACATCGCCTCGGCGCACGGGCTGGTGGCCAGCGCACAGAAATCGGCCTATGTCGCGGCCAAGCACGGGCTGGTCGGGCTGACCAAGGTCGCCGCCCTGGAGCTGGCCAATGACGGGATCACGGTGAACGCGATCTGCCCGGGCTGGGTGCTGACGCCGCTGGTCGAGGTGCAGGTCAAGGCGCGGGCGGAGCAGGCCGGCATCCCGATCGAGGAGGCCAAGCGGCAATTGCTGATGGAGAAGCAGGCGATGAACCGCTTCACCACCCCCGAGCAGCTCGGCGCGACCGCAGTGTTCCTGTGCTCGGACGGGGCGGCGACGATCACCGGCGCCTCGATCTCGGTGGATGGCGGCTGGGTGGCGCAATAGGGCGCCGCGTTCGCGGAGACAGGGCTTGGCCATTCTCGTCACCGGCGCGGCCGGTTTCATCGGCTATCACGTGGCCGCGGCGCTTCTGGCGCGCGGCGAGCGCGTGGTGGGGCTCGACAATCTCAACGCCTATTACGACGTGCGGCTGAAGGCGGCGCGGCTGGCGCGGCTGGAAGGGCAGGGCGGATTCGCGTTTCACCGCGTCGACCTGGCGGACCGCGAGGCGGTGGGCGCGGTGCTGCGCCTGCATCCGGAGATCACCGGCATCGTCCACCTGGCCGCGCAGGCGGGGGTGCGATACTCGATGCAGGACCCTTGGTCCTATGTGGCGTCGAACCTGACCGGGCATCTGGTGATGCTGGAGGCGGCGCGGAACATGCCGCGTTGCCAGCATCTTGTGTATGCCAGCTCATCCTCGGTGTACGGCGCCAACCAGGCTTTGCCGTTCCGCGAGACCGACCGGGTGGACACGCCGCTGTCGCTGTATGCCGCGACCAAGCGGGCGGACGAGCTGATGAGCCATGCCTATGCGCATCTCTACGGGATCCCCCAGACCGGGCTGCGATTCTTCACCGTGTATGGGCCGTGGGGCCGGCCGGACATGGCGTATTTCAGCTTCGCGCGGGCGATTCTGCGCGGCGAGCCCATCACCGTCTATGACGGCGGCACGCTGCGGCGCGATTTCACCTATGTCGACGACATCGTCGCGGGGGTCGTCGGCTGTCTGGACCGCCCGCCCGCCGATGGGCATGCGCCGCGGCTGCTCAACATCGGCAACAGCCGCAGCGAGGCGGTGAGCGAGCTGGTGTCGCTGCTGGAAAAAGCCTTGGGCCGCAAGGCGATACGCCAGGTGGCACCGCGTCCGCTGGCGGATGTTCAGGAGACCTTTGCCGCGGTGGACGCGATCGGCGCGCTGACCGGGTTCGCGCCCTCGACGCCGCTTTCGGTCGGCATCCCACGCTTTGCCGCCTGGTTCCTGGAATGGGCCGAGGCGGAAAAATGACAGTTCGCGGAAAACGGGGGTTGACCGGATGCGGCGAACCCCATAAAAGCCCGCTCACGGCGACGGGATGCCTCTTGCACTTCTTCGCTGAAGCCTGTATCTAACTCGGCCTCGCCGAGAAGCGGATTCGGCAAACCGATCGGCAGCCACTTCGGTGAAGTCGAACGGCGATTTTGTTCTTTCACAATTGCATCATGAAATGGAAGGGATACGTTGGCGGCGCTCTTAAGTCCTGGTTGTGAGATTGGGACGGTTTGGGGTTTAGGTTTCTGGGTTTTCGGAT
>JBIPLY010000618.1:0-2879 GCA_044369385.1 Acetobacteraceae bacterium | reverse complement strand
CCTTCAATTAAAAAATGGGATTTACTTGCAGGTAATGTTAAGGCTAATGGTAACCTTCGATTTAACATTTTAGAAGAATGTTTGAACCGTGCGATTATCGCTGACGCTTCTAAAAGTTATTACCTTGATGAGCTACTTTGTACCTCGTTTTCACGTTGGAAGAAAATCATTAAACTTGCGTCTAACGAAAACATTGGTGGTATTGGAATTCAAGTTCACGTTCATAACAACACAGACTTTAAAGAGACTTTCACGTTATTAGAGAAAGTTCTTAAACTTGCTAATGCTGCAAACATTAAAGTTGATCTGTCTGAAGTCGGGTATTGGACAGTACCCGATGAAACTGAAGATGTAGCAAAAGTAAAATCCTTTGTATCAACTATCAAAACAATGGCATTGGATTACAACGTTCAAGATTTCATTTGGTGGGGTTTAAAACCATATCGTCAATGCAATCTACAAAACACTCCGAAGATTGTTTCATTGTTTGAT
This sequence comes from Acetobacteraceae bacterium, assembly GCA_044369385.1. Classification (GTDB taxonomy): domain Bacteria; phylum Pseudomonadota; class Alphaproteobacteria; order Acetobacterales; family Acetobacteraceae; genus CAMDGX01. The sequence goes on along the minus strand of JBIPLY010000618.1, from coordinate 2,387 downwards.
GATGACTTAAATCCTACAATTGTTCATGAAACATTGATCGGGTAAAGTTATGACTAACCTACCAAATGTCTCTGTAATCGTTCCGGTACATAACACACGATTAGAGTACCTTAGACCGTGCTTAGAATCGATTGCACATCAAACAATCCCTACGCAAGTTTTCATCGTTGATGATGCATCAGAAGAGTATACGTACAGCTTTTTAAAAACGTATGTCCGTAATAAACCAAACTGGACACTCATCAGACACGTATTTAATCATGGTGTGGCATTCAGCCGTAACACTGGTTTAAAGCGTGTTAAAACGCCTTATGTAGCGTTCTGTGATTCAGATGATATCTGGAAACCAAACAAGCTTGAAATGCAACTGCCAAAGCTTTATTACGGTAGCTCTGTTGATATCTGTAAAACTCGTATTGATTATCGTACTGAATCAGGTTATAAATCAACCGAGCGGATCGCCTCTAGTCAACTGTTAAAAGATCTTCTATTGATTGAAGACTCAGAGTTTATTAAACAGGAAAACCCTATCCGTACTGCATACGTAAAATTAATACGCTTTAATGCTTCATTATGTGGCTCTAATGCTGTATTTAATACCAATCATTTAAGGTTAGTAGGCGGGTTTAATCCTAAACTGAATGGTGCTGACGAATGGGATGCATTGTTAAAGGTTGCTAGTCGATATCCTGTTTCAGTTTCTCCGAATGTCTTATGCTCTTACGTTCGACATTGTGGATCGTTTTCTACAACGAAGCTCGATCATTTACGTCAGGTTTGCGAAAAGATTATCTATAACCATCGTTGTAATTTAACAGATCAGGAGCGGGTTCTATTGCAGAGTGTTGAAACAGCAAAATGGGGTGTTGAGTTTGAACGTACTACATTCGCACCTAACACCCCATATAAAATTATTCGATATACGGGTTAGCAAGGGTTAACTTACTTTAAGAAACCGACGTGGAATAAACTCGTAATTTGGAATCGGTTCAATTGACGGACACCAGTTTTTCAGAGGCTTAGGCTTTTTTAATACTTCCGACAAACTAGCCTCATACAATACTGTAGTACTAGAGTTAGTATTAAGTCCCAAAGCAAGCCGTTGGTTTTTCTTAAGGTTAACCTTGATTCGATAATCCTCCGAATCAACCCCGTGAGCCTCTAGATGACGAATCACGGCTGTACTATTTGCAAAGTCAAAGTATTCTACCAAATGGCTCATAGTAGAATATTCTGTACCATTGAGATTAATGGTCTTCATTACTTTTCACTCCAATCGTTAGCGATTAATTTTTTCCAATCAGTTTTACGACCATCCAAAACACCATTTTTAAGGTGTCGAAGGAATGCATCGTTAAAAGCGTTGTTGCAAGCGGTAATTGCTTGACTAGCATACTCTAGTTTGAACTCAATATCAATCTCGTCATGGACGATGTTGATGATCTTTAATCCCCATTCAGGGTGTTGATCACAAAGTTCTGATACTAAAACAAAACCTTCTTTTACAGCAGCCGCTTCGATTAATTGCCAAGTAGCAGCGACGACTTTTGTATAAGGTGGCTGTAGTTTAGATTTGTCATTATACCCTGGTACAAGTTCATAACACAGATGATGAATACCTTCAGGGGAGTGCTGACAGAATGTACGATTATATCCCGTTTCATCAGGAATCGTAAAGGTATCATTAGCTAGTTTAGAAATCACAGATTTAACAAAACCACTAATACCTTCGTAAAGCTGTTTACATCCGTCTAATGCAGCTTGACAGTCTTCAAGCTTTGGTAAGTTTCCCGTATTAGCTGCAATTTGATTTTGAACCGTTGCCGCACCCGCACCATTAAGCCAACCATAGTACGTGTTCTTAGCCGTACTACGGAAATGGTCAGCTTTTTGAGCATCAGGGTGTGAATAATCCCCTCTTACTTTCGAGATGTAATCTGAAGTCCAACTAACACCTTGAGTTTTTGCAACGTAAACGGCAACCATTGAGTGACTATCAATGCTTTCATCATTGTTAATCTGAATCGCAAAAGCATCATTCGCTAAACCAGCCGCAATACGACCGTGAGCGCCTGCTAAGTCGATTACAGCCATGCCGTAACCTTCAGGAGGTTTAACGACCTGACGGACGCTCTCAAGTCCAAATTCAGCTAAAATCGGGTTCTTTTTAGCACTAATCGATTGAAGGTTAGGGTATGCTTTACTAACCTTAGTTGCACCGGAGCTAAACCGTCCAACACCCGATAACGTTCGATACTGAGTGTGAATCCGACCGTCAAAGTAATCCATCGATGCCTTAAACCCTTTAAGGTTGTTCAGCAACGCGGTAATAGCTCGAATTTGAGCCAATAGCTTAATCTCAGGATGCTTTACGGCTAACGGTGCTA
>JBIPLY010000516.1:0-2887 GCA_044369385.1 Acetobacteraceae bacterium | reverse complement strand
TCCAGCGGCATGGGCGCGGTGTGGTCGTCGGGAAAGATCAGGTTGCTGCCCTGGTTGCGCTCGGCGAGGTGGGCGTAGCGCAGGGCGAAGATCTCGTAGATCGGGGTGGGCATCGCCGTGTCCTCCGGAGTTTTGCAATCTGCTTGCCGTTTGGCGCGGCGGCTGGCAATCCCCTGTGTGCAAACACCGTTCCGATCCCGAGGAGAACCGCCATGGCCAAAGCCGCCGCGAAGCCCGCCAAGAAGGCCGCACCCGCCAAGAAGCCCGCGGCTGCCGCGAAGCCGCCGGCCGTGAAGAAGGCCGAGGGGCCGAAGCGGCGGGCGGAGTTTGCCTCCGAGCAATTCGCCAAGGGGCTGGAGGTGCGGCGCGCGGTGCTGGGCGGCGAGTATGTCGATGCCTCGATCGCCAATGCCAGCGAGTTCATGGTCGATTTCCAGAAGCTGGTGACCGAATACTGCTGGGGCGATGTGTGGACGCGGCCGGGGCTGGATCGCAAGCACCGCTCGATGCTGAACCTGGCGATGCTGACGGCGCTGAACCGGCCGAACGAGCTGAAGCTGCATTTGAAGGGCGCGCTGACCAACGGGGTGAGCCGCGACGAGATCAAGGAGATCCTGTTGCAGGCCTGCATCTATGCCGGCATCCCGGCGGGGCTGGACGCGTTCAAGGTGGCCGACGGGGTGTTCAAGGAAGTCGACGCCAAATGAGCACCAGCGTCGGGTTCATCGGCGTCGGCAACATGGGCTGGCCGATGGCGGCGAACCTGCTGAAGGGCGGGTTCACCGTTTCGGTCGCCGATGCGCGGCGCGAGGTGGCGAACAACTTCGTGCAGCAACTGGGCGGGTCGGCGCCGGATACGTTGGCCCAGCTTGCCGCGCAGTCCGATGTGGTGGTGACGATGCTGCCGACCAGCGGGCATGTCGCCGCCGTGCTGGCCGATGCGGAGGATCATGTGCTGGCCGGGTTGAAGCCGGGCAGCATTGTGGTGGACATGACCTCCGGCCAGCCTTCGGTGACGCAGGCGCTGGCGGCGCGGGTGGCGGCGGCGGGCGGCGTGCTGATCGATGCGCCGGTCTCGGGCGGGGTTTCGCGGGCGCGCACCGGGGAGCTGGCGATCATGGTCGGCGGGTCCGTGGACGCGATCGAGCGGGCGCGGCCGGTGCTGGCGGCGATGGGGACGACGATCACGCGGTGCGGCGAGGTCGGCGCCGGGCAGGCGATGAAGGCGCTGAACAACCTGGTCAGCGCCGGTGGCTTTCTGATCGGGATCGAGGCGCTGCTGATCGGGCAGAAATTCGGGCTTGATCCCGGGCTGATGACCGATGTGATCAATGCCTCGACCGGGATGAACAACTCGACGCAGAAGAAGTTCCGCCAGTTCGTGCTGTCGCGCGGCTTTGACTCGGGGTTCTCCTTGGAGCTGATGGTCAAGGACCTGTCCATCGCGCTGGAGCTGGGGCGCGAGGGCGCGGTGCCGTCGCCGTTCGCGGCGCAGTGCCGGGAGCTGTGGGCGGCGGCGTCCGCCATGCTGGGGCCGGGGCAGGACCACACGGCTTTGGCGAAGCTGCCCGAGGCGCTGGCGGGCATGGAGCTGAAGGCGAAGTCATGACGGTGCGCGCCGCCCTGCTCGGCTTGCTGGCGCTGTGGCCGGCTTCGGGCGGGGCGGCAACGCTGAAGGTGGGGCCGCAGGAGGCGTTCAAGCTGCCGAGCGAGGCGGCGCGGGCGGCGAAGGACGGCGATACCGTGGAGATCGCCGCCGGTGAGTATTTCGACTGTGCGGTGTGGCCGCAGAACGGGATCACCATTGCCGGGCCCGAGACCGGCGAGGCGGTGCTGACCGACCGGACCTGCCGGGGCAAGGCGATCTTCGTCATCGGCGGGCGCGATGTGACGGTGCGGCGGCTGACCTTCACCCGGGCGCGGGTGATCGACGGCAACGGGGCGGGCATCCGCGCCGAGGGGCACGGGCTGACCGTGGCGCACAGCCGCTTCGTCAACAACCAGTCGGGCATTCTCGCGGCACCGCAGCCGGGGGCGGAGATTGTCGTGCTGGACAGCGTGTTCGAGCGCAACGGCACGCTGCCGGAGAATGGGCGCTGCGTGCCGACGCTGGATCTGTTGCGGGTGGGGACGCTGCGGATCGAGCGCAGCGCGTTCCTGGCGCCGCGCGGCTGCGACGGGGTGCGCGCGGTGGCCGATCGGGTGGCGATCAGCGACAGCCGGTTCGAGGACGGCGCGGCGGGGGCCGGGCAGGCGATGGTGTTCGTGCACGGGGCGACGCTGTCGGTGCGTGGCAGCGTCTTCGCCAAGGGGCCGCGCGCGCAGCCGCCGGATGTGGCGATCGTGCTGCGCGACCTGGAGGGCGCCGGCGGTGGGGTGGAGCTGGGCTCCTCGCGGCTGGTGAACGAGAGCGGGCGGCCGATGGCGTTGTTGCGGAACCTTTCGCCAGGGGCGGTGGTGCTGTCGGGCAACAGCGTGGGGCGCGGGGATTCGGAGCTGGAGGGCGGGCTTTGGGCGGCGCGCGCGCGGGCGGCGGCGCGGGCGGTGATCGATGGGGCGCGGGCGGCGGCGGGGGCGGCGAAGCGGGCGGTGGGCGGGCTGCTGCCGTTCTGAGCGGCGTTGCCTGATAGGGTGGGGGAGGATACCTTGCACCGGATTGCAACAGCTTCGCAGCGGGCCGGCCGGGTTCGTGTCGCAGGCCACCAGGACGGAACCTTCGCCGATGAACATCAAGGACACTCACGGTCCGCTGAAGGGCCTGCGGGTTCTGGACCTGACCCGCGTGCTGGCGGGGCCGACCTGCACCCAGATGCTGGGCGACATGGGGGCCGAGGTGATCAAGATCGAACGCCCGGGCAGCGGCGACGATACGCGCGGATTCGCCCCG
>JBIPLY010000515.1:0-2892 GCA_044369385.1 Acetobacteraceae bacterium | reverse complement strand
GGCGGGGGTGCGATCGGCCAGGGTGTCGGCCAGGAAGGCGCGCACCTCCAGCCGCAGCGTCTCGGCCGCGGGGCTGGGCGGGGGCGGGGGGAAGGGGAGGTCGACCATCTGGGGTTCCTGGAGCCGGCTCAGGCGGCGGTGATGTCGGACCAGAGCCGGTCCGGCCCGGCGGCGGCGAGGCTACGGCCGAGCATCAGGCTCCATTCCGTCTCGCTGCCGAATTCGTTGCGCCACGACAGCAGCCGCTTGGTGAACCAATGCAGGCTGTGCTCGTAGGTGAAGCCGATGGCGCCGTGGACCTGATGGGCCAGGCCGACGCACAGCCCGGCGGCCTCGCCGGTGCGGATTTTCCCGACCGCGATCGGGAAGGCGGCGAGGTTGTCGCCCACCGCCTCGGCCGCACCCAGCGCGGCGGCCCCGGCGGCAGCGCGGTGGGCGCCGAGGATCGCCAGGTTGTGCTGGATCGCCTGGAACTTGCCGATCGGCTTGCCGAACTGCGTGCGGTCCAGCGCGTATTGCGTGGTCATGTCCAGCAGGGCGGCGAGCGCCCCGGCCATCTGCTGGCTGCGCATCGCCGCCCCCAGGGCGCGCAGCGCGGCGGCATCCGTGTCGGTGGCGGAAACCGCTTCGGTGGGCAGGGTGGTGTCGAAGACCAGGGTGTCGCGTGGCTCGCGGGCGAGGTTGCCGGCGTGGGTCACGGCGCAGGACGCGCGCGGGACCAGGGCGACCATCGCGCGCCCGTCATGGTGGGCCAGCACGGCAATGGCGCCGACATCGCGGCCCCAGGGAACGCGCGTGGCGGTGCCGGACAGGTGCCAGCCGGCGCCCTGGCGGGTCAGGGTCAGGGTTTCGCCGCGCGTGACCGGGGCGATGGTCAGCGGCCCGTCGGGGATCGAAAGCCCGGCGCCGGCGAGCAGCCAGGATGCCGCCATGGTTTCGGCCAGCGGCAGCGGCACAGCGTGCTTGCCGGCCATGCGCAGGATGCCCAGCGCCTCGGCGGGCGGCATGCCGAAGCCGCCGGCTTCCTCGGGCACCAACGCGCGCGGCAGGCCGGCTTCCTCCACGGCACGCCAGGCCTCGGCGGCGAAGCTGCCCTGTTCGGCGGCGGCACGCAGCCGCGGGGTGACATGGTCGCCGAACAGGCGGTCGGCGGTTTCTTCGATCAGGCTGTCGGTCATGCGTATGCCTAGCAGGCGGGGAAGAATCGGCAAATGGGGCCGCGGGCGATCAGCGCAAGCGGGCGATCGCGGCCATCACCGCGTCGGTCTGCTCCAGCACCACCTGGTGCCCGGCCTCCGGCACGCTGACCAGTGCCGCGCCAGGGATCAGCGCCTTGAACGCCTGGGCATAGGGGGCGGGGAAGATGCGGTCGGAATCGCCCCAGACCAGCACGGTCTTCGCGCGGATGCGGTGGATGCGCTCCTTCAGCCCGCGTTCGGGGATCGGGAACAGGAACTTGCCGGCCATGCCGAGCTGACGGGCGTTGGTGACCAGGAAGGGGATGAGAAAGGCGGGGTCGTTCATGTTGCCGCCAGTGGCCATCATCTTCGCGCCGGCCGCGGCGTCGTGGAACATGTAGGCGGGGAATTCGCGCGGCAGCAGGGTGAAGATGTCGGGTACCGGGTGTTCGTCCAGCCACAGCCCGGCCGCGGCGATCAGGCAGAGTTTTTCCACCTCGCGCGGGCGCAGCGCGGCCATCTCGGCGGCGATCATGCCGCCCAGCGAGTGCCCGACCAGGATCGGCTTCTCCAGCCCGAGCGCCTCCAGCACGTCGAAGCTGTGCAGCGTCACATCCAGCATGTCGCGGATGTTGTCGCTCTCGCCGCTGTCGCCGTAGCCGGGAAGCTGCGGGGCAAACACGCGATACTGCGCCGCCAGCGCGCGCAGGAACGGGTTCTCCGCGGTGATGCCGCCGGCGGAATGCAGGAACAGCAGGTCCGGGCCGCTGCCGCCGGTCAGCACGTTCACCTCGGCGGCGCGGGTGGCGATCTTCCGGGCGGTAATCATTGGGCGGGCACCATCTCGGGGCGGCCGACGGGCGCCGGGGTGGCGCGCCGCGCGATCGGCTTGCACCAGAAGCGGTTGTCCGTCTCGTATTCGGGGTGAAGATGGCGCAGGTGCGGCATCACCTTTTCGGCGAACAGTTTCGTCGAATACATGCACTTGTCCTTCGGCATGTTGCCGACATGCAGGAGGAGGAAGATGTTGCCGACGTGGAGGTTCTTGATCAGCTCCTCCATGCGCTGGCGCACCGTCTCGGGCGAGCCGGCGATGATGTAGCCGCCATCGACCAGGTCCTTCCAGGTCAGCGTCGGATAGTTCGGGCGCATATACTGGTTCAGGTTGCCGGACTGGATCGTCTTGATGGTGCGGTAGCCCGGCGCGTCGGCGAAACCCGGATACACGTGCAGGCAGCGATTGTAGAAATAGAAGGCGTGCTCCGAATACAGCCGCTCCGCCTCCTCGTCGGTCTCGGCCACAAACACCGTCTGGGCAAAGCCGGCGCGGTAGGGCGACTGGTCGGCATTGCGCTGCCCGACGCGGTTCCAGTAGCCCTCCATCAGCGCCTTGGCCCGCAGATACCCGGAGAAACTGAGGTAGGAATAGGAATAGGTGTTGTCGAGACAGAAATCATAGGTCTCGATCGAGCCGCCGCCGGGGATGTGGATCGGCGGGTGCGGGGTCTGGAGCACGTTCGGCCAGAGGTTGACGTGGCGCAGCTTGGTGTAGCGCCCGTTGAACGCAAACGGCTTCTTCTCGGTCCAGGCGCGGATGATCAGCTCATGCGCCTCGGCATACTTCTCGCGGGTCAGACCCGGGATGGTGCCATAGCAGTAGTTGGTGTCCATCGAGGTGCCGACCGGGAAGCCGGCGACGAACCGCCCGCCGGTC